>VAZG01000001.1 GCA_005885285.1 Alphaproteobacteria bacterium | reverse complement strand
CATTACTCTTTCGCACTGATTAAATAAAGTGGGCTGACAATGATAATGGTCGAACCATGAGCGCAACTCGCTAAACCACTTGCCAAGAGTCATGTCGTCTGGTTCTTCAATTTCTACGATCACCATGAACCGGCTCCTCAGCGGTACTTAGAAGAATTTGGCTGAGAATCGTCCGTCAGGTCGGTACATAAGCGTACAAATGGACGGGTTTTGGACACAAGGTCTAATACCCGTGTTAATTGTCTAACGCGCTTTTTGTAACCGACGCGTGGACTGCCCATATTGTTGAGTATCGCCCGCGGCAGCCCCTTGGGCGCGGACGGCTGGGAGATGCGAGTGCTCTTGCCCGAATTTTCGGAAAGAGCACATGCCTGCCACGATCTCTATCTCAAATCGGCTCCTCGTGGCGTTGGCGGCGGAGAATCTCGACCCTCTCAGGCCGCATTTTCAGCCCGTTTCGCTCCCCCACAAACAGACACTCTCAAAGCCCGGCACCTCCATAGAGCATGTCTATTTCGTCCAGCAGGGCATGGTCTCCCTTGTGCAGCCTCTGGAGAACGGGACCATGATCGAAGTGGGGATGATCGGCAACGAGGGATTTGTCGGGGTGCCAGTCTTGCTTGGTGCCGAATCCTCGCCCCTTGAAGCAATGGTTCAGATTCCCGGTTCAGCGTTACGGATGCAAGCAAGCGCATTCCGGGAGGAAGTCACCCGTCGTTCTACCCTTTTGGCACTGCTGCTGCGGTATGTTCAGGCGCTCCACATTCAGGTCTCGTTATCGGCGGCGTGCAACGGGCGGCACACCTTGCCGGAGCGCCTCGCCCGGTGGTTGCTGACGGCTCGTGATCGCGCAACGAGCGATGAGTTGCCGCTCAGCCACGAATTTCTGTCGATGATGCTCGGGGTACGGCGGGCCGGTGTCACCGTCGCGGTCGGCACGCTAAAGACCGCTGGCTTGATCCGCAACTCACATGGCCGAGTCACCATTATCGACCGCCAGGGCTTAGAAGCTGCCTCTTGCGAGTGCTATCGCACCGTCAGGAATGAGTACGAGCGTCTCCTGTCGTAGCGCGGGATTTTGCTCTTTCCGCCTCGGCTTCACGCCCGCGCTTCGATGCTTTTCGGCTTGGGCGGCTCTCGATCTCTTCAAGCTCATCGGCCCAAAGTTCTAGCTGGTACCCCACCTCGTTCAGCTTCTCGGCCTCGTTGGTGGTCGGAGAGCACACGGCCTTGTCGAAGCATCGTGCCGCTTTCCTGCGTAGGGTGCTGGGATCATCCATACCCTGGTAACGGAGCACCACCCGGTACGGTTCCGTACAAGAGCGCTTGACACAAGCCCAACCGCAGCCCGCAATGGTTTCCCGATGTTGGTTCTCGCAGGGGGCGGTGGCATGAGCGAGAACCAGAATTCGAACGCCGACCGATACCGCGAAACCGCCGCAGAAATTCGGCTGGCCGCAGAGCGTACCCCCTCCCCCAAGATCCGGATCGAGTTGTTCGACCTCGCTGATCGTTACGATTGTCTGGCCGTGCACGCCAAACGGCGGGAAGGCGCTCCCGATTGATCGGCACTCGCATTGTTAAAAAAGGCGAGCACCAAGGTGCCGCACCGAATTCCGCCTTTTGTCAAACTCTCTCAATCTCAACCCGCAGGGGATGCTCCTCGATCTTGGCCATCAACAAGACCTCGCATTGCTTTTGTTCGGCGATCTCAAAGGGGTAGGTGCCCGCGATCCCCTTGCCTTGGGTATGCACGGCCAAGGTCAAAGCGAGAGCGTCTTCCGTTGATCTATGAAATACGCCTATGAGGGCAAATACGACAAAATCCATTGATGTGTAATCGTCGTTATAGAAGACGATGTTCCACATGCTTGGACGTTTCGCCTTTACCTCATCTTTTTCGAGGAGATCGAGTCCTGGTTTTCGGGTGGGTCCAACACGGTTTGCATTCTGTTGTTGTAAGAGGGGCCTGCTGAGTGTTTTCGCCATGTCGATATCAATTTATCCATTATTCGCAATTCAAAGCTGCCGCGTCGGCTGCTCGCTCGCCTATCCCATCATCCTGAACCGAGCCGTTTCCTGGCGATGGTTGGTGACACTCATATGGGTCCGTCCTAGCCTAGATGGGAGCATCATGAATTAAGTGGTCCGCCGTGTCGGTAAGGTGCTCGATCGCGACTGTGATCCGATGCCAAATAGCCGCCCCAGCGTTGATCGCCTTCCGCAGCTAGCTTCGGCGCAGAGCGCCGAGACTCGCCCTTCGGGCGAAGCTCCATGGCATGCCCGAAGCTATTGGCCTCGGCGTCGCCAGGTAGCGACTGAGCATCAGCACCGCGGCACGCCAGATCTCGATCTCGTGTATCACGCTGGGAACGATAGCAGAGCTTGTGTTTCGAATTGCTTGAACGAGGAAGACAGGATTGGCCGAGCCCTCTTTGGCCCGGATTTTCAGGAACATTAACCATTTACCTGTTGACACAATCAGTTACATTATGTCACGAATGCTCGCGACCTGACGACCGAGGCCATGAGGCAGGCGGTAATTTCGATAAACACGACTCAGCGATTTTTCCGTAGTACAGCGGGGTGGATCATGCCTGAAGGGCAGTCGTAGAATTTATCCGGACCAAAGGGAATTATGCGCTGCCCAACTGCCTGCGTCCTGCCGACCAAGGCTTCGTTGCTGCCTGCCGACCGGGTTCCATTGGAAGACCATGCGATTGCGCATGACGGCTTCGCCGAGATGCCGTTGCTCGCAAATTCCAAGGCCCCCGCAGTAACATCACTCGTCTAGTCATACCGTGCAGCCAGTGCCCGAGGACCATCACTGCACCCGCACGGCTTGCTGTTGACGCTCGGGTTTAGGCAGCGATTTCGCCGCACTGACCTCTACCTGAATTTCTCTGACCCAAAATGCAGGAAACTAGAGATGAACACTGGTTATTTTGAACAGATTTCGGATTGCTGGTCACCGGAGGAGCAACCTGCCACGTACTATCGCACAACAGCAGCGCGAGCCCGGAGGCTCCAGGCAAATGCGACCACGCCCAGAGTGAAACAATATCTCGACAAGATGATTGCTCATTGTGAACGGTTGGCGGGCAAAGTCGAACCCACCGTATCGGCCTCTCGATTGGGGACCATTGGGAGATCCAAAAGCTTTATGATTGGGCCGAGGTCGTCGAAATTGATGAGCGGGAGTTACTGATTATCCGAAAGTGAGTGTCTTTCGAAAATTCGGCAGCGCTGGTCCGTTTACGGCCCCACGTCTGGCGAGGCTGTGATGGGTAACAGTCGCGGGTAGAGGAGGGTCGGGGGCAGCGGAATGCGCCGCCACGGGCTCCCGAACCGGCTTCTAGGACTCCGCGTCGTCGAGATCCCCTGGGTTGCGATCCTTATTCGATGTTGGAGGCCAGGGGTCAGTTAGCCCTCATCAGGTCGACGCGAGCTATGCGGGAAATTGGGTGACGAGGTTGATCAGGCGGCGTGGTGAGCCGGCAATACGATGACCTCGATGCCATTTTGGAATTTGATGCCTTGGACGACTTTCGGCAACTGGTTTTCACCCTTTAATCGCCGCCATGTTTTCGCGGCGGCGTTGACGAGTTTGAACACCATGAGCTTGGCGGTCTTGGCCGATAGGGCTCCCTTGGTCCGCATGGTTCGATGACGCACCGTCGCAAATACGCTCTCGATCGGGTTTGAGGTGCGCAGATGGTCCCAGTGCTCGGCCGGAAAATCGAAGAAGGCGAGTAGAGCTTCGCGGTCCTTGGTCAGGCAGGCGACCGCCTTGTCGTACTTGGCGCTGTACTTGTCGGCGAACACATCGATGGCCGCGTCGGCTGCCGCGCGGGTCGGCGCACCGTAAATTTCACGAAGGTCTGCCTTCATGTTGATCTGGACCGAGAGGGCAACTTTGTTCAGCACGTTGGCGGTCTTGTGAACCCAACACCGCTGGTGCCGGGCGCCCGGAAAAACCTCCTCGATGGCCTTCCAGAAGCCGAGCGCGCCGTCGCCGACCGCCAGGTCGGGCGCGATCTCGAGCCCACGTTGCTTGATGTCGATGAGGAGTTCTCGCCAGCTTTGTGCGCTCTCCCGCACCCCGGTCTGGAAGCCGACCAATTCCTTCTTGCCGTCGGGGGTCGCCCCGATCACCACGAGCATGCATTCAGCGGCCGGTTCCATCCGGGCCTGCAAGTAGACCCCATCCGCCCACACGTATACGTATCGCCGGGCCGAGAGGTCGCGGTTCTGCCAGGCATCGTAATCCGCCTGCCATTCCGCGGTCAGCCGCGAGATCACGGCTGGCGACAAGTTCGGCGCGGCCTTGCCCAAGAGGGCGGCGAGCGCCTCCTGGAAGTCGCCCGTCGATACCCCGCGCAGGTAGAGAACCGGCAACAGCGCGTCGAGAGTTTTCGTCCGCCGCGCCCATTTCGGCAGAATCGACGAGGTGAAGCGGATCTTCTCCTCCGGGCCTACCTCGCCCCGGTCGCGGACCTTGGCGCGACGAACCTCGACAGGGCCGACGCCGGTCTGGATCGCGCGATGCGGCCCATGGCCGTGACGCACGACGCGGTCGCGACCATCCGCTAACTTTGAGTCCTTCCACAGCGCGACGAAGGCGTCCGCTTCGGCGATCAGCGCCTGCGCCAGCATTCGGCGGGCGCCTTCACGGGCAAGTTCGGTCAGAGGATCGTCAATTGCGTCAGGCT
>VAZG01000436.1 GCA_005885285.1 Alphaproteobacteria bacterium | reverse complement strand
GGGTAGGCTTATCGAGCACCCGCAAGTGTATTGGATTGGCATGAAGGATAATAAGTTCACCTGGCGACGTTTCGGAGGCGGGTGCGACGCGTGACGGCGACTGAGATCAGGCCGGTCGCCGTAACTTAAGAAGGCAGCCGTTAAGATCGGATCAGCCAGCGAACCTGGCTAGCTAGCGTCCGCGAATTGCTCGGCGATCTCTAGGGCTGTTCAAATAGAACGCCGTACACGGGCCAAACTTCCTTCAGGTCAGTTGCGGCGCCAGTGCGATGAGTAAGAACCACCGGCCCAAAGTTGCCGCTGATCTCCAGGCTTTCGAGGACCACGGTATCACCCTCTCCACGCCGGAGTCGCTTGAAGTAGCGATCATCGGCCATGTCGCCAGCGATGACGGGGCGACCGTTGAGGCGATTCAGGCCGTCCTCCGCCGAGATCGGATCGCCGATCAACAGCATCTGGCCGCTAAGGGCGATTGGTTCGGCGCTGTCCCCAACGACCTCCACAAGGCCCTTCACATCAGTGGCGTAGCGCTGAATGACCGACTCTCCCCCACAGTCGCAAACCTCGCCTTCGCTCGCCGCAGGTGACGGGCCTTGGTCGAACAACACGCCGATCACCTTGTGCAGCTCAAGCGTCGCCTTCTTGACGACAATCGGCGGTGCGATCTGCCGGGGATTGACAGCTTGGGCCGTAAGAACGGCGATGTCGCTGTAGTTGTCGGCGATTTCGAAGCGCCGTGCGAGGACGCGATCCTCGCATCGTGCGACTACGAGCGAACGCGAGGACGGCTCTCCGATTTCCTTCACGAGCAGGATGTCTCCCTTGCGGGCGACCGGCTCCAGGGTAGGTGCATTCAGGCGGAATGCGAAACGGCGCCCGAACACGAACGGATTTGTGCCCGCATTGGAGAAGTCGAGATCCACGCGTCCATCAGCGGTAATGCCGCCGGTCAACGCGGCGGCGCGGCCTAGGAGCTGAAGGCGCAGGCTCTTGATCTTGTCAGTGTAGCCTTCGGGCAGTTCACAGTTCGGCTCGGCGGCGTGCAGAGCGGGCAGGCCTCCATGGATCAACTGATAGTCCCGCGCCAACTGGAAAGCGCGCCGAAGGGCGGGCGACAAGTTCTTGCGCCAGTGTTGTTCGACGCCTAGAGTTGACCGACCAAACGCTTGAACTCGGCCTTGTCCCAGGGCGCGAGCTCGGCATCATGGAGTTCACGAACCTTATCGCGGGCCGTTCCCATGACGAAGCCGGAGCTTGCCCAGTTCACATCGGCCGAATGACCGCGCAGCATGAGGCGCAGGAGCCCTTCGACGTAGATGCGGACGGCGCTGATATAGTCTTGGCCCGCCGCCGCCGTGTTCTCGTCCTTGGTCTTTTTCCACCTGCGATCGAGAGAGGCGCCTTCAAAGATCCCGACGTGAGCGAGTTCAGGACCCGCCGAGACGATAATCGCCTCGCGGCCTTTGACACCGTCGATCTTCAGCAGCTCACCAAATATTTCATCATGAGTGACGAGGATGACCTGAGCTGAGGTTGAGCGCGTCTGAAGGCCAATGATTTCGAGCGCCCAGCGGTGACGGTGTTCTGCATCGAACGTCGCCTGAGGATCGTCCAGCAGCAGCAAGGGCAAGGGGTCAGTACCGAGCTGCTTGACTGCTTCCTGACGAAGCGCAAACAGAAACGCCCACAGCACCGCGCGAAGCCAAGAAGTGTTGGCAACGAGCGTGGCATCGATCTTGAAGTCCGCGGCGAAGGCTGCGTGCACCTCTAAGCCCGCCTTTCGTTGCAGCTTAGCCCCTTTGAACGCCAGACGTTCGGTCAAGTGGATACGTTTGAGGATCGCTCCAATATCATCAGACAAAGTCTCGATCGCCAGACGCGCCTGCGCATCGGCCAGCGCGCCTAGTGTCTTTAGCGGAGCTAGTTGCCCGGCAATGGCTTCCCGCTCTTCCTGAATCGTTTGAAGGCGGTGCGCCTCACGTCCGTACTTCCAAGCCCGCGCCAAGGCGTCGGCGGCCGCCCGATAAGGTTCGGCTTCCCTGATCGCGCTGAAAAGGCGCGTCAGGTGCTGAGCGAATGTCTCGCGGCGGCCTCCTGCATTGCTGCGGTTTTGCCCTTCTCCGTCCTCGGTGAATGCGCCGACGGCGGCGTGGGCCCACCAGTCTTCCCAAGCGAGTGCTTGGTCGCGGCGCCATTGCTCCAACAATACGAGGCGTCGCACTGCTGCGATACGGGCTTGCACGCGTTGAGTTGCATCCAGCTGACCCGTTGAGGGCTCTAGCGGCTCCAACTCGGCCGATGGCACCCGCCTCAACGCATCGGCGACAAGGCTTGTAAAGGTGGCGAGCGTCTTGAAACGCGACCGGCTTACGAAGCGCGTCTCAATATCGGCAATTAGACTCTTACGCGGTGCCAAAGCAGCTAGATCGCCGAGCCGGGGCTCGAGGGTTGTTGGGACGGCTGCGTTTAGGCGGGCCTCAATTGCGTTGAGGTTATCGGCGAGCCGTCGTGTCGCAGCATCGCCCGCGCGACGCAGGCTCTCGATCTCGTTCCTGAGCGCTCCGTCCTCCAGCGGCTTGTCGCACAGTGGGCAATCGATAAGCTCGACACCCCGATGGGCTTCGTGCCAATGAGCGCCAAGAGCCTTCAGTTGGAGGCGGGTATCTTTCTGTGAGCGCTCGTCCAGTTGCAGGGCCTCGGCAAGGGCCGCGTCCGCTTGATCGGCGGCACCTAGAAGCGCCGCAATGATTTGACCGCTCAGCGCTGTTGCGACTTCAGAAATTAATTTCCAAGTCGTAAGCTCGCCAAGGCCGCCCGACAAGTCCTCCTGCGCGCCGGAAATGGCGCCGGCTAGGTCCGCTTGCGTGCGCGGGCTGGCTAGATCCAGGCCGATGGCAAGGTCTTCGCTGATGACTTGCGTCAGCTCCGTGGCACCTGCTCGCAGGTGCTTGCCAAGCGTCGCAAACGGCCCTGCGGCGTCCTCTGTGTCCTCCGGCTCGAAAGCTTGTATCGTCTCGCCGGTGGGTTTGAGCGCGCGCTGGGCCTCGCTCAGCGCGAAGTCGAACAACTCCTTCTGCTGGTTAAACAGCTTGAAGTGGGTAGAAAGATATTCGCGCCCTTTGTGGCACAGTCCGTCGACCAAAGCCCCAATATCGACGAGGTCATCGAGGCCGGTTAATGATTGGACGGCGCGCGTCAAAGGCGTCTGACCCTTCTCGAAGCGGATTCGCGGCATGCGCGACGGCATGAGTAAACCCGTCTCGATCAATACATCTGGCAGACTGAGCGCGGGATCTACTGTCGTACTGACGGCGCCATCCTTCAGCCGACGCTCCACGACTGCAGTCGCGCCAGTGGCATCGACGTACCGATTCTCCGACCGTCCGCATCGTAGACCTCCGCGCGATCTTCAGGATTGGCGTCCGAATGATCGCGTGGGCGCTCACCTGCCATGGCCCACAAGACCGCGCCGACCAGCGAGGACTTGCCGCTCCCATTCGGTCCCTGGAGGATCAGACCTTCACCGTCAAACTCTACGGTAAACACCGGTCCATTGAAGGTGTTAAGGCCACCGAAGCCCTCCGTCTCGATTCTTTGCAGTCGCCAGGGACCCGTTAGAATAGCAGTGCTCCTAGCTGCCTGATCTTCGGCAGGGTCGTTCTTCCCGCTGCATACCTTTGAAAGGTCAGCTACAAATTGATCAGGCAGCCCTTTGGCTTCGCGGACATCGGATTGGAGCAAGCAAGCGAATAAGCGGCGCTGTGCCGCGTCGCCAAGTGCGATCGACTCGCGTTTTCCAGCGGCGTTCGTCCAGGCGATTTCTCGCCCAGCAAGCAGATCGTGCTGAATTTCCAATTTGGTTAGTCGACCCATCGTCGTCCCCATTCCACAATCTTGGGACGTACTCAAATAAAATATCAATCTGGCTGGCTAAGATGCTGGAATATACACTAGAAATGGGATGGCGGCGACCAGGGATCGACACTTTTAGAGCTCGATCTGCTCGCGATTGCCGCGAATCTTAGCCGATCGAGATGTTTCGGCTCGGGTTACAAAGCGAGGTGGCGATCCGTGGCAGTTCTCGGATCGGATAAAATCGAACTCAACTTCCTCTTGGGACGTCATGATCTCTAGGTCGATCGGATAGAGCGCGCAGAGTTCCGACAGAGTGTCACGCGCCAACTGCCCATCCTTTTCAACTTCGCAGACGATAAGGATATCGACGTCCGACCACATCGAGTCAGGGCGAAGCGCAGAACCGAAAAGATAGGCCCACAGTTTGCCACATGTCACAAGCCCGTCTATCGTCTTGACAATCTCGGCGACGATCGGCTCAGTCGTCATGAGGCAAGAACTTTATGTAGCTCGTCCTGCTCGACTACCTGGATGCCCAGCTTGTCTGCAGCCTCGCGAGCTTGCTGTGAAATACGGCCGTACGGATTAGTCTTGAGCAGGACGTCGAATGGCGCATGGTCAGCGTAGACAGTTCTGACGACGTCTGCGGTGACTTCATAGTCTTGCGATAATGCGATCACAAGAGCCGGGCCGACGTAGCGGGTGATACGGTAGACGCGATCGGAACGGCGCTCCTGCAAAGCCACATTCCGATGTTGGTCAATGATCCGCTCCACAAAGTAGTATTCCGGATTCTGATAGTTGGACAGGTTGTCGTCTTGGTTCAGTCCCCTGTAGAGGTCGTACATCTTGCCGAAAGCGATTCCCTCCGCTGCCAGTTTTTCGAGCGCCTCGCCAGTCCAGGAGGCGCGAGTGGGGATGTTCACGATCATCGCCGGTTGGGGCTCTCCTGAGAGGAGAGGCTCCAGGTCGGCGCACGTAACGGGATTGGCCGAAAGTATCCCGACAATTGCAGGCGGAAGATCCTTTCGCTCCACCATGACCAAACTGCGGCTAATGCGCTCTGCTCGAGCAACGCGGGTGTGCTGGCGCAGCGCCCCGATCAGCCAATGCGACTGATCTTTACCCATTCGGCAGCATCATGCGGTTCATGGCGCGAGGATAAACGCGGCCACCGGTTACGCCCTCCAAGTGTCGGACGATCAGGTCGTCGATGTGTTGTCGGAACTCCTCGAGTGTCTTTGACTCGTCAGCCATCATGTGGTCGCGGTTCTTGTCGAGAAATGCTGCAATCTTCTTGTTGTTAGGAATTATGACGCTGAGCATCTTTCGGCGCCAAATCTCCGGCGCGTCGCTCTCCGGATTAAACTTTGCATCGGTGCCAGGACCGTATGTGTCTAGGGCAACCTTGTTTGCCGTCATCAGCGGCTCAATAACTTTGCGGACCTCCGCCCGCGAGGGCAGATGCGTAGCGCCGAAAAGCTTGGCGAGATGATCCGCCCGGTCGCGCTTCCATTGACGGATCAGCGCATCTGGGTAGTCGTCGGGCGCCTTGTCGACGACTGTATGACAATTCGCACAAAGGAGGATCAGGTTCTCATACGCGCCGCGCTCTTCCTCGCGGAGACCGGCGTTCGCCCTCGGCCCGTCGTCGCTCGCTGCGAAGATGTGCGCCATCTCAGCGAAGTGGACCGCATCGCCTTTGGCTGTTTGCACAAAAAGCTGGAGCGTACAGGCCGGGTTCTGACAATATCCCGCTGAATCCGCAAACAACCGGATACGGGTTTCTGCACTTGGATTCGCTTTGCCTCTCGAACAGCCCAATGATGGCCTCGTTCAGGGTTGGTTCCGGCAGAGCAGTGGGTGGTCACTTTCGCAGTTGCGAATTGCACAGCCCATCCATCGTCGGCCCTGACGAAACCTGCCGCGCCAAAACATGGAGTCAGGTCCACGATTACGAGAACCGATGATTGTCATTACTTCGACTAAGTTGCAACGTCCGCTCCTGAGCCCGTTGCTTACAAACGTTGAGATGCCCGGTTTCCGGGTACATTTTGCACTCTCACGCCCGACAGGCAAATCCCGCATACACGCCATGCGCAAATTGCCCGTCGCGCCAATCTGCCGCACGTCTTCACGCTTGCGGCGTCGGGCAAATCACAACGATCCTGTCGCGCATCCCGCCTCGATGAAGAGGGACGTTTCGGCCGATCGTCACGACACGTGGGGCGGGGATGCGATGGACGCGGATGGCACGTCAGACGAACGTGGCGGACGCGGACGGCGAAATCGTATGGTCCTGATCCCCCGACGCTGGGATCAAGCTTGCGGGCGATCTCGCAAGCGACGGTGGCTATCAAGCCCGGACACCGGGGAGAGTGCGTATAAGCCGTAGCCCATTGCGCGGGGAATGCCGGTTGATCCGGCTGAACCTGTGGTGACTGCCGCCTGCTTTTTTTGTTGCAGGTGGGCCATGGGTGAGGCCATCACCCGGCATTCCCTGCGCCCTCTTCGATCTTCGAGGGCCAAGCTATTTGCAGCACTCGGGCGCGAATGCGCCGCGGGACCGCGCAGATGTGTCTACTATGCTGCAGGCAAGGATGTCTGGCCGGCCCGATCATGACGGCCAAGGGGCTGCCGATGTGAGCCATTTCAGATGTTGCGCGAAGGGACTTGAGCGTGCTTCACATCCGGACCAATTTGCCGCAAAACTAAAGCCGCTCCTGTGGAACAATCGGGGGCCGGGGGAAGCGAATGTCCTATTCTGAAGATCTGCATTCGGCGGCGCTGGCCTATCACCGCTTGCCGCGGCCGGGCAAACTCGAGATCCAGGCGATCAAGCCGCTCGCCAACCAGCGCGACCTCGCGCTGGCCTATTCGCCGGGGGTCGCGGCCGCCTGTACTGAAATCGCCAATAACCCGGCGGAGGCGGCGTCGCTGACCTCGCGCGCCAATCTCGTCGCCGTGGTCTCGAACGGCACCGCGGTGCTCGGGCTCGGCAATATCGGCCCGCTCGCCTCAAAGCCGGTCATGGAAGGCAAGGCGGTCCTGTTCAAGAAATTCGCCGGGATCGACGTCTTCGACATCGAAATCGCGGCCGACACCATCGACCGCGTGGTGGAGACCGTTGCGGCGCTGGAGCCGACGTTCGGCGGCATCAATCTGGAGGACATCAAGGGACCCGAATGCTTCGAGATCGAGGCGCGGCTGAAGGAGCGCATGAAGATCCCGGTCTTCCATGACGATCAGCATGGCACGGCCATCATTGTCAGCGCCGCGATCACCAATGGACTGCTGCTGAACGGCAAGAAGCTCGCCGACGTCAAGATCGTCACCTCGGGCGCTGGTGCTGCGGCGATCGCCTGTCTCAATCTGCTGGTTTCGCTCGGCGCGCAGCGCAAGAACATCTGGGTCTGCGACATTGACGGCGTGGTGCATGAGGGCCGCAACACGCTGATGGACCGCTGGAAGGCGGTCTATGCGCAGAAGACCGACAAACGCGTGCTCGCCGAGGTCATCGGCGGTGCCGATATTTTCTTAGGCCTGTCGGCACCGAACGTGCTGACACCAGAGATGGTCAAGCAGATGGCGGACAAGCCGCTGGTGATGGCGCTTGCCAATCCAAACCCGGAGATCATGCCGGATGAGGCCCGCAAAGCGCGTCCCGACGCCATGATCTGTACCGGTCGCTCCGACTTCCCCAATCAGGTCAACAACGTCCTGTGCTTTCCCTTCATCTTCCGCGGCGCGCTCGACGTCGGCGCCACCGCGATCAATGAGGAGATGAAGAAGGCCGCGGTCGATGCCATCGCCCAACTCGCGCGCGATCCGCCGGTCGATGCGATCGCCTCCGGCTTCGACAGCGGTGAAGCGCAAGGGTTTGGCCCGGGCTCGCTGATCCCGAGCCCGTTCGATCCGCGGCTGATCCTGCGCATTGCGCCCGCGGTCGCAAGAGCGGCCATGGAATCGGGTGTTGCCAGCCGACCCATCACGAGCTTCGAGGAGTATCGCGCGCAGCTGGAGCGCTTTGCCTTCCGTTCCGGCCTCGTCATGAAGCCGGTGTTTGCCAAGGCCAAGACCCAGCCGGTCCGCGTGATCTATGCCGAAGGCGAGGACGAGCGGGTTCTGCACGCGACGCAGGTCGTGCTCGAGGAAAAGCTGGCGCGGCCGATCCTGGTCGGACGTCCCTCGGTGGTCGAAGCACGGATCAAAAGATACGGCCTTGCCATCAAGGCCGGCCGCGATTTCGATCTCGTCAACCCCGAGGACGATCCACGCTACCGATCCTATGTCCAATCCTATATCGATGCAGCCGGCCGGCACGGCGTGACGCCGGATGCGGCACGCACGGTGGTTCGCACCAATGCCACCGTGATCGCGGCGCTTGCGGTCATCCGCGGCGAGGCCGATGCCATGATCTGCGGCATCGAGGGCCGCTACATGAGCCATCTGCGCCATGTGCGCGAGATCGTCGGCTTCCTGCCGGGGGTCAGCGATTTCGCGGCGCTCGCGCTTCTGATCACCAGCAAGGGCGCCTATTTCATCGCAGATACCCAGGTGCGGCCGAATCCGAGCGCGGAGGAACTGGCTGAAATGGCCTCGCTGGCCGCAATCCACGTCCAGCGCTTCGCGATCAAGCCCAAGATCGCCTTCGTGTCACATTCCGACTTTGGAAGCTTTGATACGGACTCCTCGCGCAAGATGCGAAGGGCGACCGCGCTTCTGAAAGAGAAGCATCCGGAGCTCGAGGCGGACGGCGAGATGCAGGGCGATACCGCGCTTTCGGAAGCCGCGCGCAAGCTGGTCCTGCCGCATTCGAAGCTGGAAGGGGAGGCCAATATCCTGATCATGCCCAATCTCGATACCGCCAATGTCGCGTATCAGATGATCAAGTCGCTGGCGGACGCGCTTCCGGTGGGTCCCATTCTGATCGGTCCGGCGCGTCCGGCGCATATTCTCACGCCTTCGGTTACGGCACGCGGCGTGCTGAACATGACGGCGGTAGCGGCGGTCGAGGCGCAGGAGCGTGCCGGTCGTCAGGAGCCGAGCCCGTTCGGTTAGCGAGCCTGTTCGGTTAGCGAGCCTGTTCGGTTAGATGGTATAGCGGGTTCCTTTGTCATTCGCTGACGTCTGGAGCCCGATTTCAAGGTTTGAAAAGCTGTAGCGGAACCTCCATAATCCAACCGCTTTTGGCGACCCCGCCTTAAAAGCATCCATGAGGCCGAAAATGCCAGCGTTCATTACTTTCGGGCGAGTTCTGTTCGCCGTGCTCTTTATCTACCTGGGCGCGACCAAGCTGTTCGGCATGCAGGCCACCGCGGACTTCATCGCGACCAAGATCACGATCCCTGCAGCGCTGGTGCCGTACGCCGCGCAGCTGGAGTCGGCGACGGGGATGACGACGCCGCAACTGCTGGCGATTGTCGGCGGGGTTTTCGAGATCCTCGCGGGACTGATGATCGCGCTCAATTTCGGCGCGCGGTTCTTTTCCTTCCTTTTGATTATCTACATGGCCGCAGCCACCTTCTATTTCTACGATTTCTGGAACCAGGCGCCGCCCGAGAATGGCAAGACCCTGGTGGACGCGCTGAAAAACCTGTCGATCATCGGCGCGCTGTTCATGATCGCGGGATACGGCAGAGGCTCGCGGAGCGCCGAGCCGGCCTATGGCGATGTGTAGCTAATGCGGCGTGGACGTGAATGGCGCAACGACGCGCCGCCAGGGCGTAACGCTGACGTCGTCTTTGGGGTCGAGAAGCCGGGGCTCGCCGGGTTGCAGGCCATGCGCGGCCAGAATTTGCTGCGGCGATCGTTGCGGCACGCCGGGGAAACATGGTTCGCCGCCGGGCAGCCGCACTTTTGGGGCGAGCGACAGCCAGAAGGTGTCGTAGCGGTCCATAAACATGCCGAACACCGCGGGGCCGCCGATGACGGCGACGGTGCCGGAACGCACGCCCGCGAAGTCGCACGCCGCTTCAAAGGTAGCGCCGGACGGGTTCCACAACGTAGCGTTCGGATTGGACGGGTCGGGCGCGAGCGCTGCAACCCTGCGGGTCAGGATGATCCGCTTTCGCTTGGGCGAATTCGTCTGGTCCTCGCCGGAATGGCGCCCATGGACGATCATATCGGCGGCGTCGAGCGCCGAGGTAAAGAAGTGCTTGTCGCCCTCGAACTTCAGTGCGTCCGGCATCACGTGGTCGGCATTCGCCAGCATGCCGTCCCCCGAGACGATCACATAGCCTTCAATCCGGCGCGCCGGCATTGGGATCGTCGGGCCGGGACGATGCTATTGCGTAACGTCGGTAACGACGCTGGAGACCGGCCGCTGGCTCACGGTCGGCAGCTTGGCATCCTTGATGATCTGCTCGTCGAACTCCGGCAGCGACTGCACCGGCGCTTTGGCCTTCATCGCCACGACCTTGTAGCCGCCGGCCTTCAAGGTATGCAGCAGTTCGGGCAGGGCCTCGGCGGTGTGCTTGTGGAAGTCATGCATCAAGATGATGCCCTTGCCGAGCTTGTTGAGCTTCTTCATCGTGACGTCGATCACCTGCTTGGCGTTACGCGCCTTGAAATCAAAGGAGTCGAGGTCGCAGGAAAACATCGCGATATTGCGGGTGCCGAGATAGGTGACCATCTCCGGCGGATGTTGCAGTGCCGGGAAGCGGAAGAACGGCGCCTCCGACACGCCGCCCAGCGCCCATTTCACCGCGCTGATTCCCTTTTCAATTTCTTCCTTGCGCTGATCTTCGGTCAGCTTCTTGTTGGTCAGCGTCGCGTGCGACCAGGTGTGCGAACCGATGGTGTGGCCGGCGGCGTAAACCTGTTTGAGGATTTCCGGATAATAGGTCGCGTGCTTGCCGATCGAGAAGAAGATGCCAGTCGTGCATTCTTCGGCAAGCGTCTTGAGCACCGACGGCGTGTTTTCCGGCCAGGGCCCGTCGTCGAAGGTCAGCACCACCTCATGGTCGCGCAGGAAATCGAGTTCCTTGAAGTGCTCAAAGCCAAAGCCCGGACCGCCGGTCGTATCGATCTCGACGGTGCGTGCGACCCCAAGCGCGTTGGGATTGGTGCATTGGGCTCTCGCGGGTTGTGGCGGCTGGGCCGTGGCTGCTGCCGTTGCGGCCGTGGCAGCCGGTGGCGCCTGAGGCGCGGCGCCTTGCGTGGTAGTCGCCGGCTTTGAGGGAGGGGTCTGCGACCACGCCGTGCCGGACGCACAAAGCGAAACCGCAACGATCAGTCCTGTCGCAATACGCATCTTTTTCCCCTTAACGCTGATCCCTGGCGGGAAGCGGCCCTTGACCAGCTTCCGAACGATTCCTACCCTGATCACAGTAGCCTAGATGGAGGCGCGCCGCCACGGCAACGGCTATTATCGCTGCTGGTCGATTTGTTAACCGCGAACAGATGGAACTCTGCTCTAGCTGGTCGCGAGTGCCCACACGGTCGCGGTTTTGACAGGGTCAGCGCTTGCACCAGGGCAGCGGCATCAGTGGCATATAATACGGATTCCATTCGCAAATCGATTCCGGGCCGGTGCGCTTGAAAGCGTATTTGACAGGCTCGGCCTGTCCGACCGCGATATGCAGGCCAAACAGCGTCATGGCGATCGGATAAGTCCATTTGTGGAAGCGCAGATCACGCGCGGCATCGAGCAGGATCGCGCCGGCCAGGATGATCAGCGGATCGGTGAAGATGAAGTATTCCGATTTTAGTCCGCGGCGCACCCCGAGCGTATCTATCCCAATCGCAGCCAGCATCAGCACCAGTGCCTGCAGCGCAGCCAGCCTCTCACCGCGTCGCCATGCGTAGACGATGCCGGGCATGATCAGCCAAGTGAGGAACACGGTCGGGCGCGGCGAAGAATGCAGCACGAACGTGTAGCGCGCCAACGCCGAGCCGAGCCCATCAAGCAGCAGCAGGAAGATCGCGGTCAGGCTCGATCCGTTCGCGGCATTGGTCGTGGTGGTATCGGCGAAGGTGATCATCTTCTCCAGTGGATTAAACACCGCGATGACATTTCCGCTGTTATAGTCGAGGTTGAGGGCGAGCAGAGCGATCGATGCGCCGGCGGCAATCGTCGACATCGAGGCCAGGGTTTCAGCCGCGCTGACCCGCCAGATCGCGGCATAGGCGACCATGCACGCGCCGGCCAGGAGCAGCAGTGCCATTTGATAGATGCCAAAACGGCCGAACGCGAGCGGAACGAAATGCGCGGCGTCCAGCAGGCCGCGGTCGAAGCCTATGTCCGCCAGCGGCCACGCCGCCCATGCGGCTGCAGTCGCGACAATCGCCGCAACAGCTGTCACCAGCCAGCGCGAACGCCTATGGCTCCAGAACGCGACGCTTGCGCTATCAGCGCTGCCGAACGGCAGGATGACGAACGGCAGTGCACCGATCAGCAGGATCGCCTGCACCTTGTTTTCCAGGCCAAGCACACACAACCCCGCTGCGGCCGCGAGCGCGAGCGGGCGCACGCGGCTGGCGCGGCGGCCGGCGGCAATCAGGATCATCAATGCAAAAATGACCGGCAGCGCCGCGATAAGCTCGCTGCGCAGAATGCGCGAATGGACGGCGGCGCCGCCGGAAAACGCGAAGGCAAGCGTCGCCAGCAACGCGACGCGCCAATCGCGCAGGATCAAGCGGGCAAGACCCGCAAAGATCAGCACGCAGCCGGTTGCGACCATGAACGCAAGCACGCGCGCGGCGCGAACCGCCGATGTCATGGCCGCGTCGAATGCGGTTGGGTTGGCCGCGGATGGAATGGCCGGCAACGTATAGGCGTCGAACAGGCCGAAGCCATGGAGCAGTTGAAACCAGGATTTGACCGACAGGATGGTCAGATAGGCGGTGTGATCGAGGAATTGCTGCGGCTTGCCATCGTTCATGGCGAGCGCGCTGTAGATCACCATGAAGTCCATGTCAGCGTTGCGCCAGTAGATTACAGCAAAGCCGAACAGGAAGAACGATACCGCCAAGCCTGCGACGCTCGCGGCCAGCCCGCCCCGCCAACCGAGAAAGGTCAGACGGTCGAACGCATCGTTAGCCATGCCGGACGGCGGCCTAGCCACGAAGGCTGGTGCAGAAAGCTGGGTCATGCCGGCGGTCTTTTAGCTTAACCGCCGGCGCAAGGCGACCAAACCGCTAGCGCAAGGATACGATGAAATCCGTGCCTTCGCCGGTTTCGCCCTGGTTGATGCCCTGATCGGACACGATGATCGAGCTGCCGGTGGTCAGCGCTTCGGTGACGCGCGCCATCGCATCCGCGGGGATGGTGATGCGGTCGAGGGCTTCGGCTGCGCTATTCGATACGGGCGGCACCTTCATGTCGACCAGGCCGGCGGCCGCGACCTTGCGGCGGGGGGAGACGTGCTCCTGGTCCGCGCTGCGTTTAAGGCCGCGGGCCGACATCGGCAGCGAAACCACCGACCAGTGCAGGATATTGCCATCCTTCTTGTCGAATTCGGCGGTGAAAACGTGCGTTCCCAGCGGACGGTCGCTGGCTGCGATCGTGATCGGCGCCTGGAACAGCGGCGCGAAGTTCTGGCGCACGTAGAGCTTGGAATCCTTGCGGCTGATGAATACCGAGATCTGGCCGGCGCGCTTCGGCGGCTCCGGCTTTATCACGATCGGCTTGCTGGTGTCCGCCAGGCGAGCCTGATCCTTCTTGGCATCCGGCGCATCTTCGGTCTTCACACTAATCGCGGCAGGCTCGTCCTTGCCCTCCTTCAGCGTATCGTTCGCTGGTGCCGCAACAGCCGCCGCGGTAGGCTTCATTTCGCCAGTCGTTGCCTTGGTTTGAGCAGGCTCGATTTCAGCGCGCTTGGCTTCAACCGATTTGTTGTCGACGGCCACCGTTTCATCGTGCCTGGCGGTGAGCCCATCGGTGTTGTTGCCAGCCTTGGCGGCAATCCCATCATGTGGCGGCGGCGCGGTGCTGCCTGCCGGCGCATCGGACATCATGGCCGGAGCCTTGGTGGCGCGTGCATTGCCGCCGGCATCGGCGGTGTGAGGCTGATCGCGCAGCGAAGTGGAATCGGGAGCTTCAGTCGCAGCGGGCCTCACCGCATCGATATGGCCAACGGTCGACCTCAATTCGAGGTTTGGCTCCGAGCTTGCGGATTTGGCTTCGCCGGCGCCTTTGTCGGCTTTCGCGGCAACAGGCTGATCCGCCGGCGCTTCGGCTGCGGCGACGGGTTGCGGCGCGACATTCGTTGGAAGCAGCGGATGCGAGAAATCGACCGGCCTCATGATTTCACCGGGGGTCACGAACACCCGCGCGCCCATCTTGGTCCAATTCCACATCTTTACCGCGAACGACATCGGCATGCGGATACAGCCATGCGATGCTGGATATCCGGGGAGCACGCCGGCATGCATGGCGACACCGGACCAGGTGATCCGCTGCATAAAGGGCATCGGCGCCCCGCTATAGATATTCGAATGATGAAACTTGTGCTTCTGGATCACGCTGAACACGCCGATCGGCGTCGGGTGGCCGCGCATGCCGGTGGAAACCGGAGCCTCCGCAAAGACGCCGTTGTCGTCGAAGATTCTCACCTTTTGTCTGTCAATGGAGACGGCGATGATCAGCGGCCCCTGCGGCTTGGCGCTGGTCTCCTTGACCGCCGCCTCGGCCTTGCCTTTCACGCGCCGGTGAGTCCGTTGTCGCGGCGGTTGAATGGTCGGCGCCGGCTGTGAAAGGCTGGGATCGGAATCCTGCCAATAATACAGCGCGGCATCTGCATGGGAAACGGTGCCGATGGCGCCGGCCGCCGTCAGAATTACAACTTGCCAGAACCGTTCCGTCGGAAGGGCCCTGTTCGAAACACGACGCCGGCTCACGCGCATTATCCTGATTTCCAGTCTCGATCATTGGTTGTTGCAGACACAAAACGCGTTCACCAGAACAAGGCTCCAACAGACCGCGGTTTTCGCCCCGAGCGTAGCAAAAAAGCCTCACATTACGTTAAACCCACGTTAAATCGCCGGCTGCAGCCGCTACCGGCAGCCTTCCGGCCGGGGTACCACGCGCCTACATGCCAGCGAGCGGCAAGCGCGCCGACGGAGATATTCATGCCATTTCAAACCCGAAGCGAATGTGACATCCGGCGCAGACCCTGGACCTCAGCGATGCTCGCGCTGGCATTATCGTTCGCCTCACCCGCCCTGGCGGCCGATGAGCCCGACCTGATTTTCCGCCGCTCAACCGTGTTCAAGTGGGTCAGCCCCAACGACAAGCTTGCAACCTACGGTGTCGACGATCCGGAAGTGGAGGGGGTGGCTTGCCATTTCACGGTTCCCGAGAAAGGCGGTTTCACGGGCTGGCTTGGGCTTGCCGAGCAGGTCTCGGACATCTCATTGGCCTGCCGGCAGATCGGACCGATCCATTTCAAGGGCAAGATGGAGCAGGGCGACGACATGTTCCGGCAACGGCGCTCTTTGTTCTTTAAGAAAATGCAGATCGTCCGCGGCTGCGACGCCAAACGTAACGTGCTGGTCTACATGGTCTATTCGGACAAGCTGATCGAAGGGTCGCCAAAGAATTCCACCTCCTCGGTGCCGATCATGCCATGGGGCACAAATGAGAGTTCGGTTCAGAAATGCGGCGATTTCATTCAGTGATTGGGGCTTCTATCGCTTTGCCGATGATCGGGGCCTGGGATCGCGGCATCCCACCAGGCGCACGAATTTTTGCGGCGCCGATTGGTTGCTCAAGTCGCCGCGTTGTTGCGACATCGCCCCGCAGATCGCTGGCGCGCGGGATGGTTGCTCAGGAGCCGCTGTAGCGGGTTTAAGAGGTGAGGGCTTGCTACCAACAACGATGTTGTCACGGTCCATGACTGCCATCCTTTGTTGAAGGGAAGTTGCACAACGTCCAACTGCCGGGAAAAGTTGCACGTGGTTCGGTTAGGTGGGCCGCGCGACGCCTTTGGTTCAACTCTCGCCGGGCGGGTCCACAGCTTATCCACCAGATCCGGGTTAAAAATTCGCTCAGCGTCGATTGTCGCGGTTCGCGCTGGGCCAATGAACCAGCTGAAACTATTCGAGATTATCAAGAATTGTTTCGTCGGCATCGAGAGGACGAAACAATCCCGCCTGCGACGAAACCATTTTCCGCTTGCCGTGCAGAACTGCGGAAACCGGGCATGGCTATCAAACCTCGAACGAAACGGCGGACAACGGCGAAACTTGTCCCAAGAGACCGTCGAGTAAGGCCAGGCAATGCTTCTCCGAATTTTTTCCGCAGCGATTGTTGCTTGCTTCGTTCTGGCCGGCTCAGCGCAGGCTCAGGTGCGATCGCTGATGAAGGCTCCAGATCCCCGCGACCAATTTGTGCGCATGTGCGCCCCGCATATGTTGGGGCGCTGGGCGCATCCCGAAGAAGTCTGCGGCTGCCTGCACGACCATGCCGCCGCGGCGATCGAAGACAACGATCTGCGCGAAGCTCTGCTGCGCGGTATCAGCGAGACCGGTGTGCCGACCATCGAGACCCAGTGGGTGCCAGTCGCAAAACGATCCGAGATCGGCGCAACGTTTACAAAGATTGCAAAGCCGACGCTGCAATGCATGTTCGCGCCCGCGCATTAGGTTTACGACTTCCCTTTTTCGAACTTCAAATCCGCCCGTCATCCGCGCCTATTTCTTCTTGCGTGGAATGCATTTGCGCGCGCGCTCGACCCCGTTGGGGCCCATCCTGGCGCCGGACACTTCCTTGATCTGGCCCTGCGGACAGGTCCCATCATCGACCTGAACGCGCTGGCCCAGGCGCAAATCGGCGATATCCTGCTCGCGCCCCACCTGATCGATCATCGCATGCGCGGCTGATCCGGATAGCACGAGTGCGAGCAGCAGGATCAAGCAGCCCCTGAATTTTCCAGCCATCTCATGCCTCCACGCGGCGCAAATCTCGCGCCGGAGTCTAAGGATACCACCGCGATTCTGAAAGCGATCCGGCCTCGGCAAGTGCCCGCAAAGTGTGCTTTGATCTGGCAGCAGCAAAAAAGCCTCAACGGAAATATCAAAGCGATGATCGAAAGCGACGTCAAACAAAGGATTCTCGATGCCGTCGATGCCGGCTTCGACGCGCAGCTCGCTACGACAAGGGACTTCGTTGCGATACCTTCCACGCGCGGCGCCGAAGGGCCGTGCCAGGATATGATTGGCGACCTCCTGCGCCAGCGCGGCTACGAGGTCGATGACTGGCATATCGATGTCAACGACCTCAGGGAACTGCGCGGCTTTGGCCCGGTCCTTCATGATTTCTCGAAAGCGCGCACGGTGGTCGGGACCTATCGGCCGTCGAACAATTCCGGCAAATCCCTGATCCTTCAAGGACATTGCGACGTCGTTCCGACCGGTCCGCTCGAGATGTGGGAGACGCCGCCGTTCTCGCCAGTGATCAAGGACGGCAAGTTGTATGGCCGCGGCGCCTGCGACATGAAGTCGGGCACCATCGGCACACTCTATGCGCTCGACGCGATCAAGATGGCCGGCCTTGAGCCGACCGGGCGGATTCACTTTCAGTCCGTGATCGAAGAAGAGAGCACCGGCGTCGGTGCGCTCTCGACCTTGCAGCGCGGCTACCGTGCCGACGCCTGCTTCATCCCCGAGCCGACCGGCGGCAAGATGGTACGCGCGCAAGTCGGCGTGATCTGGTTTCGCCTCAAGGTGCGAGGCCATCCGGTCCATGTGTTCGAGGCGGGATCCGGCTCAAACGCGATCACCGCGGCCTTTCATCTGATCGGCGGCTTGCATCAGCTCGAGGCCGAATGGAACGGGCGTGCCAAAAGCGATCGCCATTTCAAGGCACTGACGCATCCGATCAATTTCAATCCCGGAATCATCAAGGGCGGTGACTGGGCTTCCAGCGTGCCGGCCTGGTGCGACGTCGATTGCCGGATCGCGATTCTGCCGGGCTGGTCGGTTGCAAATGCGCAGGCCGAGATTCTGTCGTGTGTTTCGGCTGCCGCGCGCGATCATCGCTTCCTCTCCAACAACCCGCCCGACGTGGAATGGTCAGGCTTTTTGTCGGATGGCTATGAGCTGAAGGACTCCGCCGATGCCGAGGCCGCATTCGGCAAAGCCTTTGCGTCAGTCTATGGCGGTGCCGTCGAGGATCTCGTATTTACGGCACTCACCGACACCCGCTTCTATGGG
>VAZG01000435.1:19520-23333 GCA_005885285.1 Alphaproteobacteria bacterium | reverse complement strand
CAGTGACCGTGCCGACTTGCCAGCGCGCCACCGCGTTCTGGATCGACACCACGGTCACGGGAAAGGTCGTGCCGAGCCCCAGCGAGAATATCGACAGCAGCACCAGGAGCGCCCATAGCGGCAGCGCCACGAGCGCAAGCGCCATCCCCGCCAGCGCCGCGCAGGCGTCTCCGACAATCGCCACGCGCTTGTAATGCTTGGCGTGCGCCATGGTCCGGCCCGCGATCGCGGCACCTGCGGTCGAAATAGCTGCCAGCGGAATCAGCGCGAGCCCCGCCTCGCTGGCGCTCAAGTGATAAACCACCTCGTAGTAGAGCGGCAAATGCACGGTCAGCCCCACCATCGCACCGAGTGCGCAGCTTCCGGCGAGAATGGCATAGGGGACGACGCGTCCGCCGATCAGCGACAGCGGCAGAAACGGCTCTTCGGCCCGTCCGGCATGCCACACGAAGGCGAGCGCGAGCGCGAGCGAGGCTCCCATCATGGCCGTGATCGTTGGCGACAGCCAGAGATAACGGTTGCCGCCCCAGGTCAGCACCAGCATGACCACCACCGCAGACGCCATCAGCAGCACGCCGCCGAGCCAGTCGACCTTGCGCCTGCGATGAAACGTCGGGATCTTACCCATCTTGGGCAGCAATAGTCCCAATGCCGCCAGAGACAGCGGCACGTTGATCCAGAAGATCATCGACCAGTGCAGATGCTCGGCGAACACGCCGCCGAGGATCGGTCCGCCAATGCCGGCCGCTACCCACACGCCGCTGAAATAAGCCTGATACTGGCCGCGTTCCCGTGGGCTGATCAGGTCGGAAATCACGGTCTGCACGATCGGCATGATGCCGCCGCCGCCGAGACCTTGCAGGCCGCGCGCCAGGATCAAGACGGGCATGTTCGGCGCCACCGCGCACAGGATCGAGCCCATGACGAAAAGGCTCAACGCTGCGATGACCATGGCGCGGCGGCCATAGATGTCGCTCAGCGTGCCGAACACCGGCGCCACCGCGGTCGACGCCAGCAGATAGGCCGAGATGACCCAGGAAAGGCTGGTGACGTCGTGGAATTGCCGGCCGATGGTCGGCAGCGCGGTCGCGACAATGGTCTGGTCGAGCGCCGCCAAGAACATCGTCAGCATCAGGCTGATCAGGATGGTGCGGACTTCATCAGGGGTCAGCGGCGAAGGCGGCGCGAGCGGCGACGCATCGCCGACGTCGATCACCCCGCTCGCCACGTCACGCAGTTCGGCGGCGATCGTTTTGGGCAATGTCTTGATGTCGGCAGGTTGACGGCTCTGCCGTTCGAACTTGTTCATGGCTGTAATTTGGTGCGCGGCGCAATGCCGTGGGGAATCATTCCGTTACAGATTACCTATGCGGTAGAACTTGATCGAGGCAGGCACTTGCGCGCATGGGTGCCTCCCGCCGCGCTCAATCGCAATGACGTGATCCCATGACCCGATTTGGAGACGTGATTTAGCGTCAGGATTTCGGCCGCCTCTTCAGCCGAGCCCGTTTTGGCAACAATGCCGGCCATTGGACGATGTGATCTTCAAGATCCGCGTCGGCAATCTCGCTCTCGGTACCCTGCACCCGCCCGCGCACGGAGACCCCGGCTTCATGAACCGTGTCGGGATCGCCGGAAACCAGCGGATGCCACCAATAGAGGTCGCGCCCTTCGGCGACCAGTCGGTAGCCGCAGCTCGGCGGCAGCCAGTTCAGGGTCCGGACGTTTTGAGGCGTCAGTCTGACGCAGTCCGGAACCTTGTCGGAACGGTTGGGATAATCCTTGCAGGTGCACAGGCCGGCATCCAGCAGCTTGCAGGACACGTGGGTGAAATAAATTTTGCTGGTATCTTCATCCTCCAGCTTTTCCAGGCAGCAGCGGGCGCAGCCGTCGCACAGGCTCTCCCATTCTGCGTTGGACATCTCCTCCAACGTCTTGGTTTTCCAGAAGAATCCGTCCTGATCTGAAACTGGCTTAGGAGGTGCGGTCATGAGTCTCGATATTTAGAGCGTCGGCCCGTTCCGGGCGCTGTCGGCAAGAGCAACAAGGGACGGCTTCGCGGATCGCCGAAAACCCTTGAAAGCCATTAGTCGTACCGTTGAAAATCGCAAGCGGAGCATTGGTTTATCGCCCCCGCTCGGCTAGAACAAATAACAAATCATGAGTCTACCCACAGGTGCAAAAGCGCCTTGGGTTTGCCTCAACACTCCCGCAAGACGCTCCAACGGCACCCTGCCGGGTGCGTGAACGCTTTCGAACCGACCAAGGGTCCCGGGTGCGCAAGATTATCCCAGACGACTGGAAAAGACGGCTCGATAATCTCCGTCTCGATCTGGACGCGCGTTTCGATTCCGCGCTGTTCTCCTCGCTGAGGGGCGCGCGGGAACTCTACGAGCGCTATTCGACCTTCATGGACCGCTTCTATATCGGCCGGTGGAAGCGCTGGGTCTTCGTCGAACCGCTGTCGGAGGCGGCCACCATCGGGCTCGGCGGCCTCATCCTGATGCTGGCGTTGGCGATCCCCGCCTTTCGTGAAACCGCCGACGAGGACTGGCTGAAAAAGTCAGATCTCGCGGTGACGTTCCTCGATCGCTACGGCAATCCGATCGGCAGCCGCGGCATCAAGCACAACGATTCGATCCCGCTTGAGGATTTCCCGGACAACCTGATCAAGGCAACCCTTGCCACCGAAGACCGCCGCTTCTACGAGCATTTCGGCATCGATATAGCCGGCACGGCGCGTGCGCTTGTGACCAATGCGCAAGCCGGCGGCGTGCGCCAGGGCGGCTCCTCGATCACCCAGCAGCTCGCCAAGAACCTGTTCCTCAACAACGAGCGCACCATCGAGCGCAAGGTGAAGGAAGCATTCCTCGCGGTCTGGCTGGAGACGCGGCTGACCAAAAACGAAATTTTGAAGCTCTATCTCGATCGCGCCTATATGGGCGGCGGTACCTTCGGCGTCGATGGTGCTGCGCATTTCTACTTCAACAAGTCGGCGCGCGACGTCAATCTCGCGGAGGCCGCGATGCTGGCCGGCCTGTTCAAGGCGCCGACCAAATACGCCCCGCATATCAACCTGCCCGCGGCGCGCGCCCGCGCCAACGTCGTGTTGGATAACCTGGTCGACGCCGGCTTCATGACCGAAGGCCAAGTGTTCGGCGCGCGGCGCAATCCCGCCTTCGCGGTCGACCGTCGCGATGAGAATTCGCCGAACTATTATCTCGACTATGCGTTCGACGAGATGCGCAAGCTGGTCGATACGTTTCCGAAATCCTATTCCGAGCGCGTATTTGTGGTGCGCACCGCCATCGACATGAACGTGCAGCGCGGAGCGGAAGAAGCCATCGAAAACCAGTTGCGACAGTTCGGCCGCGACTATCACGCGACGCAGGCTGCAACCGTGGTCGCCGATCTCGACGGCGGGGTGCGCGCCATGGTGGGCGGCCGCGACTACGGCGCCAGCCAGTTCAACCGCGCCACCGACGCCTATCGCCAGCCGGGATCGTCGTTCAAGCCTTACGTCTACACCACCGCACTGTTGAACGGCTTCAAGCCGACATCGATCATCGTCGACGGGCCGGTCTGCATCGGCAACTGGTGTCCGCAGAACTACGGCCATTCCTATTCTGGCGCGGTGACGCTGACGCAGGCGATCACGCGCTCGATCAACGTCGTTCCGGTGAAACTGTCGATCGCGATCGGCGGCAAGGGCGGCCCGAAGGCCGGCCGCGCCAAGATCGTCGAGGTGGCGCGGCGCTTCGGCATCAAGGCACCGTTGCCGGATACCCCGTCGCTGCCGATCGGCGCTGACGA
>VAZG01000435.1:0-19402 GCA_005885285.1 Alphaproteobacteria bacterium | reverse complement strand
ACTGCGCGGCGCGCCGCGCTCGACGGCATTCCGACCGCCGGCAAGACTGGCACCACCAACGCCTATCGCGATGCGTGGTTTGTCGGATATACCGGCAACTTCGTCTGCGCGGTCTGGTACGGCAATGACGACTACTCGCCGACCAATCGCATGACCGGCGGCTCGCTGCCGGCGCAGACTTGGCACGACATCATGACCGCCGCGCACCAAGGCGTCGAGATCAAGGAAATTGCCGGCATCGGCGCCGGCCAGAAATTGCCGCAACCCGCGGTCGCCGCGACAGTCGCAGCGCTCGGCTCGCCCAAACCTCCCGAGATCAAGCCGGGACCGCCGCCGGTCCTCACCAAGCGCGGCGCGGACATCCTGGTGCGCGTGGAGAAGCTGCTCGATGAGGCGGCCAAGACCGCCGCCAAGACGTCGTCCGACGAACCGGGCAAGCCCGCCAAGCCGGTGTCGTCGAGCACGCTTCCGTTTCCCGATAGCTTTGCGGCGGCAACGCCGAACAGTGCGGCTCCATCGGCGCCGCACAAGAACTAAAGTAACCCGTGCGGCTGATCTTCATCACGCTCCTGGCGCTGTTGCTTGCCACCGTCGTCGGCGTTGGCGCGACCTGGATGACCGCGACGCGCGGCACCGATGTCGGCACGCTCACGATCGGCGCCTGGACCGCCCGGCCCAAGACGGGCACTGCCGATGTCGATCCCTATTCGCGCGCGACGATCGTGCGCAACGGCGAGTTGCCGATCGGCACCGGCGACGGCGTGGCGTTTTCGGCAACCACGGATGACCGCAAGCGGCCGCTTGACGGCCGCTGCGACGTGCTCGTCAGCGGCGTTACCCCCGCGGCGCGTTTCTGGACGCTGACGCTATACGACCAGAAGGGACACCTCGTTGCCAACTCGCTGCAACGTTACGGTTTCACGAGCCAGGAGATCATTCGCGGCTCGGACGGCTCGTTCGAAATCCGCGTCGCTTCGCGATCGCGCGCGGGAAACTGGCTTCCGACCGGCGGGATCGAACGTTACGCGCTGATGCTGCGGCTGTACGACACGCCGGTGGGCGTGGCGACGCGGACCCAGCGTGATGCGCCGATGCCTTCCATTGCGACGGTGGGGTGCCCATGATCCGCCTCGTGTTCACGATCATCGCGGGCGTGCTGCTGGGCGGCATCGTGCATCTTGTCAGCGTGCTGGCATTGCCGCGGATCGCGACCCAGGACGCTTATTCGCGGCTGACGCCGATGACCAAGCTCAACGCCGTCACCCCTCTCCCGCTCGTCGATCCCAACAATTCGCCAATGCCGTTCATGGATCCGGCGTTCGCGGTCGCGATTTGCCGCTACGACCTTTCCACCGGACCGATCAAGCTCGCCGTCCCCGTCAGCCAGGCCTATACTTCGGTGTCGTTCTACACCCGCAACGAGGTCGCTTATTACGCGATCAACGACCGCTCGGCCGGGCGCAAGGTAATCGAGCTCGATTTGATGACCGAGGCCCAGCACAACGATTTGCCCGAGGATGAAGACGTGACGGCGGCCGACCGGCTGATCATCGATTCCCCGACGGCGACCGGACTGATCGTGCTGAAGGCGTTGGCGCCGGAGCCCGGCCTGATGCCGCAGGCGCAAGCCGCGCTCGCCGCATCAAGCTGCAAGCTGCAGTCCGATGCGCCCGCCAAGCAGGCAGAAGCGCCGCGCGGCAAGCGCTGATAAAACCAATTCGGCCTTCGTTCGAAAGGTAAGTTAGCCGCGCGTCGTGAGCGCATGGCCGATGACGGGCGCGGTTACGACCGGCGGATTGGCGGTCTGCGCCGCGAGTTCGCCGATCAAGCGGTCGGCATCGACCGCCATGCCGTCCGGTGCCTGGATCACCAGGCGCTCCAGCGCCCAGCGGTAGGAAGAAACTCGTCGCTCCAGGCACTGCTGCACCCATTGCACAATCAGCGTGTTCTCCTGCATGCGGGCGATCGCATCGTCGCGTTCGCGCGGCGACAATTCCGAGACATGGGCAAGGCTGGCGTTCCGCTTGCGGTCGAGTTCGAGCACCTTGATGGCGCTGGCGAAGAACGGCTCGAACCGGGAGATGTCGTCGCGCACGTCATCGATCAAGTTGGCGTAGCGAGACGAGTGCGAACGATGCGGCTCGTCGATCAGGGCGCGGCCGTAGGCGGTGCGATCGAAGATTGGCACCTGCCGCCACGGCGAAGGTAGCGGCTTGTAGTCGCCAAACACGCTCTTCCAGGCCGGCCGCGAGTGCGGTGGTTCGATCAGCGGATAGGCCAGATCGCGAAGCTGCCGCTCGTTGTCGGTGAGCTGGAATTGCGACGGACGCAAGCCGACGCTGGAGGTCGCTTCAGTGCCGAGCCAACGGTGCATGTCGTCACTGACGAAATCAGCACGGGTGCGGCCGAAATCGCCGCCGCTGCAAGCCCCGAGCGTCACACTTGCAAGAAGCAGTGTCAGGGCCGGTGACATCAACCGGATCGAATGATGCGTGTCCGGCATGTCGTAGTGCCGGTGCTCAGCGCCGGCGGCGACGTCGTCCCGGAGCCGTCCCTTCTTCCGGACCGCGGCCACCGCTGGTTTCATCGGTCTGGCGGTCGATCCGGACGACGGGAAGAATCAGGACGGTACCCATGCCTTCGCGCGGCGCAGCATCCATCGCGGAGCCCGCCCACCGCGGCGCCGGAAAATCAATGATAATCCCCATATCGGCTCTCTCTGATCGCCGCTCCGACACAGTCTGTCCGGAAGCCTGCGATCATTAAGATCAGGACGTGGTTAACGGCATCTTAATTTATCTGCGGCAGATGCGGTTGGCGCGGCCATCGGTACGCCACGTTGCGGCCCGACCACAGCCCGGGCAGCTCAGGGTCGGACTACCGCGCTTCCGCCGTTAGCCCCTATTGGTGGGTTGAATAGTAAGGCGCTGGCCCTGCGCAGATTTCCCGAACCATGACACGCGCTGCACGCTATCGTCGTGTATCATCGCGCAGTTCGGACAGGCGCCGATCATCTGTACGCCCGCTAGCTTGAACTTCACCAAAACTATTTCGAACCGCTGGCGACAGTTTGGACAGTTATCGTCCGATATGTCGCGAACACTCATTGCCCGCTCTCTTGGAACCAGCAAGAAACGTTGCCCTAAACGTGGTCACTAAAACCTTGTTCGTGGCACGAGGTTCCTAATTCTGATTACCCGTCGGGACGCGACCAATCACCGCTGGTGCCTGCGGTGACTTGAAAGTTTCCGCCCAGACTGGTTTCTATGCCCGCGAAGGCCGGTGCGAGGTACGAGACCGCCGCTTTGTCTCGCCGCGGATGACCCATCTAAATAGCCGCTCTCGCAACTCAGGTCGCGAACGGCGCGCCAATAGCGCTGCAACAACAACGCCGTTGAGAACGAGCCAGCCAATTACAATTGTGCTCAGAACAGACATCTTTTGCTCCTAACAAATAACGAGTGAGCAAAACGTTCAGTTCCTCCAGTAATCGATTTCCCAACTGCAGGCTCGCCACGCGAATATCTTGGGCGTAAATACTTGATTTATATTGATAATTATAGAAATTCCCACCGGTTGGCGCCGGTAACGAAATCTGGTGGTTAAGCGCTATTAATCTTAACGAGCTGTTAAAGTGACTCGGCGTAGGCTGTCGCGAGGATGAATAAGTCGCGTACGCCTGACCATGACCACAACTCCACTGTTTCCAGGCCTTGACGGGTTGATGACGCTCTCCCGCCGCGAGGGCGTCGATATCCGCCCCACGCTGTTGCGTGTGCTGACCGACCTTTACGTTCAGGCCAGCAAACATACGACCGACGAGGAGCGCCAATTTGTCGAGCTGACGTCACGGCTGATCGATCAGGTCGACGACGCGACGCGCGCGGCGGTGCGTGCACGCCTTGCGATCTACCCGAACGCGCCGGATGAAACTTTACGAAAACTCGGGCTGAAGCCGATCGATCCCGAGCCCAGCGTTCCTGTGGCCCGGGAGATTCCGCCGCCCGTGGTGCCGGCGCAGCCGGGCCCACTGAGCGAAGCGCAGTTGCGGATGCAAGCCAATTTGTCGATGCAGCCGAAAGACGCCGCTGAAATCCACGACATGTTCTTCCGCGCCAGCGCCAGCGAGCGCGCGCTGATCCTGCACAATCTGGCCGAGACCCCGCTGCGCGCCTCTGCCCGAATTCCCGCAAGCCGCGCCTCACGTGCCGTCGAAACGCTCGAGATGGCCGCGTTCGCAACCGACGTCGAAAACTTCACCCTCGAAATCGGCGAGACCCTGATATTGTCGTCGCGCGTGGCGGCGCAGGTCGTCAATGATCCCGGCGGCGAGCCGCTCGCTTGCGCCGCCAGGGCGCTCGACATGCCAAGCGCTGTCTTTCAGCGCGTGCTGTTATTCCTGAGACCCGAAATCGGCACTTCGGTGCACCACGTGTATCGGCTGTCGCGGCTTTACGATCGCCTGAGCGAGCGATCGGCGCTGGTCATGCTGGCGGCCTGGCGCGGCTCTACCATGGCGGTCACCCGCGCCAAATATCGCCCCGCCCTGCACGACGACGACCGCCAGCGCGCGCGCATCACGCCCGCGCAGACCCGCCTCATCACGCAACCGGGCGCCGGCATCGTGGTGCGTACGGGCTCGAAAGGCTAGAAGCGCGGCGTCCACCGCGCGCCAGCATCAAGCGCGCGCGAGATCGAGAAAATGCCGACCGGTCCGGTCCTCGGTCTCGACGATCCAGGCATCCGGATCAAAACGGATTTCCTTGGCGAGACGCTCCTCCACGGATTGTTCAGGCAGCCGCTCTTTCGACATCGGCATGAAGAAGCGTTCGATCGGCCTGGAGCCATCATAGACCGCCTGCGGTGCAGGCACGTACAGCATGGCATTGCCGTCAAGCGTCGCCACCTTGACGAATACAGCACCCGCCTCTTCCGCGCCGCGGCGGCGCACTGCGCCGAACACGCCCTCGGTCTGGCAGCGGCGCAAATAAGCCGCCACCCAAATACTGGATTTCAATCGCATGGGGCTGACGTATAGGCCAGCGGATATATTGAAGCTAGTGTGGTATTCGACGTTCGCGCCTTATGTTGCTACGCCTTCGTCTGCGAACTTCGCAAACGGACACTGCAGGATCGGCACGCCATGGGCTGTCGCTCATAACCGATAGATCGCGCGCGAATGACGAGTGAAAAATCCGGAGCCACTATCGCGACCGTTACCGTCGCGCCTGCCGATTTGTCTGCCTCGGAGCGGCAAAGCATCTTCGTCTATCTGGGCGTCCTGATCGTGCTCTTGACCTTTGGTAGCCCGTCGGGAGGCCTGATCGATATTCCGATCAGTTTTTTTCTAAAAAACAGGCTGCATTTGACGGCGCACGAGGTCGCCACGTTCCGGCTCATTGTCGCGATCCCGCTCTATCTCGCCTTCGTCTTCGGATTTATCCGCGACATGTGGAACCCGCTTGAGATGAGAGATCGCGGATTCATGCTGCTGTTTGGCGGCATCACGGCCCTGCTCTACATCTGCTTCGCAATCACACCGATGAGCTACGCGACGCTCCTCATCGCGGTCGTTCTACTGACTGGATCGTTTCTGTTCGTCTCGAGCGCGCAAAACGGGCTGACTTCAATGATCGGCCAGCAGCATGCGATGACCGGTCAGATCAGCGCGGTATGGAACGTCTTCCTGTCGATCCCGACCGTGGCCGCCCTTTTGATCGGCGGCACGCTCAGCGGCATGCTTGAAGAGGAGAACCCGGATCAGGCGGTCCGCATCCTGTTTCTTGCCGGCGCCTCGGTCATGACCGCGATTGCCCTTTACGCACTGTGGAAACCGCGAGAGGTGTTCGACAATGTCCGCGTCGAAGCCGACGCTCATCCGATGGAGGATCTGATGCGGCTGGTGCGGCACCGGCCGATCTATCCAGCTTTGCTGATCTGGCTGTTATGGAATTTCGCGCCCGGCTCGACTACGCCGCTTCAGTATCATCTTCAGAACACCCTGCACGCGACCGACGCCCAATGGGGACAATGGAACGCGATATTCGCCGCGTCCTTTATTCCGACATTCATCGTCTACGGACTGCTCTGCCGCCGATTTGCGTTGAAGACGTTGCTGTGGTGGGGGACGGCTCTCGCCGTTCCGCAGATGGTTCCGTTGCTCTTCATCGATACGATGACGCAAGCCCTGATTGCTGCGGCGCCTGTCGGTCTGATGGGCGGCCTTGCCACCGGCGCTTATCTCGATCTGATCATCCGCTCCTGCCCCCGCGGCCTGCAGGGCACGACGCTCATGCTGGCGAACAGTCTCTATTTCATCGTCGTGCGATTTGGCGACGTGCTCGGCACCCATCTTTACGATCGCTACGGCGGCTTTGCCGTCTGCGTCATTGCGATCACGATTGTCTACGCCCTGATCCTGCCGGCGCTCCTGTTGGTGCCCAACGAGGCCGTCGCCACTGCCGACGGGCAGATGCGCGTGATGTGATCGGCGTTACACGCGATCGACGAAGGAAGGCAGTTGCGCCAATGCCAATATCACTTGGTTCGCCTGGCGAGTTGAGGCTCAATCGAGGGGATGGCCGACCATCACCGCGAGTTCGCGCACCAGGCGATCGGACATCTGCCCCGTGGGCGCCATCTTGTGCTCGCGCTCGAATTTGTGGATCGCAGCCTGGGTGTCGGAGCCAATCGTGCCGGTCGCCTTCAATTGGCCATAGCCATATTCCGTCAACGCGCGCTGCACCGCCGCAACGCGGCGGGAGCCCGTGATCGAAGCTCCATCGCCGTGGGGCGCCGGAATTAGCGCGGGCGGCCGCACCACATTCGAGGGCGTGATCGGCGCGGCTGCGGTGGCCTTGACCAGATTGGAAATGGGATCGGCAGGTTTGGGATCAGCAGGTTTGGGATCGGCGGCCTTGGATTCAACAGCCTTGGATTCAGAAGGCTTGGCTTCGACCGGTTTGATTTCGATCGGCCTGGATTCGGACAGCGTGGCATCAGCGTCAGCCGGGCGCGCACGCGGCAAGGGGTTAGCCGACAACGCCGCAGCGGGAACAGCGACGGATGAACCGAACATCGGTGCCGGATGGCGCCCGGCCTGCAGGAAGAGCGCATTGGTGACGATGGCGCTGACAGCCGCGAAGGCGAGCCCGCCCGCGATCACATCCTTTGGACTATGCATCAGGACGCGCATCGCAAATCCGCGCTCCGCTTCGACCGCCACCGCGTTCGTTTTGCGGCGGCGCCGGCGACCCGGCATCTCATCGTCGCTCGCAATCTGTCTAGGCACTTTTCTTCACCTGAGGGGTTTGATCGTGTGATGGGGAACGCGATGCTGGTGTCAGCGTGGCGATATTGCTCGATGGTTGCTGTATCGTCGGCGCGGTGAACACCAACGGCAGCGCGACAGTCACCGTGGTGCCTTCGTCGATCTTGCTCTGCACGGTCATTTCGCCCGAATGCAGGCCGACCAGGCTCTTGACGATCGAGAGGCCAAGACCGGTGCCTTCGTGCCGCCGCTGATAGGTCTTGCCGGCCTGGAAGAACGGCGCGCCTATCAGCTTGAGATCCTCGGCCGCAATTCCGACACCGGTATCGCTGATGCGAAGCATCAGCCGCGGACCCTCGACATCAGCCGATGCTGTAACCTTGCCGCCGCGCTCGGTAAATTTGATGGCATTGACGACGAGGTTCAGCACAATCTGCTTGAACGCGCGCGGGTCGCCGGTGATCTCAGGAAGATCCTGCGGCACGCTGGCTACAAGGTCGATTCCATTTTCCCTGGCCTTGAGCGCCAGCAGGTTGCAGCAACTGACCAGTGCCGCACGCGGCGCGAACGGCTCCGGCGAAATTTCGAAGTTGCCGGATTCCATCTTCGACATGTCGAGAATGCTATTGACTACCGACAACAGATGCTGACCGGAATCATGGATCAACAGAGCGTATTCCTTGCGCCGCGCCGCATTCAGTATCAAGGTCTCTTCCTCCGCGATCATTTCGGAGAAGCCGATGATTGCATTAAGCGGCGTCCGTAATTCGTGGCTCATGGTCGCAAGGAAGCGGGTTTTGGCGGCGTCCGCTTGCTCGGCGGCGCCGCGCGCCAGATCGAGGGCCTGCTCCTGGACCTTCCGGTCGGTGACGTCGCGCATCACCGCCACGACTTCGGCCTCGGACGACATCGCAGGCTGCGCGGCCTGATCCAGCGGCCGGCAACGCATTTCGACCCAGATGAACTCGGCCAGACCGCCTTGGCGGGCCTCGCCGCCATGCGGCCTGTCGCGCCGGAGGCGGAATTCGACGCTGCCCGCTTCGCCGCCACGAGCGGCGTCGGACAGAGCGGTGAGATAGGCCGGGCGATCGGCGACATGGACGCGGTCGAACAAGCCGTGACCGAGCAGGCGCGCACCCGGCGTGCCCAGCATCGTCTCCGCCGCCGGTGAGATGAATTGCACGGCGCCATTGCGGCGATGACGCGAGATGACGTCGCTCATGTTCCGCGCCAGCAGGCGGTAGCGGTCTTCTTCGACATTGAGCAGCGCGACGCTGGTGCGCGCCAGCGATTCCGCGCCGAAGGCAAGACCAGCCGCATAGAGCGCCGCCGAAGCGACGCCGAATCCCATCAGCATGCCGTGCAAGGCAGCGCCGGTTTCTGGCGGCGGCAGCATGTCGAGACATCCGGCCGCGATCAGCAATGCGGCGCACGACAAGGCGAGCATGGAGGCGAACGCGACCACGCGGCGCGATGCCGAGAGCGCTGCTTCCAGCGGAACCACGACGAGCCAGATCGCGGCAAAGGATTCAATACCGCCGGTGTTCACGGCGACAACCATGACGAGACCGGCAAGCGCCAGCGACGACAGCAGATGTGCGCCTTCGTAGCGGCCGGTGCGTGACAGGAACCATGACAACAGAATCGGGGCCATCAGCCAGGCGAACGCCGCGACCTCCAGCGCCGACGGCGCGCCACGCATCGCAAGATAGATTGGGAATACGGCGAAGGCGACGAGGCTGCCGAGCAGCCGCGGCGCCATGAAGACGCGATGACGGGCGCGCGTCAACGCATCATATCGCGCCGAGGGATGCAGCAGCGCGTCAAGACAATCGCGGATGATACTCAACACACTCACAGCTCTCGCGCCTCGGCTTGTTCGTCGATCAGACGCGCCGGAACGCCTCCTTTATCGTTGCGCCAACGTGTCAGAGCGACATTAAATGAACGCTAAGGCGCGGCCTGCCGCGGCAAAACGCCGTGTGTTCGCGGGTTTTTCGCGCCTATTGCGCGCGCCATTTGACGCAGATGGTGAACGTCGGGTTTCCGGGAAGAAGCCGGTATGGTTTCGAAATGGTGGATGCGGCGGATGCATGCCGGCCATCGTAAAAAGCGGGCCGCGTCAACTGAAAATTTACGGCGAATCGAAAGGCCCGGACCTTTTACGAATTTTCAGCGCATTAAGCCCAATGCAATCACTTGCGATTTATCGAGGACTGTTAATTGGGATCTCTTGCGGGATCGATCGCAACAGGTTGGGAAGAAGCGGGTCGCGGGATGTTTTTTCTGCTGCGCATGGCGTTCTGGCTGGGGCTGGTGCTCGTGCTGTTGCCGCGGGACAAGACCCCTGAATCGGAAAAACAGCCGCAGGTCGGCGCCTCGGAAGCTGTCCAGGCCGCGACCGCGGCGGTATCGGACATGAGCCAGTTCTGCAAGCGGCAGCCGGCGGCGTGCGAAGTCGGCGGCCAGGCCGCGACCGTGATCGGCCAGCGCGCCCAGCAAGGCGCGCGCAAGCTCTATCAGATCATCACCGACAAGAAGTCGCCCGATCACACAAGTTCGATCGGCGGCAACGAGGATGTCGCAGTATCGCTCGCGGGCATGGCGCCGCGCGACACACTGACGGTTGATGACCTCAACGCGGAGTGGCACGTTCCGCCGGCGCCATGACCGGAATTTAGGTCCGGAACCGCCCGCATTTTCGCGATGCCGTATCGCTTTCGCCCGCCTGCGATCCTATATTGGGCTGAGGTTGGGACGCGGGCCATCATGACGATCGACGAAATCAGAGAGAACTTTGTGCTGCTGGACGATTGGGACGACCGCTACCGGTACGTCATCGAACTCGGCCGCACGCTCGAGCCGATGCCCGAAGCCGAGCACTCCCAGGAAAACAAGGTGCAGGGCTGCGCGAGCCAGGTGTGGCTTTCCAGGCGGATCGATCGCAAGAGCCGCAACGAGCCCATATTGAAATATCTCGGCGACAGCGACGCTCATATCGTGCGCGGGCTGATCGCGATCCTGTTGACGCTTTATTCGGGCCGCACGCCACACGAAATCCTTTCAACAGATGCGATCGCGCTGTTCGACGAGTTCGGATTTCGCGAGCATCTGACGCCACAGCGCTCCAACGGGCTGCGTTCGATGGTGGAGCGGATTCGCGCGGACGCGCGACATGCACTCGCCGCGGTTTCCTGAAACCCGACGCTAACTGCGCAGCGCTTAAAAAACTGGCTTTATTTCCGACGCGGCCGCTGCTGGCCGAGCCCCATTTTTTTTGCGAGCTGCGAACGCGCCACCGCATAATTCGGCGCCACCATCGGGTAATCCGCCGGCAAGCCCCATTTCTCGCGGTATTGCTCCGGCGTCATGTTGTACTTCGTGCGCAAATGCCGCTTCAGCGATTTGAAGCGTTTGCCGTCTTCCAGACAAACCAGATAATCAGGCGTCATCGACTTCTTCAGCGATATCGCCGGCTTTGCGGGTTCGAGGGGCGCCTCGGTCCGCCCCGTCGAGACCCGCAGCAAGGCCGCGTGAATCTGGCTAATCAGGTTGGGTATCTCGGAAGCCGGCGTCGGATTGTTGCTGAGATAAGCGGAGACGATATTCGCGGTCAGATCGATGAAGTTCTTGCCGGCAGCATCTGTCATGGACTGGACCTTTCGAAGACCATCTCGCGCAATGACCCGACATCATCGCGCAGTATTTCGCCGCGAGATACGCTTCGCGGAATCTTCCGCTATTCATCCAATTATGGGCGGATTACTGGCGCCATGACAAGAACGGAAGTATTCCGCCTCGAAAGGCCATTCCGGCTAAGTAGAGTTCCGCATCACTGACGGTGGTCGAGATGGGCCCGCAACTCATCGATCGAGGCAAATCGCATCATGCCTTCGGGCATCTGCGCCTCGATCGAACCATCGGAATACAGCGAGTACGCCATGCCATCGACAACGCCCGATTTCAGCACGGTTACCGCGGGCTGGTCTTCGCTGTGCGCGGCTGCCTCAGGAGCCTCAGGAGGGGCCGGAGGCGTTCGCCCGCTGCGGCGCTGCGGCGGCACTTCGGTGCCCCGCCCGCGCTCCGACTTCGGCCAGGCGTCTTCAAACGTCGCACGCGGCGCTTCCGCTGCTTCCGGAGGCGGCGGGAGTTCGGGCGGAGTCGGGTCGGCCCCGCGCGCCTGGGTCCGCTCGCGCTCTTTCCGCGATGTCGAGGAAAACAACAGATTGCGGCGCGGCTTTGGGGCCGGTTCAGCGGATTCCGCCCGGGTTGGCGCGTCAGCGCGACCGCGCGACGCGGCCTCCTGATGCCATGGCGGCGGCGAAGAGGGGGCACCCAATTCAGCGTCGTCGGCATTTTCCGCCGCGGCGCCGTCACGGCCGAACGGGAATTCCTCCTCGCCCGCGGCACTAGGTAGGATCGATGGCGGTGCCGTCCGTGCACGCTGTTCGGCGGGGCGTAGCCGCTGCGCAATGATCTTCAATTCGCGCACGACGGTCCCAATGCCGAGCAGGATCATGCCGGTGCAAACCGCGACCACGCCGACCAGGATCAAGGTGTTGCCGAAACCAAATTCCTTGATCGGAATCCCGAAAGCGATCGCCAGGAAACCGGCCAACACAGAGCCGATCCCCGCGATCAGCAAGACGATCATCATCAATCTTACCCCCTAGTGTGGCTGTCGAGATGCCATCTGCCCGCGTCCTTCGCGGAGGAGAGCTTCTGAAGCAGAACCACACCGCCTACGCCACGATACCGTCATATTATGCGTGGCGCCAACGGCCAATTGGGAAAGGCGTTCCCAAATCGGTGGATCAAGAAATGTCGCAGCAAGTACGTTGGCTTGGGAGGGCTTCGGGTGCCAACCTTGTAGAATTTCACCTTTCCGGACCTACTTGCTGCATCGCGTCAGGGAAATTACGCCACAATTCCCAATTACTCGGAAAGGGAACTGCGCTATATGGATGCCGGGGAACGAGGCCCAAAAGCGCCAAAGCTGGGCCATAGGGGACACCGGGTTACCAATAGCCATGTCATCGATCACAACTTCGGCCATCGACACGCCAGCGCGGCGCTCGGTGGAACGAACTTGCGACGACCTCGCCATTCTCATCTTGGCCGTGGTCGCCGTCGTCGCAGGATTAACGTTCCGCGACTACGGATTGGGCTGGGATGATTACACCCACGCTGAATACGCCGACCTGTTGCTGCGCATGTACGGTTCCGGATTCAAGGATACCGGCGCGCTGTCGTTCGCCAATCTCTACATGTATGGCGGCGGCTTCGACATGGCGGCGGCGCTGCTGCACAAGCTCATTCCGCTCGAACTGTTCGAGACCCGCCGGCTGGTCGGGGCCATTGTCGGCGTGATCGGGCTCGCGGTGACGTGGCGGCTTGGCCGCCGCGTCGGCGGCCCGCTCGCCGGCCTTGCAACCCTGCTGCTGCTGGCACTGTGTCCGATCTTCTACGGCCACATGTTCATGAATCCGAAGGATGCGCCATTTGCGGTGGCGATGGTGATCCTGATGATGGGCCTCGTTCGCCTTGCTGAGGAATATCCGCAGCCCTCTGCCCGGACCATTCTGATCGTGGGCCTTGGCGCCGGCCTTTCGATCGGCTCGCGCATCCTCGGCGGATTGGCTCTGGTCTACGCGTTGGTAGGGTTCGTGCCACTGTTCGTCGATGAAATCCGCAGCGTCGGCACGCGCGAAGCCCTGCATCGGTTCGCACATGTACTCTATGTGCTGCTGCCGGGCCTCGTCCTCGGTTACCTCATCATGGGATTGATCTGGCCCTGGTCGATCATCGAGCCGGACAATCCGTTCCGTGCGCTGGGCTATTTCTCGCACTTCTTCGAAAAGCCGTGGAAGGAAATGTTCGATGGCGCGCTGGTGTCGGTGCCCGACATGCCCTGGTCGTACCTGCCGACCCTGTTTGCGCTCCAACTTCCCGAAGTGCTGCTCGCCCTTGCCATCGCCGGGGTGGTCGGCGCGTTCGTGGTACTGCCGCGCAGCGACGTCACCGCGCGCCGCAAGACCATTTTGCTGATGCTGATGCTCGCCGCCACGTTTCCGCTTGTGGTCGCGATGGTGAAGCGCCCCGCGCTTTATAACGGCATTCGGCATTTCATTTTCGTCATCCCGCCGATGACCGTGCTCGCGGGGCTGGCCTTCGCCTGGGCGATGAACTGGCTCAAAGAAAACCGCCGGAATTGGCAGCCGGCAGCCGTGACGGTGTTCGTGTTCGGCCTGTTGTTGTCGCTTGGCGAGATGATCCGGCTGCACCCCTACCAGTATACCCATTTTAATCACATCGCCGGCACGGTACGCGCCGCCGACGATCGCTACATGCTGGATTATTGGGGCCTTGCCTTGAAGCAGGCCTCCGACGGCCTGCGCGAACAACTTGACGAAAAGCGGGAAGCGCCGCCCAAGGGACGCAAGTGGAAGGTCGCGGTATGCGGCCCGCAACGGCCGGCCCAAGTGGCGCTCGGTCCCGATTTCACCATCGGCTGGGACAGCCATGCGGCCGACTTCGCCATGACGCTCGGTGAGTTCTACTGCAAGGGCCTGACCGCGCCGGTCATGGTGGAGATCAAGCGCGACGACGTCGTGTTTGCGCGTGTCTACGACATCCGCGGCCGCAGCATCTCCAGCCTGCTGTCGATACCGGCGCCGTAGCGGAATCTCATCTCCCGGCATAACAGCCACACACGCCCCGTGCCTTGCTGCAAACCTGTCGCAGGAATAGGCTTGAACCAGTACTATGATGTCTCGGAGGAGCCTGTTATGTCGCCAGCGGAAGCGCGCCTGAAGGAAGTGCCGTCCGGCATGACGGATGCTGAATGGAACCAGAGGATCAATCTCGCCGCCTGTTATCGCCTGGTGGCGCTCTATGGCTGGGACGATCTGGTCGATACCCATATCTCTGCGCGCGTGCCGGGACCGGATCATCATTTCCTGATCAACCCCTACGGCTTGATGTTCGACGAAATCACGGCCTCGAGCCTCGTGAAGGTCGATCTGGACGGCAACCAACTCACCAGCAGCGACTACAGCATCAACCCAGCCGGCTTCACCATCCATTCGGCGATCCATGAGGTCCGCGAGGATGCCGGCTGCGTGCTTCATCTGCACACCTTGGACGGCACGGCGGTCTCAAGCTCGCTGGAAGGCCTGCTGCCGCTGAACCAGACCGCTCAGTTCGTCACCCACGACCTCGCCTATCACGACTACGAAGGCGTGGCGCTCGATCACGACGAGCGTCCGCGCCTGCAAAGGGACCTTGGCAGCAAGAACCACATGCTGTTGCGCAACCACGGCACGTTGACGGTGGGCCGTTCCGTCGCCTCCGCCTTCGAGCGGATGTATCATCTGGAGCGGGCCTGCTCGATGCAGGTGCGCACCCGCATGCTCGGGCCATCAGCCTATCCGATCGAGCAGGCAGTGATCGAAAAGAATTCGGAACTGTTCGGCAACCCGGATCGCGCCGAGTTGCGGTCGACCGACCTGGTCTGGCCGCCCTTGCTGCGCAAGCTCGACCGCATCGATCCCACCTACAGGAATTGACGTCCCGGAGCGGACGAACAGCACGTGAGTTCACGAGGCGTGACAGTTCTGGTGACCGGCAGTTCCGGCCATCTCGGCGAGGCGCTGGTCCGTACCCTGCGGGCGCGACGTCGCGAGACCGTCGGTATCGACGTTCGCGCCGGTGCGTTTACCGATCGGGTAGGTACGATCACCGACCGCGCTTTCGTGCGCCGCTGCATGCAGGGTGTCGACATCGTGCTGCACACAGCGGCGCTGCACAAGCCGCACCTGGTGACACACAGCCGTCAGGATTTTGTCGACATCAACGTGTCGGGAACGCTCAATCTGCTTGAGGAAGCCGTCGCGGCCGGTGTCCCGGCGTTCGTCTACACCAGCACAACGAGTGTGTTCGGCGACGCGCTGGTACCAGCGCCCGGCGAGCCGGCGGCGTGGGTGACCGAAGAGTTTCCCCAGCTGCCGAAAAACATCTACGGCATCACCAAGATAGCCGCGGAGGATTTGTGCCGCCTATTCACCCGCAACCATTCGCTTCGCGCCATCGTGCTGCGCACCTCGCGCTTCTTTCCCGAAGCAGACGATGATCGCGCGATCCGCGGGGCATACGCCGATGCCAACACCAAGGCCAACGAGTTTCTCTATCGCCGCGTCGATATCGAGGATGTGGTCAGCGCGCATCTGTTGGCGGCCGACCAAGCGGCATCCGCCGGTTTTGCGAAATACATCATCAGCGCCACGACGCCATTCTCACGCGATGACCTTGTGGAACTGCGCGACCACGCCCCTCGCGTGGTCCGCCGCTGCGTACCGGAACATCAGGCAGAATATGCGCGGCGCGACTGGACCATGATTCCCAGCATCGATCGGGTTTACGTCAATGACAAGGCGCGCGCCGAGCTCGGCTGGGAACCGCGCCACGATTTTCGCGCGCTGATTGCGCGTCTTGCGGCGAACGATGACCTCCGCAGCCCGCTCGCGCGCGAGGTCGGCAGCAAAGGCTATCATGGTCGCGCCTTCGGCGACCGACCCTATCCGGTGGAATGAAGCTGCAGCGCTCTTCGCGACCTGATGTTGGACCAAGAGGGCTGGATCGAACCGCGAAAATGCGCTAGAAGCTCCCCACACACCCTCTACACGTTCGGAAATCCAAACGCCGTCCAATCCCGGGCGGCGTTTTGATTCGGACCCTTCAGTTAATCCGGCCGTCGGCGGCGGATCCCGGCTTTCCCATTTCGCTGCAACGGCTAGCGCTCGTGGCTCCACGGGAAGAGAGAGGCCGGGAAATCTGCCGCATAGCGGTGACCTTTCGGCGGGCGGGGTCGTTCTTGTGGAGGATTTGGGTCAGGCTCCACCACCTTCCTATAGAGGTGCCAAGTGGCATGACCGAGCACCGGCAGAACGACGGCGAGACCGACGAAGAGCGGTAGCGAACCGATCACCAGTAGCGCCGCAACAATCAGCCCCCACATCGCCATGGCAAATGGGCTCTTCATTACAGCCCGCAGCGATGTCCGGATTGCGTCAATCGCCGTCGTATGCCGGTCGAGCATCAAGGGAAACGACACAACACTGACGCACAGAGCCACGATGGCAAACAGGAAGCCGACGCCGCAGCCGACGATGATGAGCCACCATCCTTCCGGCGTCGTCAACACGCGCGTTGCGAAATCAGGAATGCTTGCAGCCGGAGCGTGGCCGAAGGTTGCAATGTAGATAGCGTCCGCGGCGGCGATCCAAGTTATGAACAGAACGAGCAGGAGCGTGCCGAGTTCGAGCATGGCGCCGAAAGATGGTGCGCGCAGCACGTGCATGGCATCCCACGCAGCGGCTTCCTCGCCGCGCTCGCGGCGGCGGCTGAGCTCGTAGAGACCGAGCGCGGCAAAAGGACCAATCAATGTAAAACCGGCCGCCAGCGGAAAGAGCAGCGGTAGCACCGAATAGCCTAGGACCAGTCTGAACAGAACCAGGCCGAGAACGGGATAGATCACGCACAGGATAATGGCGTGACTTGGTACGGCCTTGAAATCTTCCCAACCCAGGCGGAGCGCGTCGCTCAAGTCGGACAGCCCGATTTTGCGAATGACAAATGGGCCGGCGACACCGAACGGTTGTGGTTTCGGATTTACGATGTTGTCGGAATATTGTGTAGCCATGGCCGCAGTCTCCCTCGCTCGGGGTCGCCGTGTTACAACGGCGCCCGTAAGTCACGCGGATCCGCCCCATGTGCGAAAATCGCGGTCGAGCCGAGTACGGCAAACCAAACTTCAACGAAAAGAGCTTCGCCGGACGAGTCCTGCCGCGACCTTTCTGATGAGTGTAGCGCTATACGCGATAGAAGCAAAGTAGCACTCGCGGTCGGGCGAATTGTGCATCTGCACAATCGTTTGTTGCGTTGCGTCACCAGACGATTGGTGCGAAGGGACGCTCGTCGGCCTACGGGGACGACACGCGCCGGACCAAGGCGTGACATACTTCTCAATTGATCTATTGACGCCAGCCTCGACGGGTATCATCCTAAAATTGAAAGCCCTAGCTCCGAAGAGAATAGCGGTCGCGACGTACGCTCTGTGTCATGTTTAACGTCGCGGCCGGTGGAATGGGCGAGGCAAGAGGCACGACGATGGCGGATGCGAAGTCCGCCATCCCGACAGACGTGAGCTCCGCCCTTTAGTTCGTATCCGCAGCCTTTTGGCGGCAAGGATGCATAAGGGATGGCTGTAGCAATCGTACTGCTTTTGGTAGCGGTCGCCTCGGTGCTGTTTCACCTCTTCAGCCCGTGGTGGTGGACGCCGATTGCCTCAAACTGGAGCTACATCGACCACACGATCACCCTGACATTCTGGATCACCGGAGCGGTTTTCTTCGCGGTTGTCGCGTTCATGGCCTATTGCGTGTTTCGCTTTCGGCACAAGGAGGGAATGCAGGCAGCCTACAATCCCGAAAACAAGAAGCTCGAATGGTGGCTCAGCATCGGGACGGCCATCGGCGTCGCGGCCATGTTGGCACCCGGGCTGGTTGTCTGGCACCAATTCGTCACGGTTCCGGCCGATGCGACCGAGGTCGAGGTCGTGGGACAGCAGTGGATGTGGAGCTATCGGCTTCCCGGAAAGGACGGGCGGCTTGGGACCTCCGATGCCCGCAATGTCAGTTCCGACAATCCTTTGGGGTTGAATTCCGACGATCCAAACGGACAAGACGACGTCGTTATTCAAAACGACGACTTGCACCTGCCGGTTGGGAAATCGGTGAAGGTACTGCTCCGCTCAATTGACGTCTTGCATGATTTCTACGTGCCCGAGTTCCGGGCGAAGATGGATATGATACCGGGCTCGGTGACATATTACTGGTTCACGCCCACCCGCACCGGAACGTTCGAGGTTCTCTGTGCGGAACTCTGTGGTGCCGCGCATGCGCAGATGCGGAGCAAGGTCGTCGTAGAGGAAGAGAAAGATTATCACGCGTGGCTGGGGAAGCAGAAGACATACGCCGAGTTATCCGGCGCCCGCAACGTCGCGAAGGCGGCTTATAAGACAGGCAGCGAATGAAAGTACCGACGAGGAGACGCCGCGTATCGTAAGGCGAACTCTTCACTGAAGAGAAGAAGACCGAGGAGGGTATTCCGATGGTCGATATCCCGTTTGACACAATCGCAGGCATCCCGCCGGCTGAAGTGGCGGAGGTCGAGCTCTATCATCCGAAAAGCTGGTGGACGAGGTACGTCTTTTCGCAGGACGCCAAGGTTATCGCCATCCAGTACTCGATCACGGCGATGGCCATCGGAATGGTTGCGCTGGTGCTGTCATGGCTGATGCGGCTGCAACTCGGATTCCCCGGCACGTTTTCGTTTATCGATCCGAACCAATATCTTCAGTTTATCACCATGCACGGCATGATCATGGTGATCTATCTTCTCACGGCGCTGTTTCTGGGAGGTTTTGGAAACTACCTCATCCCGTTGATGGTCGGCGCCCGGGACATGGTTTTCCCGTATGTGAATATGCTCAGCTACTGGGTCTACCTGCTCGCAGTCGTGGTGCTGGCCTCGACCTTTTTCGTGCCTGGCGGGCCAACCGGCGCTGGCTGGACGCTGTATCCACCCCAGGCAATTCTCTCCGGCACCCCAGGGCAGGATTGGGGCATCATTTTCATGCTGGCCTCTCTGATCCTGTTCATCATCGGCTTCACGATGGGCGGGCTGAATTACGTGGTGACGGTGCTGCAGGCGCGCACACGCGGCATGACGTTGATGCGTTTGCCTTTGACGGTGTGGGGCATTTTCACGGCCACCGTAATGGCGCTGCTGGCCTTCCCGGCGCTGTTCGTCGCTTCGGTGATGCTGCTGCTCGACCGCATTTTGGGGACGAGTTTCTTCATGCCCACACTCGTCGAGATGGGCCAGCTGACGAAGTATGGAGGTGGCAGCCCGATCCTGTTCCAGCACCTTTTCTGGTTCTTCGGCCATCCCGAAGTCTACATCGTCGCCCTGCCGGCCTTCGGCATTATTTCCGATCTGATCAGCGTCCACGCGCGAAAGAACATCTTTGGCTATCGCATGATGGTTTGGGCTATCGTGGCAATCGGCGCG
>VAZG01000434.1 GCA_005885285.1 Alphaproteobacteria bacterium | reverse complement strand
CCCGAAGGCGGGCAAGACGATGGTGCACCATGGCGATCTGCGGTAATCGCGCCAAACAGGCCGCGCACCGCAGCCGACTGAGGAACAAGCACAAGCTGACGAACCCGGGACCGCGCGCAAGAAAAAGCGCAAGAAAAAGGAGGCTAGCAACATGACCGCTCTTCCCTTGATTGTCTTCGATGTCAACGAGACGCTTCTCGATCTTGAAACGATGGAGCCGACCTTCGAGCGCATTTTCCGTGAAAAAAGCGCCATGCGCTTGTGGTTCTCCAACTTCATCATGTATTCCGCGGCCTTGACCGTGGCCGGCTGCTACGTTCCGTTCACCGATATCGGTTCGGCTGTAATGAAAATGCTGGCGGATACGCGCGGCATCAAAATCGATGACGAGGACAAGAAAGAGCTCACCGAAAAGTTTTCCACGATGCCGCCCCACCCTGAAGTTCCAGCCGCGCTGCGCAAGCTGCGCGATGCAGGTTTCCGGCTCTTCACTCTTACGGACAATTTGCTGGAGGTTCAAACCCGCCAGCTTGAACATGGCGGAATTGTCGATCTCTTTGAGCGGCGATTCAGTGCGGACGGAGTGAAGCATCACAAACCGTCGCGCGAGGCTTATGCCTACGTTGAGAGAGAGCTCGCAGTCGATTCCTCGCAGCTCTGCCTTGTCGCCTGCGACACCTGGGACACTCTCGGCGCCGTCGCGGCGGGCTGGAAGGCAGCGTTGATCAAGCTGGTCGGCAACGATGTCCGGGGAGTTGGTCCCCAGCTGCAGATCGTCGGCGATGACCTGAACGACATTGCCGATCAACTCATCGCTCGACACAAGGAACGGGCGTAACTAGCCGTCCCGTTGGACTGACCGGCCTGCAGTAACTGATTTGCCCAACGTTGGCACGCGATGGTGGGCGCGCCAGCGTCAGGCGCGCGAGATTGCTGGCTAGCTGCTCTTAGCCAATTATGGCCTCGTCCCGCAGGCTATGCGGGCGCTTGAGTCGCCGATACAATCTCGATGGGCAATTCGCACATGGCTGCCATGCGCAAATTGCCCGTCGTGTTAATCTCTCGCAGGCCGGTGGCATTGCCGAAGACCCCAAATCAGCCTCACATTTCCCGCGTCCCGCCTCACCAAGAGGGGCGGCTCGCGATCGTCACGAAACGCGGGGCGGGATGCGATGGACGCGGGTCACGCTGAAGACGAGAGCGTGGACCTGTGGACGGTGAAGTCGTGTGGTCCTGACGCCCCGACGCTGGCGTTAAGTTGGCGGAAGAAATTCCGCCGATGACAGTGGCAAAAGAGCCCGGTCGCTGGGGAGAGCACGAAGTAACCGTTAAAACCATTGCGCGGGGAATGCCCGGGTGATCCCGGCGTGACCGTGGTGACTATGCTCGTGCGCTTTTTTTGTTGCGCGCGAGGCTGCGGGCGCACCGAGCGCCCGGCATTCCCTGCGCCCTCTGCATTCAGAGGACAGGAAATTTGGGATAAAACTCGCGCGCAGGGCGCGGCGAGATGGCGGACGTGCGTCTTCTCCCTTTCCGCGCACACGGGCGAGGCGGCTCGGAACCTTTTTGAAACGAGAAGACGGGCGTACGCTAGTCTCTCTCGCGCAAAACAAGGAGACCATCATGACCGGGCAAAACTCATCCGACTGGCTTGGCCTGTCAGGCCGCGTCTCGGTGGTGACGGGCGGCGGTGGCGGCATCGGCCGCGCTGTCGCGGTGAGCCTCGCGCAAGCCGGTGCCCGTGTCGCCGCGATCGACCGTGACGAGCGCGGCCTGGAAGTGACGCGCGCAGCGCTGCGTGAGCTCGGCGACGGCCATGTAGTCGTTCGCTGCGACACCACCAGCGCCGAGAGCGTTAGCGCTGCATCCGAGACAATCGAGAAATCGCTCGGACCTTGCAGCGTGCTCGTCAACACCGCGGCGGTGTTGCGGCCGGGCGGGCTCGACGCGCTGTCGCTGGAGGAGTGGAACGCGGTTCTCGCCGTCAACCTCACCGGCTATTTCCTCTGCGCGCAGACATTCGGCCGGCAAATGCGCGCGCTCGGGCGCGGCAGTCTCGTTCATATCGCCTCGATCGCGGCCAGTCATGCGCAAGGCAAGAGCGGCGCCTATAGCGTCAGCAAGGCCGGTGTCGTGATGCTGTCGCGCCAGCTTGCCAGCGAATGGGGACCGATGGGAATCCGCAGCAACGTCGTCAGCCCCGGCATGGTGATCACGCCGATGAGCCAGGCCTTTTACGACACGCCCGGCGTCACCGAACGCCGCGCCGCCGTCACGCCGGCGCGACGGGTCGGGATGCCGCAGGACATCGCGGAAGCGGTGCTGTTTTTGGCGAGCGACCGATCATCTTTCGTCACCGGCGACGAGATCACGGTCGACGGCGGCTATGTGCGGACGCTGATGAACCTGGTGCCGCGCCCGGGGTTCGATTGAGTGATGGTTTGAGCGCTAGGATGGGCAAAGCGCTTGCGTGCCCACCGACAATTGCACGAACAAAACACGGTGGGCACGGCGCGAAGTGCGCCTTCGCCCACCCTACAAAACCATCATGCTAATCGAACAAACTCGACACCGACTCTTCCGCGGCGGTACGGCCGATCGCTTCAGCGATCAGGGTGGCGATCGAAAGCGTGCGGATGTTGGGCGCCTTGACGACGGCCTCGGTCGGCTCGATCGAGTCGGTGATCACAAGCTCTTTGAGCTTGGACGAGGTGATGCGCGCGGCGGCGCCACCGGACAAGACGCCGTGGGTGATATAGGCGTAGACATCCTTGGCGCCGTTGGCGAGCAACGCGTCGGCGGCGTTCACCAGCGTGCCGCCGGAGTCGACGATATCGTCGACCAGGATGCAGGTGAAGCCTGCGACATCGCCGATCACGTTCATGACCTCGGATTCGCCGGCGCGCTCGCGGCGCTTGTCGATGATGGCAAGCGGGGTATTGATGCGCTTGGCAAGCCCGCGGGCGCGCACCACGCCGCCGACGTCGGGCGACACCACCATGACCTTGGCGAGGTCGAAGCGTTCGCGGATATCGCGCACCATCACCGGCGAGGCGTAGAGATTGTCGGTCGGGATATCGAAGAAGCCCTGGATCTGTCCGGCATGCAGGTCGAGCGTCATGACGCGGTCGACACCGGCCTGGGTGATCAGGTTAGCCACGAGCTTGGCCGAAATCGGCGTGCGCGAGCCGGATTTGCGGTCCTGCCGGGCATAGCCGAAATAGGGGATCACCGCCGTGATGCGGCGTGCCGACGACCGGCGCAGCGCGTCGGTGATGATGAGAAGCTCCATCAGATGGTCGTTGGCCGGAAACGACGTCGACTGGATGATGAAGGCGTCCGAGCCGCGGACGTTTTCCTGGATCTCGACGAAGATCTCCATGTCGGCGAAGCGCCGGACCACGGCCTTGGTCAGCGGCAAATTGAGCCCGCCCGCAATTGCCTGCGCCAGCGCCGGATTGGAGTTGCCGGCGACAAGCTTGATGGAGCCGTTCTTGCCCGACATCGAGGCTCCTCCCCGCGTCTTGCTGGATACGACGTTCAGCATATCGGGTTTCCTGCGGAACCGGCCAATTCAACGAGCGAGGAGATATCAGGCCGGCGGCAGCGCTGGCAACCCATTCCGCGGGGTTTTCCTGCCCAAAACCCTGAATCGGGACAGGTTTTGGGTGGTTTATCGATCGGTATAGCCGAGGGCGCCGGCGCCAAAACTCCCGGAATCGGGCGAAGGCGCCTCGGCGCTCGCCACCGCGGGCCCTCGCTTGCTTGGGCCGGGCGCCGGCTGCGGGTCCTCGGGCGTTCCCTGGATCATGCTGGTCAAGCCGCTCAGTCCGGCCTGCGCGATCTTTCGCAGCAGGAGGTCATCAGCCGCAGCCCAGGGGTCACGCAGTGCGTCGCGACCGCCCTTGCCGGCCGGCTCCTCGCCGGCAAGCCGCAAGGCGCGCTGCTGGTCGCGATCGTAGACGTCCCAGACCCACGCGATCACGGCTTTGCCGCGAACGGTTTGGGCCGAGAGGTAGCTGCGCACACGGTAGGCAGCCGGACTTTCGCGCGAGACGACGGCGAGGCTGCGCAATTTGGTCTCGCTGTCGAGCACGCTCACCATCCGGTCGAACACCGGCGGCGGCGGACCATCGATCGATTCGAACGCGATGGTTGGACTATCGCCGGCCATCGCAAACGAGCCGCTCGCAGCGCCTCCGCCGGCGCAGCCGCCAAGCGAGCAAGCCGCCACCAGCAGGAGCGCTGCCAGCCCCGCGCGCAAGCGCGTCCGGCCCGAAGTGATTGACGCGTCCCTCATTGTCTCCTGCGATATCGTTAATATGCATTAACGTCTAGGGCAGGATGGACACGAACGCCGGGCGAAATTTTTCGATGCCGCCCTCAATTTGCCTCAACTCGAATCCGTCAGGGCTCCAGCGCAATCGCATGAACATGCCGCCCATAATCCGGTTCTTTGCGATGCACCGAGCGGCGGTAGCTGAAAAAGCGCTCGTCGGAATAGGTGTCGGCGCCGACGTCGTCGATCATCAGGACGCCGGCGTTTTCCAGCCGCATCCGGATGAAGCCGGCGAGGTCGAACATCGCGTGGCCCTCGCGCGGCGACGGCACGAAGAACACAGCATTATCGGCTTCGGCGTCGATGAAACGTTCGACGAACTCGCTGCCGACCTCGTAAGATTGCTGGCGGATCATCGGGCCGATCGCGGCGACCGTGCCGCCTCGCTCGGCGCCGAGCTTTTCCATCGCCTCAATCGTGGATTCCAGAATGCCCGTCAGCGCGCCTTTCCAGCCGGCATGTGCCGCCCCAATCACGCGTGCGTTGGGATCGGCCAGCAGGATCGGACCGCAATCGGCCGCGGTGACGCCGATGGCGATGCCCTCCGTCCGTGTGACGATGGCATCGGCGCGCGGCCGCGACGCGCCCGCCCATGGCCCGCTTGCGATCACGGCGTCCGGCGAGTGGATCTGGTGCGCGCTGAGAAAATGATGGGGCGTAACGCCCATCCGCTCGGCCATCCGCCGGCGATTTTCCGCAACATTTTGGGGATCGTCGTTCGAGCCCAGCCCGCCATTGAGGCCTGCGTAAATCCCACTGGACACCCCGCCGTCGCGTGTGAAGAACGCGTGGCGGAGGCCGGGAATTGCCGAAAGCAGCGACGAGTCAAAGGTCATGGCGACACCTCTCCGGTGCCTGCCCGCTTCTCGTCGCCAAAGCCTGCGAGCGAGGTGAGGTTTGGCTCCGAGATCGCCAGTACCTTGAACATCGACCCCATGCCGCCGCGGCCGCTGTCGGTCAGCCGCTTCAGCGCGGCGGAAATGGCTTCCGAGACTTCATGGGTGGCCTTCGCCATCAGGGTCACCGCACGGGTTTCGATGCCGAGCCGCTTCAAGAAATCGCCCTGCGTGGCCGGGCCATGAACCCGCGCGCCCAAATCTTCCGCAGCGCGCGCGAGCGCCTGAAAATCGACGTGCGCGGTGACGTCGGCTTGGCCGGGAGTTTTCAACGGATCGGCATAGCTGTGGCGGGCGATAGCCTGGAATGTCTCGCCGGCGTCGCTGCGCAAATGACCATAGTCGATGATCAACGCCGCGCCGTCCTGATCGCGCACCCGGGTCGCGATCTTCATGATCTCGGCGTCGGGCCGCCACTCGAACACGGCGCCGACGGGTGCGGCGCGCACCAGCGGCGGCAGCAGCACCTCGAAGCGCGGGATCGGCTCGGGCGCGGCACCGAATATCAACTTGCCGCTGTCGTCGAGGTCGACGACGCGCTCGTGCCAGCCGGTTTCCCGCCGCACCGCCTGGTGGATCGGCAGCACGTCGAAATATTCGTTGGCGAGAATGACCGCCGGGCCTTCGGGGATATCGTCGATCGTATCGTGCCAGTCGATGTTGCTCGCGCCCGACAATGTCGCCTTCTGCTTGTCGCGCAGCACCGGATTGATCTCGACCATGTGGATGCTGAGCGACTGAAAGAGCGGCGGCAGCACCCGCAGCGCGCGCAATGCGTCGGCCATCATGGTGCCGCGGCCGGGCCCGAGCTCGACCAGCCGCAGCACCGGCGGCGAGCCGATCGCTTTCCAAACCGATGCCGTCCACAGCCCAAGCAGTTCGCCGAACATCTGGCTCACTTCGGGCGCGGTGATGAAATCGCCCTCGCGGCCCAATGGATCGCGCGACACGTAATAGCCGTGTTCGGGATGCGTCAGGCACAGCTCCATATATCGCCACACCGGCATCGGACCGGACGATTTGATCAGCTTCTTGATCTCCGACTGCAGCGGCGAATATTCGGACACGGCCTGCCTTGAACCGACTTAACGACCTGCAACTGACTTGACTATCTGCGGCGGCGTCCGGCGCCGCCATGCCATAACAATAATGATCGCGCCGGCAATAACCATGGGCACCGACAGCAACATCCCCATCGTGAGCCCGCCCCACAGGAATCCGAGCTGGGGATCAGGCTCGCGGAAATGCTCGCCGAGGATGCGTGCAAGCCCGTAAATCGCAATGAAGCTGCCGAGGATCAGGCCCGGCCGCTTCAGCGCGCCGAGCCGGATCATCACGGCGAGAATCGTAAACAGCAGAATGCCTTCAAGTCCAGCCTCATAAAGCTGGCTTGGATGGCGCGGCAGCGGCCCGCCATTGGGAAAGATCATCGCCCAGGGCAGGCTGGGGTCGGCCGGGCGTCCCCACAATTCGCTGTTGATGAAGTTGGCGAGCCGTCCGAGGAACAAGCCGATCGGCCCGACCGCGGTCGTGATATCGCCGAGGGAGAGGATCGGAAGGTTGTTCTGCCTGCAGAACAGGATCACCGCGGTGACGCAGCCGAGAAAGCCGCCGTGAAACGACATGCCGCCCTTCCACAATTCGAAGATCTCCGCCGGATGCTGGATGAAGAATTCGAGATTGTAGAACAGCACATAGCCGGTGCGGCCGCCGAGGATGATACCGAGGGTGACCCAGAGGATGAAGTCGTCGAGCTGCGGCAGCGAGATCGGCGCCGGCCCGCCCCACAGCTTCTCGTTCCTGAGCAGCGAGCGTGCGTAGATCCAACCCAAGACGATGCCGCCGATATAGGCCAGCGCATACCAGCGGATCGCGATCGGCCCGATCGCAATCGCGATCGGATCGAACACGGGAAAGGCGATCAGGAGAAAGGGCATTACGCCTTTTGGTCTTTGCGGAGGTTGCGGCGATAGAGCGCGAGCAGCCGTTCCCAATGCCGTTCGGCGGCGTCGCGGTGGTAGACCGGACGCTTCGGAAACGCAAAGCCGTGATGGGTACCGGGATAGATCTCGACCTCGGCGTTGGCGCCTTTCATGCCTGTCTTGACCTTCTCGATGATTTCCGCCGGTGCATAGATGTCGGTCTCGGCGCAGCCGAAATAGAGCTCGGCCTTGGTCTTGCCCGCGGCGAGATGCGGACTGTCGGGCTGGTCGGTCGCCAGATGTGTGCCGTAGATCGAAGCCGCGGCCCTGACGCGGTCGGGAAAATGCGTCGCCGCGTTGATCGCATAACGCCCGCTCATGCAGTAGCCGACGGTGCCGACGAGGCGCGTGTTCGCCACCGGCTGGCTTTCGGCATAGGCGAGCAGGGCGCTTGTGTCCTCCATAACGAGGGGAATGTTGATCGAGGTCATGTACCCGAACATCCGCTTGCGCTCGGGCGCTTCCGGGTCTGGCGGAATCGGCCCCAGTTCCATGACGCCTGATCGGTAATAGAGGTTCGGCAGCATCACGTAATAGCCTGATGTACCGAGCCGGCGCGCCATGTCGCGCAGTTCTTCGCGGATCGCCGGCGCGTCCATGTAGAAGATGATGACGGGAAAGGGTCCACCGCGCTCGGGATGGGTGACGAAGGTAGTGGTATGGCCGTCCTTGGTGGGGATTTCGATCTGCTGGTCGATCATGGCGCGTTTTCTTCGTTGCGGTTTCGATTTTGCTTTTGAGCGTTCAACACGATCGCAAGGAAACCAGGATATGACAAGGCAACTCGCCGGGAGCCCTTGAACAGCCCCTTCGGGATCGCCATTGTTCTGTCTCGATGCACCAGCGCATAGCCGAGCGGAGATTTCGCATGACCCAGACCACGAACCGGTTTTTCGACGAGATCGGACGCTTGATGAACGATGCCGCGGGCGCCGCCCAAGGTGTCAAGCGCGAGGTCGATACGGTGGTCCGTAACCAGGCCGAAAAAATCCTGCGCGACCTCGACATCGTCAAGCGCGAGGAGTTCGAGGCGGTCAAGGACATGGCGCGACTGGCGCGCGAAGAAAACGAGGTCTTGAAGGCGCGCATCGCCGTGCTGGAAGGCAAATTGGGCGTTTCGCCCACGGCGCCCGATAGCGGCAGCCTGAAGACGGACGGCTAGATTTTAGCCCTCTGCAGACGGCCGCCGTGAACAAAATCCCTCCATTTCCTTGTCATTTCTGCGCTTTGCCGCTAGAACGCCGCCACGTCCGCGGCCCCCGCACCCCTGGAGGCTTGCTGCGGATTTGAAAAACGGGCCGCGTTGCGGCCTTTAGCTTTTTAAAACAAGGACTTATGACAATGGCGACCGTCAAGGAATTGAAGGCGACCGCGCGTCCGTCAGTCGGCAAGGGGGCCGCACGGGCCGAGCGTCGCGCCGGGAGAGTGCCCGGAGTGATCTATGGCAACAACCAGCCCCCCACGCCGATCTCGGTCGACGATATCGAACTGCGCCAGCGCATCCTGGCCGGCCGGTTCCTCACCACGATCTACGACATCGATCTTGAGGGCAAGAAGCACCGCGTGATTCCGCGCGACTTCCATCTCGATCCCGTGCGCGATCTTCCTGTTCATGTCGACTTCATGCGACTCGGCGAAGGCGCCACTATCCGCATCAGCGTTCCCCTGCACATCCAGAGGTCGGATGCGTCGCCCGGCGTCAAGCGCGGCGGCACGGTCAACATCGTCACCCATACCCTCGATCTGGAATGCTCGGTCGATAATATTCCGCAATATATCGATGCCGATGTCAGCGGTCTTGAGATCGGCCACTCGTTGCACCTGTCCGACATCAAGCTGCCATCAGGCGTGAAATCGTTGGCGCGCGAGGACATTACGCTGGTGACCATCGTGCCGCCGTCGGGCTACGCCGAAGAGCAGAAGGCGGCGGCTGCCGCGGCTGCCGCTGCAGCTACCGGTGTGCCGGCGCCTGGCGCGGCTCCGGCGGCAGGTGCTACGGCGGCTCCGGCGGCTGGAGCGCCCGCGGCCGGTGCTCCGGCGGCGGGTGCTGCGGCGGCCCCGGCGGCTGGTGCGAAAGCGCCCGCCGGCGGCGGCGACAAGAAGAAGTAAGTAAGCCGCGGGATGCCGCGTCATGCAACGACGACTCTTCGTTGGTCTCGGCAATCCTGACGCGGAACACGAGAACAATCGACACAACATCGGCTTCATGGCCGTCGACGAGATCGCGCGGCGTCACGGCCTTGCACCGTGGCGCCGCGGCTTTCAGGGCATCGTCGCTGAAGTCAGGCTCAACGGCGAAGTCGTCGTGTTACTGAAACCGCAGACCTACATGAACGAGTCGGGCCGCGCAGTGCAGGAAGCGATGAGTTTCTACAAGCTGGCGCTTTCCGATATCACGGTGTTCCACGACGAAATCGAACTTCCGCCCGCCAAAATGCGAGTCAAGATCGGTGGCAGCGATGCCGGCCACAACGGTCTCCGGTCGATCTCCTCGCATCTCGGCAACGATTATCGCCGGGTACGGTTGGGCGTCGGTCATCCGCGCGACTGGTTGGGCCCTCGGCATCCAAATCTAAAGAATGTCGTGCACCGACACGTGCTCTCCGATTTTACCAAGGACGATCGGCCCTGGGTCGAGGCGCTGCTCGAGGCGATTGCAGACAATGCCGGGCTGCTCGCTACCGATCGCGATTCGAAGTTCCAGAACAAGGTGCATCTGGCGATGCAGGCCAAGGGATTTTTCGACAAGGACGGTGACGATGACGGTGCCGCGTAACGCTGCACGCATTGTCGCGAACTGACTTCAGGACAAATTATGGGATTCAAATGCGGGATCGTCGGATTGCCCAATGTCGGCAAATCGACGCTGTTCAATGCGCTGACCGAGACGGCGGCGGCGCAGGCGGCGAATTATCCGTTCTGCACCATCGAGCCGAATGTCGGCGAGGTCGCGGTGCCCGATCCCAGGCTCGACAAGTTGGCGGAAGTCGGAAAGTCCGCGCAGATCATTCCGACCCGGCTGACCTTTGTCGATATCGCGGGCCTTGTCCGCGGCGCCTCCAGGGGCGAGGGGCTTGGCAACCAGTTCCTCGCCACCATCCGCGAGGTCGACGCGATCGCGCATGTGGTGCGCTGCTTTGAGGATTCCGACATCACCCATGTCGAAGGCAAGATCGCGCCGCTCGCCGACATCGAGACGATCGAGACCGAACTGATGCTCGCCGATCTTGAAAGCCTGGAAAAGCGCGTCGACAATCTCGCCAAGAAGGTCAAGGGCAACGACAAGGACGCCAGGGAACAGCTCGATCTCGTCAACCGCGCACTGGTGTTGTTGCGCGAGGGCAAGCCGGCGCGTTTGCTGGAGCGCAAGCCAGAGGAAGAGCGTGCTTTCGCCATGTTGGGCCTCTTGACGTCCAAGCCCGTGCTTTACGTCTGCAATGTCGAGGAAGCTTCCGCCAGGGAAGGCAACCGCTTTTCCAGGCAGGTGTTCGAGCGCGCCAGGGAGGAGAATGCGGTCGCGGTGGTGATCTCCGCCAAGATCGAATCTGAAATCGCGACCCTGTCACGCGAGGAGCGCGCGGAATTCCTGGAGACGCTGGGGCTTGAGGAAGCCGGTCTCGACCGGCTGATCCGCGCCGGCTATCAACTGCTCGACCTCATCACCTATTTCACCGTCGGGCCGAAGGAAGCCCGTGCCTGGACCATCCATCGCGGCACCAGGGGCCCGGCCGCGGCCGGCGTCATCCATACCGACTTTGAGAAGGGTTTTATCCGCGCCGAGACGATCGCATATGATGACTATGTTTCGCTGGGCGGTGAGGCCGGCGCGCGCGGTGCCGGCAAGTTGCGGCTGGAGGGCAAGGAGTATGTCGTCGCCGACGGCGACGTCATGCATTTCCGTTTCAACAATTAGCGCATTCCGCCCTGGTCGCGTATCGCGCCCAGATGCTCGTTGATGCGGAACACGATCAGGATGAATTCCGCGACGATACGCGAAAACACGATGCCGACGACGATGCTGGCGATCGAGGAGAGCAGCACCAGAAATCCGCCGAACGGGCTGATCGCCATCGCCGCCAGGCCGGAGAAGATGCCGGATAGGCCGAACAGGCAGATCAGCGCGATCACCAGCCAATAAAACGTCTTGATGATGGTCGGCGTGATAAACCGGTCCCATTGGAAAAGGTCCTGAAATTCAAACATCGTTGTCCCCCGGCAGATATGAGCCCCGTATGTGGCACGAGCCATGCGCGCGCCTGGGTTGAGATTGCTGCAAAGTGCGGCCACAATCGGGCCTCGTCTCCCACTAACCACAATCATGACCCTGACCTTCGAAGATTTTCCGCCCGGCCGTCTCGGCACATTCGGACCGCGCCACGTCACGCGCGAGGAAATGCTCGCCTTCGCCGCTGAATTCGATCCGCAGCCGATGCATCTGGACGAGGAGGCCGCGAAGGCCTCGATGCTGCAAGGCCTCTCGGGCTCGGGCTGGCATCTCTGCTCGATCATGATGCGGATGATGTTCGACGGCTTTATCGGCCGCACCGCGTCGATGGGCTCGCCCGGCGTCAACGAAGTCCGCTGGCTCGCTCCCCTGAGGCCGGACGACGATCTGATGCTCGAGGTCGATGTCACCGACGCGCGGGTGTCCAGGAGCCGGCCGGAGACCGGGATCGTGACGCTCAAGGGCGTGGCCCGCAATGCCGGGGGCGAGGTGCTGTGCGAGATGGTCTCGCCGATCATCGTGCGGCGGCGCGAGGGCCGTGCCTGATGCGCTTCTTCGAGCAGATGGAGGTCGGGCAGCGGCGTGAACTGGGATCGTTTACCTTCACCGCCGACGCCATCAAGAAATTCGCAGCGCAATTCGATCCGCAAGCCTTTCATCTCGACGAGGAGGAGGGCCACAAATCGTTGTTCGGCGGGCTCGCGGCATCCGGCTGGCATGTCGGCTCGGTCTGCATGAAGCTCCTGGTCGCCGACGCCGCGCGGCAGGCAAAGGAGGCGCTTGCGCGCGGGGAGGAGGTTGCGGTCTGGGGGCCCTCGCCGGGGTTTCGCGAGCTGCGCTGGATCGGGCCGGTGCTATCGGGCGATACCATCAGCTTTGCCAGTGAGATCGTCAGCAAGCGGACCTCCGACACGCGTCCGGAATGGGGCATCCTGCAGGCCCGCAACACCGGCACCAACCAGCGCGGCGAATTGGTGTTCTCGCTGCTCGCCACCGCCTTTGTACCGCGGCGAGGCGCTGCCTGAGATGGCCGATTTCGGGTCGAATTTCCTCGGCCATGACGGAGTATTAACCAGGTGCTGCTCGGAACGGTTTTTGCTAACGCATTTTGAACGTTGTGCCTGCCATAAGCTTCCCGGGGAAAATCTGGACGGGGGACGATCATGGCAGACCGTAGCGGCCTGAAACTGGTGGGCTTTATCTTCGCAACCGTGACGCTTGCGGTGATGTTGACGACGACGATGGTGGTCAAGGGTTACGCCGACCGCTCTTACTCGCTGGAAGCCGCGCCGATCGAAGGTCAATAGGTCAGGCTTTGCTGACCCGGCAACCTTAATCGCGGATCGTTTTTCTCCGCCGCGGTCAGCGGCTGTAGAGCAGAGCCAGCACCGCCACCGTCAGAAACAGCAGGCCGAAAAACCTGATCATGAGGGTGCCCATCCGGTGCGGCGAGGCGCGCAGCGGCATGGGATTGGTATCGTCGGGCCGGATGCTTGCCATATCGATGTTTCCCCCGGATTTGCGCCGCTGGTGCGGCGGCCGGCTGTTGGTCGCAGTCGCAAGCGCCGCCCGCAAGGTTCAAGCCGATTTTTTTCAAGTTCTGGTTCTGATCGAACAGAACCGCCGCGCTCCCTGCCGGGAAGGCGGCGGCTTAAGGTGTCGGCAATGATCGGACGATCAGCCGTTGCGCAGTCCGTCCGCGGTGCGCTTCCACTGCGTCACATTGTCGGCGATCATGCGCGTGGATTTCATCGCGGCCTGGCTGAGCTGGGCGTAGCCCGAGATCTCGCGCTGGACGCGCTGGCCCTCGGCATGCAGCAGGTCGCGCAAGCCCTCGAGTTCGCCGATCAGCTTTTCGATTTCGGCGAGCGAGGTGCCGGCGACGCGCTGGATCAGCGAATTGACGCTGTTGACGGCGTTTTCCTGGTTCGGCTCAAGCGGCTCACCGCTGGCGACGACCGGCGGCCGGCGCAGATAGGCGATGTCGTTACGCACGAAATCACGAATGCCGGCTTCGACTTCCGACACCGCCTCGAGATCGGTATCCACTTCAGCTGTTTCAAGTTGTTCGGAACGATTGATAGCGTTCATCGGCTATTTCCTTGTTTTCGCATGTGAAGCGAGCGCGGAAGTCCCCCGCACGACGACGTAGAAACACGGGCTATCAGGGCTGCCGATTTTGACCGCATCGCGGCCAATATGCGGCGATTCACCGGTATACCCGCACGTCTTCTAGGCAGCTCTTGTTGGCGAGCCTTCGTCAGCCGACGCGTCATCGCGGCTACGGGTCATGGCGGATCGGCTCGCGCTCGATGGCGATCGCGGAGTCGCGCAACGCCAGCACGCCGAACAGCAGCGCGCCGCCAAGGCCGCCGATGATGGCGCCGAGCAGCATGAAGGTGAAGAACACCAGCATGCCGCTGTAGCCTTCAAGACCCGTGGTCTTGAAGATCTCGACCCAGGCAAGCCCGGCTCCGATGCCGAGCGCGGCGCCGCCCAGCGCGCCCAAAATCAGACCCAACACGACAAGCAATGCGATTTTCATGGAGGATAGAGCGCCTGTCGCGGCCCGGAAATCAGCCTCGTGATGGGTCGCCACCGGCGAGGATCAGGTTCAACCGGAACGGTTGTCATGCTGCGTTTCGAGGTCAAATTCCGCCGGGCCTGCCGGTCAGCGCCTCCGCGACATCGCGCTCCAGGATCTGCTGCACCAGATCGAAGGAATCCAGGATCTCGCGGATCTCGGTGATCAGGCCGTCACGCAGGGTGTAAAAGGCGGCGAGATCGAATTGCACGATCCGCTCGTTCTCGCTCTTGCGGAAGAACACGCGGATCAGCGTCGCGACCTTGTCGCCGTCGGCGACGACGATCGAGCGCGTGAGTAAGCGTGGGGAACCTGTCCT
>VAZG01000433.1 GCA_005885285.1 Alphaproteobacteria bacterium | reverse complement strand
CATGTAGCAGCCCCATTGCTGGACCTCGCCAAAGGGTTTCTTCCACAGCAGCTTGCCGCTGTTGAGATCGTAGGCTGACAGCGTGCCATAGGGCGGATCCCAGCAGGGCATGCCGAGGAAATTGACAAAGGTGCGCAAGTAGAAGCCGTAAGGCGCGCCGGTCTGGGGGAAATATTCCTGTGTCGAGCCGTGCTTCGCCCTCTCCTCGTAATCCCTGCGCTCGAGCAATTGATAGATCTGCGCCACATAGGAACTGTTGACGACGTAGACCGCGCTGCGCGGATCGACCGCGCCTCCGCCCCATTCGACGCCTCCTGCGGTGGACGGATAGGCCAGAGTGCCCTGCAGGCTTGGCGGCGTGTAACGGCCATCGTAGCGAAGGCCTTTCATGACGCGGCTGCATTCGCCGAAGCTTAGGATATCGGCCAGCCCTGAGATGCCCGGGAAGCGGTCGGGCACGGTCGGCTCCGGCGTCGCCGCGTAGGGCTGGGTCGGCGAGGACTGCTCGCCGGGAACGTCCGACTGCGGCACTTTTCTTTCTTCGATCGGGTAGATCGGCTCGCCGGTCAGACGGTTGAGCACGAAGAATATTCCCATCTTGCTCGACTGCACCAGCGCGGGAATCGTCCTGCCGTCCTTGTTGATGTCCACCAGTACCGGCGGTGAGTTGGTGTCGTAGTCCCAGAGGTCATGGTGCACGATTTGGCGGCTCCACAACACCTTGCCGGTATCGGCCTCGAGCGCGGTAACCGAAGTGGCGAGCGGAAGCTCTTCCTTGCGATCGCCGCCGTAGAAATTCGGGCTGGGCGAACTGACGGGGAGATAAAGAATGCCGTGCTCAGCGTCGAGCGACATGCTGGCCCAAACATTCGACGTGCCGGTCTTATGGACGACTTCGTCCGGCAGGGCGTGGAATACCCATTTCAACTGGCCGGTCTGCGCGTTGACCGCGAACACGGTGCCCGGGGGATCCACCGCGTCGCTCCAGTCCCTGCCGGCCCAACCGATAAAGAGCGTGTCCTTGTACACGGTCGGCGGCTGCAGCAGCGAGAGCGGCCACTTGTTGTTGGTCGTATTCCACTGGTTGACGTCGAGAACCCCGCCATTGGCGAAGCCCTCGCATTTCTTGCCGCTGTCCGCATCGACGGCGTGCAGTTTGGCATCCATGGTGCCGACGTAGACGATCTTCTGGCACGGCATGCCTGGTTGCGGCACCGCCGCCTGCCAATAGGCGACGCCACGCGTTTTCAAATCCGGCTGGGTCAAAGCCTCGAGAACCGCGTGGGTGTCATAGGTCCACTTGACCTGGCCGGTATCGGGCGCGAGCGCGAACACGCGATAGAACGGTGTCGAGACATAGATCGTATCGTTGACGAATAGCGGCGTCGCCGACCAGTCCGTAAGCGGCGTCTTCCCGCTGCCGTCGGAGACGTCGCCGGTGTGAACTTCCCAGACTTTCTCCAGCTTGCCGACATTCTGCGGGTTGATTTGATCGGCCGGGGAATATTTCTGGTTCTCCAGATTGCCATTGAAGGTGTACCAGCCGTCGTAATGCGTTGCGCCGACGATCTGCTCGGATGGAGTGGGTGGCGGGCTTGGCGGCGGTTGCTGGGAGGCATCCTGCGGCGATGCGGAGCTCGACGCGACAAGCAGGCACCAGCCCGCACCGATCAGACTGCGAACGGCGGGGGGTTTCATCCTGCACCTTTCTGAACCATCGAATCGCGCGGCAATTGGCGCGATGTCGGGCCGGACACGAGGTGCACAAGCCAGCCGATCAGCGCCACCGCCGTGGCCACGATCAACCAGGCGGCCTCCAGGAAATACGCGGCGAGGCCGGTGCCGAGAATGTCGAGAGCGATCAGGACCACGAGTGTGCCGCGCAACCCGCGGCCGATGCGGTCAGAAAAGACCAGTGCGCAGCTCGCAGCGAGCATCAAGGCCGATGAGATGACGACCAGAAGCGCGCCGGCGGTGCCGTGGATCCCGTTGCCGCGCCACAAAAAATTGAAAATCGCGACGGCTAGGCCCGCGGCCGCGCCGACCAGCAGAATGCGGACACCGATGTTGGATCGGGAGCGTGGGAGGATTCCGGCCATTGTTTATTCGAGAATTCAGTTCACCGTTTGGAACGCCGCGCAATGAGCGAAGGTACCATCGATTGCCGATGCCGCATAGGAGTCTGCGCATATTCCGAAAAATCCCGGGAACCTAGCACCGCTATTTCTGCGGAAAGAATTCCAGCCACATCGCGCGCCATTTTTCCGCAAGCGGCCGGTAATCATCCGGCCCGATCTCATGACACTCGGCGTTGGCCGCGGGCAGAACCCATGGCTGCGCGCTGCGCAGGAACATGTGCGCCACCGGGACCAGCCATGTCGTGTCGTCGAGCGTGCCGGCGCGAAGGTTGATGGATTCCGGATGGCTCTTGCGCTCGCCGTAAATGCGCGCACCGCACTCACCGCAGAACCAGGACGTCACGTCCGCGCCCGAGGGCGACTTGTGGTGCCAGCCTCTCGGCTCGCCCCTCACAATACGAAAACCCTTGGTCGCCACCGGCATGTTCAGCGCAAACGCACTGCCGGAAATCCGCTGACAATTCGTGCAGTTGCAGGTGTAGAGGAGAAGCGGGAACGAGGCGATCTCATAGCGGATCGCCCCGCACGAGCAGCCGCCGGTCATTGGGAGCGAGGGCCGGCTCACGGTCATGATCACCCCACGACACGATCAATGAAGTTCGGCGATGGTCAACTCGCCGCCGCGAGCGGCGATTCGAGCCCGTTGGGCAACTCTATGTCCACTTCCACCGTCGCCACGTGCTCCCTCCTGTCCATCCTGACAATAACCTTCTCCGGATCGAGTACAACATGCCGCGAAACCACCGCGAGAATTTCGTCGCGGAGCCGTACCAGAAGTTCGGGCTGACCTCGCATTCCTCGTTCGTGCGCCAACAAGATCTGCAGCCGTTCCCGTGCGATCGGCGCCGAAGCGGGGGCGGGGGCGGGGGCGGGACGGCTGGAAAAAAGCCGCAACATGTTCATGCAGCCCTCCGACCCAGCAAGCGGTTCATCAGCCCTGCACGCTCCACCGGCACCGTCATCGCGACCGTTTCGCCCAACAGGCGCCGGGTGGCGTCGATATAGGCGCGGGCCGGAGTGCTGGCGGGATTGTTCAGCGTCACTGGAGAACCGACGTTCGAGGCGCGCAGCACGTCCTGGCTCTCGGGAATGATGCCAAGCAGCGGGGTCGCCAGGATGTCGAGCACGTCCTCGATCGACAGCATCTCGCCGCGCGCCGCCCGCGCCCCGTCATAGCGGGTAATCAGGACATGTTTCTCGACGCGCTCGCCCCTCTCAGCTCTGAGCGTTTTTGAATCGAGCATGCCGATGATGCGGTCGGAATCCCGCACCGAGGAGACCTCGGGGTTGGTGACGATAATCGCCTCGTCGGCAAAGCGCATGGCAAGCGTCGCGCCGCGCTCGATACCCGCCGGGCTGTCGCAGATGATCCAGTCGTAGCTCGTTCGCAATTCATCAACGATACGCCCGATACCCTCTTCGGTCAGCGCGTCCTTGTCCCTGGTTTGCGACGCCGGCAACAGCCAGAGATTTTCGAGCCGCTTGTCGCGGATCAGGGCTTGCGGCAGCTTTGCGACGCCCTGCACGACGTTGATGAGGTCGAACACGACCCGTCGTTCGGCGCCCATGACGAGGTCGAGGTTGCGCAGCCCGACGTCGAAATCGACCACAACGACTTTCTGCCCGGCTTGCGCAAGCGCCGCACCGATCGCAGCCGTGGAGGTAGTCTTTCCGACACCTCCCTTGCCCGACGTCACAACCAGCACCTTGGCCATTCCTTACCTCCTCTAAATATCAGTTGAGCGGCGTGATCCGCATGATTTCGCCTTCAAGCCAAGCCTGCGCCGGCCGATTGCGCAGCGCTTCGTCCAACTCTTCCGCGGTCTGGTAGAAACCATCGATCGCCAGAAGCTCAGCCTCGATCTTCTGGCAATAGATCCGCGCCGACGAGTTGCCGTTGACGCCCGCCATCGCGCGGCCGCGCAGCGTTCCGTAAATGTGGATGGAGCCGCCGGCGACGATCTCAGCGCCCGAGCCGACCGATCCCAGCACCGTCACGTCGCCGTCGGGAAAGACGATCGATTGACCGGAACGGACCGGGCTGGCGAGCAGCAGCGATGTCGGCGGCGGCTTGACTTCGGGCTTTTCCGGCTGGACGTGTTGAATCGCGCAGTGTCGCCCGCCTGTCAAAAGCGGCGGCATGCTGGCCGTAAGCCGCGCGGCTTCGACGCCCTCGATGCCGAGGACGCGAATGTTACGTTTTTCAAGGCTGAGAACCAGGTGCGCGATCGCCGGCCGGCTGAGATCCACGGCGGACAGATCGAGCACCACAGGCTTGCCGACGAAGAAGCCGGGTGAGCGAGCAAGCGTGGCATCAATCTCTTCTAGCCACTCGACGATCGGCACGGCCGGACAAAAGACAAACGCGACATAGGAGCGGCCTCGCAGACGAACCAATTGGCGGGTGGGCTCGGCGTTTGCGTCCATGGCGATCGACTCAGCCTTTCTTATTGAATGGTTAAAAATCGGCGCCCGTGGTTAATGCGGGGTTAATGGCCGCAAAAAAAGCCTTAGTGCCGCGCAAAAATTTACGATCGGTTAAGGGAACTTGTTAGGCGACAAAAACTCAACTCAGTTCTGCCGTGATTCGAACTTAATAATGTCGCGCGCGGATTCCATCACGTCATAATGGTGTCCGCCGCGTGGGGAATGCCATATCCGCTTGCGTGGCGGATGTTTGCCGGGGACGGGCAATGGGATGGGTGGGGACGGCGCAGCCTCGAAAGTCGAGTGATGTCGATGGGCATCCCGACATTTTGATTCGAGTTCTTCAGCCAGTGTTTGCGGCTCGATTGGGACGTCCGCGGATTTTTCCGTGGCCGCCGCATTTTGCCTGGAAGCTTTCGAAAACAGTCAGGGAAGTAGCCTAAAAAAGGCGTCAGAGGAGTAGCGTATGAGTGCCTTGGAGCAAGACCAGCCCACCCCGAATGATCCCCTTTACTATGCGCCGCGCCGATTGCGTGAGAAGCCGGAGCAATTGTTCAATTCGGAGGCGCCAACGAATTCGGTCTACCAGCCCCTGCCCCGCTCGCTCGACCCCGAGGTCATGCAAGAGGTTTCGGCGCTCGCGCGCGATCATGTCGATCGCCGCAAGGCATTGTTCGGGGCCGCCGCGATCGGCGTTTCGGCGCTGGCGGCGCTGTTCGTCGTCTTGATGGTCCACGCTTCGCAGGAGCAGGACGCCGGCGCATCCTTTGCCGCAGCCGTGCAGTCGCTGAAAACCACGCAGCCGCAACAGGGCGAGGCCGCAGCGAAGCCGGCGCTTGCCGAATTTCGCGGACTTCTGACATCGACCGAAGCCAGTCAGGAGGCGACGACACACGAGCAGTCCGAAAAGGCGCTTCAGCAATTCATGCAGTGGCGGCAGAAAGCCAACACGGGCGAAACATCTCAATAAATTCAACGGCAAAAAATTAAACGGCAACCATGGAAACAGCGATGATGGCTGATATCGGGTCCAACATGACCGTCGTGCGAAGCTCGCGATCCCGCTGGATGGCGGCTGCTTTGCTTGGCGCCCTGCTCGCCGGTAGCGCGACTGCGGCAACCGGCGACAATGCGAATGTGGTACGCGACCTGGCGGGCCGCGTCGGACCGATCATCGGCTCGGCTTCGGCATGCCCGGATATCGCGCGTCCGCGAGTTCAATTTATCGCTGACAAGTTCCAGCAGGTGATCAGGGAAACCGCGTCCAACGAGGCTGAACGCGACGACCTTTCACGGCTGCTCGATCGCTACGTCGCGGACGGCCGCACTGCGGTGACCGCGGGCCGCACCGATTGCAAATTGGCGGAGCGCCAGCTTGCGGATCTCGAACAGTCGCTGGCCGGCAAAGCGCCGTCATCCCCGCCCTCGCTCGCCGCCGTGATTGCGCCGTCCTCGGCCACTGCCGCCACCGCGCCCACGGCGCCGGTGCCGCAGCCCCTTCCCACTTCGACCGCGCGCGGCGTCACCGCCAGCGAAATCCGGTTCGGAATGGTCGGACCGTTTTCCGGTCCGACCAAAGAACTCGGTCGTCAGATGAAACTTGGGATCGACGCCGCTTTCAACCGGGTCAACGACGCGGGTGGCGTGGAAGGCCGGATGCTCAAGCTGATCTCGGCGGACGACGGCTATGAGCCGTCCCGCACCGCCGACGCGATGAAACAGCTCTACGACAAGGAGCAGGTATTCGGCTTTATCGGCAATGTCGGAACTCCGACCGCAGCCGTCGCCGTACCCTTCGCGCTGGAGCGGCGGACCTTGTTCTTCGGCGCTTTCACAGGTGCCAATATCCTGCGCAACGATCCCCCCGATCGTTATGTATTCAACTATCGCGCGAGCTATGCGGAGGAAACCGCCGCGGTCGTGCACTATCTGATCAAGTTGCGCCGGCTGCAGCCGAAACAAATCGCGGTCTTCGCCCAGCAGGATTCCTATGGTGATGCGGGCTTTGCGGGCGTCGCCAAGGCATTTCGTGCGCTCGGCCTCAACGACGCCGCCATTCTGCGGCTCAACTACAAGCGCAACACTGTTGATGTCGACGATGCCGTCAATCAGTTGAAGGCGCAAAAGCTCCAGGTGAGGGCGGTGGTCATGGTTGCCTCCTATCGCGCCGCCGCCAAGTTCATCGAGAAGACGAAAGATCAGTTTCCCGGGATGATCTATTCGAACGTGTCGTTCGTGGGCTCTACTTCGCTCGCCGAAGAACTGATGCTGCTTGGACCGCGCTATGCCAGTGGTATCATCGTGACCCAGGTGGTGCCGGCGGTCGGCGGCTATTCGAGCGCCGTGCTCGAATACAAGAACGCGCTTGCGAAATATTTTCCCGGCGAGTCGCCCGACTACGTCTCGCTCGAAGGCTATGTTGCCGCCAACGTCCTGATCCAGGCGCTAAAACGCACCGGTCCGCAGCTCGATACCGAAAAGCTGATCGACGTTCTGGAGAATACACGCAACCTCGATCTCGGCCTCGGCGCTCCCCTCACCTTTGGCCGTGCCGAACACCAGGCGTCGCACAAGATTTGGGGCACGGCGATCGACGACAGCGGGAAGTACCAGTCCTTCGAGCTTGAATAAGCGCCGGTACCGTCGGGCGTAGCGGCCAAGCGTTCGCCCGACGCTCCGCCTCACAATGGCGGATCGAAGGCCCCGTCGTATTCCTTTTTGAAGCGTCCGATCAATTCGGCAGCCGGCAAGATCTTGGCCACGCTGCCGACGCCCTGGCCCGAGCCCCAGATTTCCTTCCAGGCCTTTGGCTTCGCACGCTCGCCGGAGGCGTCGGTGCCGAAACTCATCATCGAGGGGTCGGAGGTCGGCAGATTGTCCGGATCCATGCCGGCCGCCATGATTGAGGGCTTCAGATAATTGCCGTGCACGCCGGTGAAGAGATTCGAATAGACAATGTCTTCGGCGGACGAATTGGTGATCATCTGCTTGTAGCCTTCCACCGCGTTGGCTTCCCTGGTAGCGATGAAGGCGGAGCCGATATAGGCAAAATCGGCGCCTAGCATGCGCGCCGCGCGGATCGCGCGACCATTGGCGATCGCGCCCGACAGCGCGATCGGCCCTTCGAACCACGCCCGCGTCTCCGCGACAAAGGCGAACGGCGATATCACGCCGGCATGGCCGCCGGCGCCGGCCGATACCAGGATCAGGCCATCGGCGCCCTTCTCGATCGCCTTGTGCGCGAATTTCTGGTTGATCACGTCGTGGAAAACGATGCCGCCCCAGCGATGCGCGGCCTGATTGAGTTCCTCGCGCGCGCCGAGTGAGGTGATGATCATCGGTACCTTGTGCTTCTCGCAAAGCGCGAGATCGTGCTCGAGCCGGTTGTTCGAGCGATGCACGATCTGGTTGACCGCAAACGGCGCCGAGGGTGCTTCCGGATGCGCCTTGTCGTAGGCGGCAAGCTCTTCTCTGATGCGCGCCAGCCACTCGTCGAGCAGCTCGGGCGGACGGGCGTTCAGCGCCGGAAACGCTCCGACCACGCCCGCCTTGCACTGCGCGATCACGAGATCGGGCACGGAAATGATAAACAGCGGCGCACCGATCACCGGAATGGACAGACGGCCCTCGAACAAGGCAGGCATGGACATGGGCAGACAAATCCTTTTCGTTGATCGGCAAGGTGATTGCGATGCGCGGGGCTAAAGATGCCAGACATCATGCCAAGAATGCAATCGGCGATGGCAAGCAAAGCAGCCGGTCGCTGCGGCGGATAAATCTGCCCGCCGACCGTTTTCATCGGTGGACTCGCCAGGCCACCGAACCATAAACTGTCCCGAGATCGGCGCACAGCCGGCTACATGCGGGGAGGCCGACATGGCGCAGAGGAAAATCCTTTTACTGGCGTCGGTACTGCTGGGCATTGCCGTCGGCATACACCCCGCCACGGCCGAAAAGAAATACGATCCCGGCGCTTCTGATACCGAAATCAAGATCGGCAACATCATGCCCTATAGCGGTCCGCTGTCGGCCTATGCGCTGATCGGGCGGACCCAGGCCGCGTTCTTCAAGAAGCTCAACGACGAGGGCGGGATCAACGGCCGCAAGATCAATTTCATCTCCTACGACGACGCCTTCAGCCCGCCCAAGACCGTGGAGCAAGCGCGCAAGCTCGTGGAAAGCGACGAGGTGCTGCTGATCTTCCAGAGCCTGGGAACGCCGACCAACAATGCGATCCAGAAATATCTGGACCTGAAGAAGGTGCCGCAGCTTTTCGTCGCCACCGGCGCGACAAAATTCGGCGACCCGAAGAATTTCCCGTGGACCATGGGCTGGCAGCCGACCTACCAGACCGAGGGGCGCATCTACGCGAAATACATCTTGCAGAACCTGCCGCAAGGCAAGATCGGCATCCTGTATCAAAACGACGATTCCGGCCGCGACTATCTCAAGGGCCTGAAGGACGGGCTCGGTGCCGAGGCCGCCAAGCGCATGATCGTGGCCGAACTGCCTTATGATCCCTCGGATCCCACGGTCGACTCCCAGGTGGTGACGCGAAGACGCTTGGCGCCGATATATTCTTCGACGAGGCTTCGCCGAAATTCGCGGCGCAAGCGATCCGCAAGGCGGCCGAGATCGGCTGGAAGCCGACGCTGTTCCTGGCCAGCGTCTCGAACTCTGTCGGCTCTGTGCTCAAGCCCGCCGGCCTTGAAAACTCCAGGGGCGTGCTGTCATCCAACTACATCAAGGATCCGACCGATCCAGCCTGGAAGGACGATCCCGCGATCAGGGAGTGGGCCGCCTTCATGGACAAGTATTTCCCCGAAGGCGACAAGACCAGCACGTTCAGCGTTTATGGCTATGCGACGGCGCAAACCATGGTCCAGGTGCTCAAGCAATGCGGCGACGAGCTGACGCGCGAGAACATCATGAAACAGGCTGCCAACCTGAAGAATTTCGAGCTCGGCCTGCTGTTGCCGGGCATCAAGATCAATACCAGTGCGACCGACTATTTCCCGATCGAACAGATGCAGATGTCGCGGTTCAACGGCGAACATGGCGAGCTATTCGGATCGCCGATCAGCGCCGAGATGGCGACGCAATAGAGCGAAGAGTTTAGTCGGCGCCGCCGCGGTGGACCACTTCTCCCTCGCGCCCCGCACGCCGGCTCGCTTCAAGCCATCGCGCTTGAGCGAACGCGGCCGCTACTGGCACATGGCGCGGGTGACAAAATTGTCGGTCCGGCAGTCGTCCGGCTTTCGCGCACGGCCGGGAATCAACACCTTCGCCGAACAGGTCTCGGCGGAATCCATGTTGAGGCTCGATCCCTCTTTGTAGCCCTTGCTCTGGCAAAGCCTGTCGGCGCCGATCTTGCAGTCGGGCGCGCCGTTGGCGGCGACCGGACACAGCGAGCGCCCCGTCACCATGGTGGATGGCTTGGCCAGGTTCGACAGGCTTTCCCCGGCATCCTTGGCGCGGGCGTTGAGATCGTCGATGGTCTCGCTGGGGCTCTTTATTTTCGGCAGGATCGAGAGCGATTTCTCGAACAGCTTGCCCACTTCGTTGATCAGGCCCGGATTGTCTTCTCGCGCCGGCGGCGGCACGCCTTCGTTCGGCGGAGGCGCAGCCTGCTGCGGCGGCTCGCGGACACCGAGCGCAGGCGGGGCTGACGTCCCTTGCGTTCCCTGCGACCAGGACGCACTTGCCGCAATTACGATCATCGACAACGCCGCGCCGGCGGTCGCGATAGCCGTCCTGGACCGCGCAGTGAAATTAACGGATCGAGCCATCATGACGGCGAGCGTAACCTCAAGGCGTGGCCCGGCAAAGCACCGCGTGACCATCTCAGAGCAGCAAATAGGCGACGATGAAGCCGAGGATCAACACGACAACGCCGATCGTCACCCACAGCGTAAGGTGCCGCTCGATCCTGACCCTGATCCACTCGCCATAACGATTGAGCAGGATCGCGGCGATGAAAAAGCGGCCGCCGCGCGCGACGATCGAGCACAGGACGAACAGCCCGACATTGTAGCCTGCAAAGCCCGAGGTGATGGTGACGAGCTTGTAGGGGATTGGCGTCAAACCCTTCACCAGGATGATCACCGCGCCCCATTCCGCATACGAGGCGCGGAAGGATTCGACCTTGCCCGCAAGGCCGTAAAACTGAATCAGCCAGTGTCCGACGGAATCGTAAAGCAGCGCGCCGATGGCATAGCCCAGCATTCCGCCGAGCACCGACGTCGCGGTACAGATCGAGGCGTAGAGCCACGCGCGTTCCGGCCGCGCCAACGACATCGGAATCAGCATCACATCCGGAGGCACCGGAAAAAACGAGCTTTCCGCGAACGCCACCGCTCCCATGATCCAGAGTGCGTATGGCTTGTGCGCGGCGCCGATACACCAGTCATAAATCCGTTTGAGCATGGCGCGATGAACCACCATGGGACCGATTTGTCCATGGCCGGAATGCCGCAAGTTCGGGGGAAATCAGTGGCGCTTGCGCAGACCGCTTCGCTCAAGCGCGACAATTGGTCGCCGCGCGACCCGCGGAGGCGCGGCTTTTGGCAGCAGCTTCACGGCCGATTTGGGCAGCTTTTCGGCGATCCCGAGCAGGAGCTCGCGCCGCTCCATTTCGCGCCAGACGTCCTCGGGCCGCACGCCCGCCGACGCCCACAGGACGGTGAGGTTGTAGAGCAGGTCGGCGCTCTCGCGGACCACTGCCGGAGTGTCGCCGTTGACAGCGTCGATCACGACTTCGATGGCTTCTTCGGCGAGCTTCTTGCACATCTGGGACGGGCCACGCTGAAACAGCCGGGCCGTACGCGACGTTGCCGGATCAAGATCCTTGGCCGCGAGCACCGCCAGATAAAGCCGCTCAAGCGAATCATTCATAGATGCGGATGCTAATCCAAACCGATGCCGCGCGCGTTAACGGCGGGCGTCAAAAAGAAAAAATCCGCCGGCCGCGGTGACCAGCGGATTAATTCAGTCCGCAAATTTGCGGGGAATTACCAGCCAGCGATCGGATGGCCGTTCACGTAAGGCGTGGTCATCCCATAGCCGTTGTCGCCGTAGGAGGGGTTGCCATAATAGGCAGGACCGCCGCCGTAATAGGCCGGACCTCCGTAATAGACCGGGCCGCCGCCGTAATATTCGTCATAATAGGCTCGCCGGTTCTGGGCTGCAGCGATCGCAAGGCCAGTGCCGACGATGCCGGCAAATGCCGCCGCTGCGGCCGCGCCTCCGCCCCGGTACGACCTGCGCCGCGCGCTGATGTCGGTGGCGCCGCTGGTCCCGTGGGCCGCGGTGAGGCCCTTTGACGCGGGTGCTGAGCCCGCGCGGGCCAGCGACGGCTCGACCGCCGTCAGCGCCAGCGCCGCGACCGTCACCATGGCCGCCGTCCGGCCGAGCGATGAAAACAGACCTTTTCGGGCAAACATCTCCGTATCCTCCGTAACGAGCCTCGCCGACACCAGCCCCCGATGCTGATGTTGGGTTCCCTTGGGCGAATGCAAGCTCCGCGATCGATGGCGACCCCGAAATCGTGATCCTTGGTACTCATCGACCATTCAGGTTTGCTGGGCCAGAATACCGCTCGCCGACGCTTAGGCACCATCTCAAGAACGACCGCACGGCATCGCTAGCCGGTCCGGTCCCGGCGTAGTCAGATGCACGCAATCAGGACCATTGCTGTCAGGTGCCTATTGGCCTCGCTCTCGGGCCTGATGGTTCTGGCCTGCGTTGGAGCGGCGGCCGAGGAAGCCAAGCAACCGGTCGCGATCCAGTTCTCCTTCGACCGTCCGCTCGAAGCAAGCGCGGCGCCTTTTGTGGTGGCGCTGGACCACGGCCTGTTCAGCGCGGAGGGGCTCGCCGTCAGTACCAATATCGCCAACGGATCGCCGGACGCGATCGCGCGCGTGGCCTCCGATGCCAGCGATCTCGCGCTGGTCGATATCAATGAGCTGATTCGTTTTCGCGACCAGGCCAATGCGCCGCCGGTCAAGGCTATCTTCGTGCTGTTCAACAAATCGCCCTACGCGTTCGTCGCCCGCAAAAGCCGGGGCATCCATGCGCTCTCCGACCTCCAAGGAAAGACGGTTGGCGTCGCCGATAGCGATTTCTCGATCCGGATGTGGCCGGCATTGGCGAGACAGAACGGGATCAAGCTTGCGAGCGTGAAACTGAACAGGATCAGTGCGGCGGTGCGCGAGCCGATCCTCTCTGCCGGCCAGGTCGACGCGGTCGCCGCCTTCTCGTATCTGGCCGCGGTCAACCTGCGCGACCGCGGCGTACCGGCAAGCGACCTCGCGGTGCTCAAATATGCCGACTATGGCTGCGAGGCCTATGGCTTTGCCGTGATCGTCAATCCAGCGTTCGCGACAGCCAAGCCCGAAGCGGTCAAGGGCTTTGTCCGCGCGTTGATCGCCGGCACCCATCTCACCATCGCCGATCCGGCGCGCGCGGTGGATGCGGTCGTGAGGCGGATGGATGACGGATCGCGCGATCTCGAACTGGAGCGGCTGCGCACCGTGCTGTCCGACAACATCCTGACCAGCGAAGTCAAACACGACGGTCTCGGCGGCATCGACCCCGCCCGCCTCGACCGCTCGATCGACCAGATCGGCGAAGAACACAAATTCAGGAAGCGGCCGCAGCCTGCGGACATCTTCGACGATTCCTTCCTGCCCCCGGTCTCGAGCCGGCTGATCAACTGAGCCGCGCGACCGTCCGCGAAAGCACGCATCGGTCTTCGCGTGCGACCGTCACCAAATTCCAGATCATTGATTAGGCGCTGTATCTCCGCGACGATCCCTGATTAGAATGGGCCTTGCGAGCCACTTCCAGCGCGCCGGCCTTGTCAACGCATGTCCCCGCTCCGCCTCTATACCCGCGTTCTTGAGCTGCTCGGCAGAGAGGCGCGGCTGGGCTGGATTCTCGCCGGCGCCAATCTGTGCCTGGCCGCCGCGCAATTCGCCGAACCGGTGCTGTTCGGCCGCATCGTCGATGTCCTCTCCGGCAACCCCTCGACAGGCATGTTCGCATCGTCGTCGCCCTGGCCGTTGCTGCTCGCATGGGTCGCGTTCGGCCTGTTCACCATTGGATGCGGCGCTGCGGTGGCGTTGCATGCCGACCGGCTCGCACACCGCCAGCGCCAGGCCGTGCTGACGAGTTATTTCGAGCACGTCATGCAATTGCCGCTGAACTTCCACACCGGTACCCATTCCGGCCGGCTGATGAAGGTGATGCTCAACGGCACCGATTCCCTGTGGCGGCTGTGGCTCGGATTCTTCCGCGAGCATTTTGCCGCGATCACGTCGGTGCTCGTGCTGCTGCCGATGTCGCTCTATATCAACTGGCGGCTGGCGATCCTTTTGTTCCTGCTCTGCGTGGTGTTCACGGTGCTGACGACATTCGTGGTACGCAAGACCTACGGCATGCAAAGCGAGGTCGAGGAGCATTACAGCGATCTTTCGGCGCGCGCTTCCGATGCGCTCGGCAATGTGGCGCTGGTGCAAAGTTTCGTGCGGATTGACGCCGAGGTGCAGGGCCTGCGCTTCGTCGCCGATAAGCTGCTTTCGGTGCAGATGCCGGTGCTGTCGTGGTGGGCGCTGGTCACCGTTATCACCCGCGCCTCCACCACGATCACCGTGCTCGCGATCTTCACCGTCGGCATCGCGCTGCACCAGCAGGGCTTAACTTCGGTCGGCGAGATCGTGATGTTCGTCGCCTTCGCCACCATGCTGATCCAGAAGCTCGAACAAGTGGTCTCCTTCATCAACAATGTGTTCATGGAAGCGCCGCGCCTGCAGGAATTCTTCAACGTGCTGGATGCGGTGCC
>VAZG01000388.1 GCA_005885285.1 Alphaproteobacteria bacterium | reverse complement strand
TGCCGTCAGGCACTTGCGCAACGCTGCACTGGTATCCTTCTTTGTCGCCGTCACTTCGGGATCGTCGGATGTATCCTCGATCGCGTTGGCGGCTTCGTCTTTTAGTTCAACGTCCTTCCTGCGCCGCAAAGCGGACAGGGCCTTGAAGCGCGTGATTGCCAAGAGCCAGGTAGAGACGGCGGATCGGCCTTCGAACTTGCCTGCCTGACGCCACACATCGAGGAAGACCTCGCTGATAAGGTCTTCCGCGACCTGTTCGTTGCGAACGAGTCGAAGTCCGAAGCGAAACACCCTGACATGGTGCCGTCCGTACAGCACCTGCATGGCGAGCCGGTCGCCTTGAGCGATCCGAGCGATCAGGACGTCGTCCGTAGTCGCTTGTGCCGCACTCAATGGCCGTCTCGCAGGGTTGGTCGGATTGGGTTGGCTACGGGTTCGATGGCAAAAGCAAGATTCTTCCGGTTACCGTAGTAGTCCCGGAAAATCTGTGACCTACCGCACAGAACACGGCTTTCCCGCCATCGCGGGCCGCGGTACGCGAGGCTCATCCCAAAATTTGGTATCATAATACAGAAACGTCCCTGCGCGCCTATTCCGTCGGCAGTTACCTTAGCAAGGCCCGGACGATAAGACAGTAGTTGTACTACTCCTGCGTAACCGGATCATTGGCGGTCCAACTGCGTTCGTTCGGTTTTGGCCAATTTCCATTGCCGAACAAGGGGCTCGTTCCACTTTAACGGCCGCTGAATCGGTCGCCAAAGATACCAAACCTAAAGGCTTTACTCCCTAAAATTTCGCCCTGGCTGATTGCAGCACGGCGGGACATGAGTAGCGCAACTTCATTGTTTGAAGGCCAGGTCACTGGCGGAACACGTGCGTGCGTCGGCATGCTGCCGCCGGACGTGCTGAGGCTCCGCGCAAGCCGACGCCGCCAGATGTACGCGGCACAGGTCGTGAGTTACTCGCTCGGCGGGCTCGTCCTGCTGATCTATGCTTGGGCGGGCACGGTCCCGATTACCATTCCGTCCAGCTATTTCCTGTGCGGCCTGACGCTGACGGGATTTTTTGCAGCGCTGTCGGAAACCAACGTCAACGATAGATTCGAGGATCACTATCTCACGATCTTTCAGATCGCCTGCAACGTCGCGCTCCAGCTTGGATTCCTGGTGGCAGCCCCCGAGATCGGATTCGCGTTTCTGAGTGTACTTTTCCTGGTCTTCGGATTTGGCGCGCTGCGGATGACATCGTGGCAAGCGGCCATTGCCTGGACACTTACGACATTGGGGCTGGTGCCGATCTTTCTGTTCACCAACATCCCCATCGAACTGCCCGTCTCAACCCCTCTCGAACGCCTAGCCGCGATGCTCGCCTTCGTCCTTACGATCGGACAATGTGCGTTCGTGGGACTTTACGGCAGTTCGATGCGAAAGATGCTTTTAAGGCGCGGCATCGAACTCAAGGCCGCCAACAAGCGCATCGAAGAACTCGCCGAGCTCGACGAGCTGACCGGCGCCTCCAACCGCCGCTGCATCATGCGTATGCTGGACGAGGAGATTGGCCGCGCCCGGCGCACCGGCGCGCCCTGCTCGATCGCCTTGATCGATCTCGACTGGTTCAAGCGCATCAACGATGCCTATGGCCATCCGACCGGCGACGAAGTGCTCAGGACCTTCGCCATCACCATGTTCGCAAACATTCGCCCGATCGACAAGTTCGGCCGATATGGCGGCGAAGAGTTCCTCTTGATATTGCCCGATGCGCCGCCGCACGGCGCCTGCCGCATGCTCGACCGGCTACGCGCGATCATCGCCGACCTCGATTGGAGCGCGTTCTCGCCGGGCATGCGGGTGACAATTTCCGCAGGTGTTGCGACGTTCCGCGCCGACGAGAACCCCGATGCATTTCTCGCGCGCGCCGACAGCGCGCTTTACACAGCCAAGGCACAGGGACGCAACCGCATCGCCAGCGCCTGAATCGACGTCACTTTCATTTCCGGAGGCAAAGAAGCCGCCGCCGGTCCACGTGCCCGAACGCTCCAGGATAGAGTCATGAGCTCGAAATCCACTGTCTCCTCCGAAAACCTGCTCGACGAGCTGCAGTCCACGCTCGCACATGGAACCGTCGCACGGCGGGTCGAAACCCTGCGCCGCGTGACCGATCTTTTCATCAACGGCGCGGTTGAGTTTTCGAACGAACAGATCGCGCTGTTCGACGATGTGTTCCAATGCCTGATCGTGCATATCGAAACATCGGCCAAGGCGCTACTTTCCAACCGCCTGGCACCGATCGACACCGCGCCTCCCCTCACCATCCGCACGTTGGCGTTCGACGACCTGATCGAAGTCGCTGGTCCGGTACTGTCCAGATCGGAGCGGCTCGAGGACGAGGTGCTGATCGAGACCGCGCGCAACAAGAGCCAGGCCCATTTGATGGCGATCTCGACGCGCAGGGTGCTGAGCAGTGCAGTGACCGACGTACTGGTGCTGCGCGGCAACGACGAGGTGATCCAGAGCACCGTCAACAACCCCGGCGCGGAGTTCACCGAACGCGGCTTCAGCCGGCTGGTCAATCGCGCCGAGGGCGACGACAACCTTGCGACCTGCATCGGCCTGCGTCCTGCGATCCCTCGTCATCTCTATCTGAAGCTGCTCGCGAAGGCCTCGGCGACGGTCCGCGCGCGGCTGGAAGCGGCCAATCCGCAGCAGGCGGGTGAGGTACCGAATGCGGTGCAGGAGGCGACGCGGCGTGCGCGCTCCGCTCCTTCGGCAATCACCCAGCAGACCGCGATCGCCCACGCGCTCGTCAAATCGCTGTTCGACGATGGCCGGCTCGACGAACGCCAGGTGGCGGCGTTTGCCGAAGGCGGCAAATTCGACGAGACCAATGCCTCGATTGCTGCGCTGGCCAACGTGTCGTTGTCGATCGCGGAGAGCATGATGGTGGAGACCCGCGCCGAGGGCGTCATGATCCTGGCCAAGGTCGCCGGAATGTCGTGGTTGACCGTAAGGGCGATCATCAACATGCGCGACGAGCTTTCGGGTGGTGAGCCGACCGACCTTATGGCGTGCAAGGACACCTTCGAGCGGCTGCGGCCCTCGACCGCGCAGCAAGTGCTGCGCTTTCACCGCATGCAGCAGGCCGCAGCGCCGGCGGCTTGATCTTGTTTCGCCGACCGTCGGGACGACGCAAGCTAGAATCTCAGCACTCGCGATCCCGCCAGCGCGCCGACCGCCGTGACCAGCGCGGTCGCGATCGTGTACCAGGTCACCACGAACAGCGGTGAGTCGTCAGTGCAGTGCGAGGCATAGAACGTTGCCGCAATGCCGGCCGACAGCAGGCCGGCAATGGCGCCGGCGAGCGCGGGCCTGGTCGGTGCGCCATGGCGCAAGGCGATCAGAGCCGCCGCCAGAAGTGGCAGCGACATCGCCGGAATAGCGCTCATGCACACGCGCGAATTCTGGCCGACGAGGCGCGTCATCATCGGCAGCCGCTGCGGCATCATCATTTCACTGGAAATGCCGGCGACCAGAAGCCCGGCCGGGATCATGAACAGCCATCCCCAGCCTCGCATCGAGGCCTCGGGGCGCGACAGATGCAGGCTGACCAGGATTGCCGACGTCGCGAGTGCCAGCGTCACTGCAAACTTCAGATCGAAAAACGGATTTCGCATGGCGGTCATGACGTCGGGCCGGACACCGAGCTCGGTGAAGAACATCAGAAGCGAGACGGGCGCTGCAGCGAGCAACGCCAGCGCCAGCACGAAGCCGACCGGCCGGGCCCGCGTGTTATCGGCGGCAAGAGTGCGAATGAGTTGATCGGTCTCCATTCTCATTGCTCCCTCAGCCTTGCGGTTAGGCTCGCAAGGGCGCGATGCAACGCCACCCGCACCGCGCCCTCGCTCATCGAATATTTCGCGGCCGTATCCCTGATTGATGCGCTGTCGACGGCAATCGATTGCAGGACCGCGCGCTGACGCGCAGGCAAGGATTCGAGCCGGGCTGCGACCTCGCTCGCTGAGACGGTTTCAGCGGCGGCCTCGCCTGGAAGCGTTTCGGCGAAATCGTCGATGTTGACGAACACCCGCCTGCCGCGCCGACGTAGCGCGTCGATCAGTTTGTTGCGTGCAATCGCAAATAACCAGGGCGCAAACGGTGCGTTGGCATCCCAGGTATGCCGCTTCAGATGCACCGCCAGCAAAATGTCCTGCACAATGTCCTCGGATTGATCGACCGGTTGCCCTGCCCGCGCCAGTCCACGCCGTGCCCCAGCCCTCAAGACCGGCGCGATGGCCTTGAGCAGGCGGTGGTACGCCGCACCGTCGCCAGAAATGGCCGACCGCATCAGGCCGGTCCATTCGTCTTCACGCTCGCGCACGTACGCTCCTGGATTGCAATTCGGTTGATCTTTCAATTTGTTACGTCCGGAGGCTTCACTCACGAAGTCGTGATCTACACCATCAGGCGTGGCACAGACGGGCGTCCCCTGCCACGCGCCAACAGGCTCATAACACCGATCTCATCGGCTGGCACCGGCGCCATTGATTCCAAAACGATTTTGCGGACGGAAGGTACGCACGTGCTGGGCAAAGCGCCAACGCCCAGCTTTCGCCTAGCGTAACCCGAAGATTCCCACTTTTCGCCCCGCTCCGAACACGCCCCGAGGTCTCTTTTTGCGATCAGGGACTGGCAAATTGGGGAGATTGCCCATGAACACCAAAGCCGGTGGGCGCGCAGTTTTTATATCGGCAACCACCTCCGACAGCAACAACGATGCAGCAACCAATACCGCCGGAAATGAGGGGGTCGATCCGGCTACGCTCCCGCCCTCGGTCGCCAATGCCAACGCGCAACTGGCCACCGTCGATACGCTAGCTGAGAGCACGAGAGCCATGACGGCGCGCGCCAACGACATCGTGCAGGCGGCCGCCGACGGCCAGCCGCCCGCGACGAGCCAGGTGGTCGCCTCCGATCAGCTCAATGACGTCGATCGCGCGTTGCGCGAGGATGCACAGCCGCCGCAGCAAACCCTGCTTGCGATGGCCTCGGCCGAGGCGCCCGGCACACCCGCCCCACCGGCGGCGAGCAGTGATAGCTCCAGCTCCGACCAGACCTCCCTGATCGGCAAGATCTTCATCGGCTTTGGCGCCCTGCTAACGCTGGCCTCTGCCGCGCGCATGTTCATGGCGTAGGGCGTAACATCCGCACGTTTGCGCTCACGCGGTTGCGCGATCGTCCCACTTGAAGCCTACTCCGCCAGCGGGCACATTGGCTGCGAAGGCAAGCCCGCGCGGAGTTAGAGCATGAGCACGTTCGAAAGCATCATTGTCGAAAGCCAAGACGCGGTTGGAATCATTACCCTTAACCGCCCCAAAATGCTCAACGCGCTTTCCTTCGGCGTATTTCGCGAGATCGCCGCAGCGCTCGAGGATCTCGAAGCCGACGACAAGATCGGATGCATCCTCCTGACCGGCAGCGAAAAGGCCTTTGCGGCCGGCGCCGACATCAAGGAGATGCAGCCGAAGACCTTCATCGACATGTTCTCCAGCGATTTCGCCGCTGTCGGCGGTGACCGCCTCGCCAAGTGCCGCAAGCCGACCATCGCCGCGGTTGCAGGCTATGCGCTGGGCGGCGGCTGCGAGCTTGCGATGATGTGCGACATCATCATCGCCGCCGACACCGCGAAATTCGGACAGCCCGAAATCACGCTCGGCACTATTCCGGGCATCGGTGGGACCCAGCGGCTGACGCGTGCGGTCGGCAAATCCAAAGCGATGGATCTATGTCTTACCGGGCGCATGATGGATGCGGCCGAGGCCGAGCGCTCGGGCCTTGTCAGCCGGGTCGTGCCGGCCGACAAATTGATGGAAGAGGCGCTGGCGGCCGCCGAGAAAATCGCCTCGATGTCGCGCCCGGCCGCCGCCATGGCCAAGGAGGCGATCAACCGCGCATTCGAAACGCCGCTGTCCGACGGCCTCAATGTCGAGCGCAATTTGTTTCACTCGACCTTTGCGCTGGAAGATCGTTCCGAGGGCATGGCGGCATTCATCGAGAAGCGCAAGCCGGTGAACAAGAACCGCTAGCGCGCCAGTGCCGCGCTGACCAATGCACGGTAGGCGCGCTCGGAAAATGTTGCCGGGCGCTCGAGACCAAGCCGCGCCAGACATGCCTGATCAGCTGCATCTCCTGTTCGCAGCAATCCGCGCCACAACAGCCCCGCCATGCGCAGCGGGGTGCGCTGCGCGACCTGCAGGAATTCCAGCGCCGGGATCAGGCGCTGCTCAACATCGGTGAAATCGCTGCCGAACGGAAACGATGGCAGCAAGCCTGCCTCGCGCGCCGGCTTCAGCGCATCGACAATCCGCTCCGGAAAATTCTCGCGATACGCCGCGGGAATCTCATAGTTCTTCGGCAGCTTGCCGGCACCTTTAGCGGCGCGCGCCAGTTCATCCTGAAAGCGCGAATCAGAGACGCCGAGCATGGCCGCGATCACGTCGGCGTCCGACTTCCCCCTGACGTCGGCGATGCCGTATTCGGTGACAAAGACGTCGCGCAAATGCCGCGGAATGGTCTCGTGGGCGTAAGTCCAGCGGATATTCGATTGCGTCTTGTTGCCGGCCTGTCGCGTCGATTCCAGCGCGAGGATCGAGCGCGCTCCCTTTAGGGCGAAGGCTTGCGCCACGAAATTATACTGGCCGCCGACGCCGCTCACGACCTGGCCGTTTTCGAGCCCGTCCGAAATTGCCGCCCCCATCAAGGTCGCCATCATTGCATTGTTGATGAAGCGGGCATCGACCCGGGCGGTGCGCTTGTTGTCCTCTTCGCCGTAGAGCTCATTGGTGAAAGACACCGGCATCATCTGGACCCGGGCAATCTGATCCGGCGTCATCTCGCGCAACGCGCGATAGAACGATTTGGGTCCGAGAAAGAACGCGCCGTGCAGCACGGTGCCGTCCACCTCGCGCTTGAGGATGCCTGCCTTGATCAGGCCGAGAAACGCCTCGAACAGCATTTCGCTGACGCCGTACAGACCTTTTTCGAAGGGGCCGGTCTCCAGAGCAGAGGCTGGCTCGGTTGCAGGCGAAAGCCGCTTCATGATCGCATGAAACTGCGCATTGTTGTTGTGACGGATGACCAAACCCTGCGCCAGCGCATCGCCCACCTGCCCGATGCCGATCTGCAATGTGCCGCCGTCGCGCACGAGGCCGGCGGCGTGCAGTCCGATGGCATATTTGGTGTCGCCGATCGGTTCGGACGGTGGCGCAAACAACGGGAAATCGGTCGCGGGGCCGTCGAGCACCGCGCTGAATTCGTCGGACGGCAAATCGCCCAAGCCGGGCATGAACGGCAGCTCGGAATTGACCTGGCCGACCAGCTTGAACGATGCGCCACCTTGCGCGCGGGCGCGCAGGATATCCAGCGTCGTGTCGGTGTTGCAGCTCAGGCTGTAGCGGATGCCGCCGTCGACGACGCGTTTCGCCACCAATTGGGTGACGACATTGAGACCGCGCGCCAGCAGATACGACGCGGCATGGGTATAGTTGGCCGAAATATAGTGTTGCTGCGCATAAGGCATGTGCAGCCACTTCCCGGCCAGAAAGAAAAACTCGATCACGCGTACGTTGGGAGGCAAAGTGCCGGCATGCAGCGCGTTGGCATAAGCAAGATCGGGGTAACCGCCGAACAGGCGGTCGATCACGGGCGCGATGAAGCGGTGCTCGATCAGGTTCTTTGGCTTCGGCTTCTCCAACGTCAGCGCGGAAAACAACGTCAGGCTGATCGAGCGATCGGCGACCGCGCGCGCATAGAGCGCATTGATGACGTGGTTGGCCTTGCCGAGCCCAAGCGGCAGCCCCACCACCAGATTGGTCCCGACGTCGCGGATAATGTCCTCTGCAATGGCCTCGGGCTCGGAGAAAAGTTTCGGCATCAAGTGCAGGCCCGGCGAATCGGAAGCGGCGTCCGGATTCGGACGCTAGCCAAGTTATAACGCATTTGTGCCTGTCTGTGACGAACCGGCAACAACGGCGGATTGAATTCATTGGGTTTCCACCTTCGGCGGTTTCCTGTGGCCGCGGCGCCCTCTAAACAGGTAAAAATGTGGCGGTCGGCCGTCGGCAAGGGCGGACGGCCGGGGTTGCTGCAGGAACGCATGACTGGGTGTGCCGCTAGAGTTGGCAACGCGAGAGGGCACGTGCTTCGGTTAGGCATATGCCTTGGCGTCGCAACTTGCGTTGCGTTTGCAGCTACCTCGGCTTTTGCCGAGAGCCTTCCCGAGGCCTTGGCCAAGGCCTATCAGACCAATCCCCAGCTCAATGCGGAGCGGGCGCGCCAGCGCGCTACTGACGAGAACGTGCCGCAGGCGCTCGCCGGCTACCGGCCGCAGATCATCGCAAGCCTCAGTGCGGGTTTGCAGGCGGTCCGCAATCTCTTGCCCGATAACATGGTGCAGGGCGCGACCCTAAAGCCCTGGCAAATCGGGGTGACGGTGACGCAGACCCTGTTCAACGGTTTCAAGACCGCAAACAGCGTGCGGGTGGCGGAATTGCAGGTCCAGTCGGGGCGCGAGGCGCTGCGCAATACCGGACAAGGTGTGCTGCTCGATGCCGTCACCGCCTACTCCAACGTGCTGGCCAACCAGTCGCTGGTCGAAGCTCAGCGTTCCAATGTCGAATTCCTAAGGGAAACCCTGCGCATCACCCAACGGCGACTGAAGAACGGCGATGTCACCGAGACCGACACCGCACAGGCCGAGGCGCGGCTGAACCGCGGCCTTGCGGACCTCAACGCCGCCGAGGTCAACCTCGCGATCAGCCAGGCGACCTACACCCAGGTGATCGGCAATCCGCCCTCCCAGCTCAGGCCCGCCGAGACCGTCGACCGCTACGCGCCGCGCACCCGGGAAGACGCGATTTCGATGGCCTTCAAGGAACATCCCGCCGTGACGGCAGCAGGTTTCGACGTCGATGTCGCCTCGACCTCGATCCACGTCGCCGAAAGCAGCCTGATGCCGAGCGT
>VAZG01000432.1 GCA_005885285.1 Alphaproteobacteria bacterium | reverse complement strand
TTCCCACCAACGTGATCTCGATTACCGACGGTCAGATCTACCTCGAGAGCGATCTGTTCTTCCAGGGCATTCGTCCGGCGCTGAACGTCGGTCTGTCGGTGTCGCGCGTCGGCTCGTCGGCACAGACCAAGGCGATGAAGAAGGTCGCCGGCAGGATCAAGGGCGAACTCGCGCAGTACCGCGAAATGGCGGCGTTCGCGCAGTTCGGCAGCGATCTCGATGCCTCGACGCAGCGCATGCTCAACCGCGGCTCGCGGCTGACCGAGCTGTTGAAGCAGCCGCAATTTTCGCCGCTGAAGATGGAAGAGCAGGTTTGCGTGATCTGGGCCGGCGCCAACGGCTATCTCGATCCGCTGCCGATCGACAAGGTGCGTGGCTTCGAGGATGGGTTGTTGTCGCTGTTGCGCGGCAAGAACGTCGACATCCTCAACTCGATCCGCGAGAGCCGCGACCTCAGTGACGACACCGCCGGCAAGCTCAAGTCGGTGGTCGAAGGTTACGCCAAGACGTTGGCTTGACGGACGCCGTCATGACCGCGCAAGGCCGGGCGTGACGAAAGAGGAGTTCGCGGCCAGCTCGCGAGCGGGGTCGCCAGGGTGAACTAAGAATGGCTTCACTGAAAGACATGCGGGTCCGCATCGCCTCCACCAAGGCGACGCAGAAGATCACCAAGGCGATGCAGATGGTTGCGGCGTCAAAGCTGCGCCGCGCGCAGTCGGCCGCTGAAGCCGCGCGGCCCTACGCCGAAAAGATGGACGCCGTGATTTCCAATATCGCAACCGCAGCCGCGGGCTCACCCGGCGCGCCGGTGCTGCTCGCAGGCACCGGAAAGGATCAGGTGCATCTGCTTCTGGTCTGCACAGGCGAACGCGGCTTGTCCGGCGCGTTCAACTCCTCGATCGTGCGCCTGGCGCGCGAGCGGGCGCTGGCCCTGATGAACCAGGGCAAGCAGGTCAAGTTCTTCTGTGTCGGCCGCAAGGGCTACGATCAGCTCCGCCGCCTGTTCGAGAAGCAGATTGTCGAACACGTCGACCTGCGCGCGGTCCGCCAGCTCGGCTTCGTCAACGCCGAAGAGATCGCCAGGAAGGTGATCGCACGCTTCGAAGCCGGTGAATTCGATGTCTGCACGCTGTTCTATTCCCGCTACAAATCGGTGATCGCGCAGCTTCCAACCGCGCAGCAGATCATTCCGCTGGTGGTGGAAGCCCCTGGCGCCAAGGCCGGTGCTGCGACGTCGTACGAATACGAGCCGGAAGAAGACGAGATCCTGACCCGCCTGTTGCCGCGCAATCTGGCGGTCCAGGTCTTCCGGGCGCTGCTGGAAAACAACGCCTCGTTCTATGGCGCTCAGATGACCGCGATGGACAACGCCACGCGCAACGCCGGCGAGATGATCCGCAAGCAGACCCTGATCTACAACCGCACGCGCCAGGCGATGATCACCAAGGAGCTGATCGAGATCATCTCCGGCGCCGAAGCAGTCTGAGGGAGAGCAACATGGCATATGTCACATCGGCTACCACGAAGGGCGGACGCAACGGCCGCTCCATGCTGGACAACGGCGCGCTGGCGCTATCGATGGCGCTGCCAAAGGAATTGGGCGGCGCCGGCGACGGTCACAATCCCGAACAGCTGTTCGCACTCGGCTATTCCGCCTGTTTCGGTCAGGCCATCCTGGTCGTCGCCAAGAAGCACGGCATCGACGGTCAGGCCGCCAAGGTCACGGCTGACGTGACGCTCAACACCGATGGCGGCTTTTCGCTGGCGGTCGAATTGAAGGTCTCGGTTCCCGGTGCCGACAAGGCCAAGGTCCAGGCGCTGGTCGAAGAAGCTCACACGGTATGCCCCTATTCCAAGGCCACCAAAGGCAACATCCCGGTCAAGCTGACCGTGGTCTAGAGCATGACCCGATTGGACTCATGCTCTTAAGTTCGGATCGAAGGAGATAGATTAGATGGCTACAGCAGCCAACGTGGTCGGTCGCGTCACCCAGGTCATGGGAGCCGTCGTCGACGTGCAGTTCGAAGGCGCCTTGCCGGCGATTCTCAATTCGCTGGAGACCGACAACGGGGGTAACCGTCTGGTGCTCGAAGTGGCGCAGCACCTCGGCGAATCCACCGTGCGGACGATCGCGATGGATGCCACCGAAGGCTTGGTCCGCGGCCAGGAAGTGACCGATACCGGGCAGCCGATCGAGGTGCCTGTCGGCGACGGCACGCTCGGGCGCATCATGAACGTGATCGGCGAACCCGTCGATGAAGCCGGCCCGATCAAGGCCGCTACAAAGCGCGCCATCCACCAGCCGGCGCCAGAGTACACGGACCAGTCGACCGAAGCGGAAATTCTCGTCACCGGCATCAAGGTCGTCGACCTGCTCGCGCCCTACGCCAAGGGCGGCAAGGTCGGCCTGTTCGGCGGCGCCGGCGTCGGCAAGACCGTGCTGATTCAGGAACTGATCAACAACGTCGCCAAGGCGCATGGCGGCTACTCGGTGTTCGCCGGCGTCGGCGAGCGCACCCGCGAAGGCAACGACCTCTATCACGAGTTCATCGAATCCGGCGTCAACAAGAAGGGCGGCGGCGACGGCTCGAAATGCGCGCTGGTCTACGGCCAGATGAACGAGCCGCCGGGCGCGCGTGCCCGGGTCGGCCTCACCGGCCTCACCGTCGCCGAGCACTTCCGCGATCAGGGCCAGGACGTGCTGTTTTTCGTCGACAACATCTTCCGCTTCACCCAGGCGGGCTCCGAAGTGTCGGCGCTGCTCGGCCGTATTCCTTCGGCGGTGGGTTATCAGCCGACGCTCGCCACCGACATGGGCGCGCTGCAGGAGCGCATCACCACCACGCACAAAGGTTCGATCACCTCGGTGCAGGCGATCTACGTGCCGGCCGACGACTTGACCGATCCGGCACCGGCCACCTCGTTCGCGCATCTTGACGCCACCACGGTGTTGAACCGCGCGATTTCGGAAAAGGGGATTTATCCGGCGGTGGACCCGCTCGACTCGACCTCGCGCATGCTCTCCCCGCTCGTCGTCGGCGAGGAGCACTACACCACGGCGCGCATGGTCCAGCAGATTTTGCAGCGCTACAAGTCGCTACAGGACATCATCGCCATTCTTGGCATGGATGAACTGTCCGAAGAAGACAAGCTGACGGTGGCGCGTGCCCGCAAGATCGAGCGCTTCCTGTCGCAGCCGTTCTTCGTCGCCGAAGTCTTCACGGGATCGCCGGGCAAGTTCGTCGATCTCGCCGACACCATCAAGGGCTTCCGCGGGCTTTGCGAAGGCAAATACGATCATCTGCCGGAGCAAGCCTTCTATATGGTCGGCACCATCGAAGAGGCAGTCGAGAAGGGCAAGAAGCTCGCCGAAGCGGCTTAAGAGGGACGAATAGGCAATAAGTGGGCGAATAGCGAATAGGGAGTAGCGAATAGTGACGGTAAGCGGAGCGAATCTACTATTCGCTACTCGCTATTCGCTTCTTTCCACTGAAATGATCTGACCCCAATAGGCTTCCTAGATGGCTACCTTCCATTTTGATCTCGTCTCTCCCGAAAAGCTCGCCTTCTCCGGTGAGGTCGATCAGGTCGACATTCCCGGCGTCGAAGGCGACTTCGGCGTGCTGGCGGGACATGCGCCAGTCGTAGCCGCGGTCCGGCCCGGGATCCTGACCGTGACCAACGGCGGCACGCACGAAAGGATCATCGTGCTGGGCGGGCTTGCCGAAGTCTCCGAGAAGGGTTTGACCGTGCTTGCGGATGTCGCCACCTCGCTCGAGGAGCTGGACCGCGCGAAGTTCGCCGAGACGATCAGCGAGATGGAAGCCAAGCTTGCGGAAAAAGAAGGCTCCGAACTCGACCACGCGATCGAGCGGCTCGATCACTACAAGAACATCCAGCACCAGCTCAGCACGACCGCGATGCATTAAGCGCATTGGGCGCAACGGTCTCCTCCGGACCGGAGCGCGGTCGCAGTCGTCTCGTCGGGCCGTCCGGGATTGGGCTGAAGGCGACTAGCGAGCATGATGCGCTCAATGATGCGATTGGTAATTGCGCCAAGCGCGACACCGATCGTCATGTCGCGCTCGGCCCATTGGCGGTGGGGCGCAAGTGCAGTGCCAATTAAACAGCCATCGCCTTCTTTGCTGCTTGAGCAAGAAAGCCTGATCGAGTGAACCCCTCGCGCTCCGCGTATTGATCAATTTGATCGAGTACGTCGGCAGGCATAGTCACATTGATCCGAACACTTTTAACTTCTGCGTCAGGTGCTGCGACTAGAACAGCTACCCCATCCTTATTTTCTCGAACGGACATAATCTCTTCAAGAGAAGAGGGCTCGGGTGCGGGCTCACCATCTTCGGCCAGACCAGCAAGATGAAAAGTCAAAGCTTCGGTTGCCATCTTTCGGGCTTCGTCCAAGTTACTTCCAGCGGTGATTGCGCCGGGGAGGTCAGGAAACGAAACGCCGTAGTCGCTGTCAGCTTCCTTATGGATCAGGGCGATGTATTGTCGCATTGCAATTCTCCCGCGAGCCTCTTCAAGAGTATAGATACATACTGCCGGTCCCAGCCCCTAGAATGGCACTTCAAACGATCCCGCCGACGCCCTCCTGGTTCGCACCTCAGAACGACGGGCCGCCAAATCTTGCAAATTTGTTGGCCACCATCCGGTACACCTCGCGCCGAAACGGCACCACGAGATCGGGCACGCGGTCGAGCCGCTCCCATCGCCAGGCATCGAATTCGGCCGGCTGGCCGTTGCGCGGGGTCAGCGGATCGATTTCATCCTCGGAGCCCTTGAAGCGTAACGCGAACCATTTTTGCCGCTGGCCGCGGAATTTCGCCAGGCGATGGGAGGGTGGCACCGCGAATGGCGGAAACTCATAGGTCAGCCAGTCGGTTTCGCCGAGATAATGGGCGTTTGCCACCCCGGTCTCTTCCCAGAGCTCGCGCATCGCGGCTTCGTGCAAATCTTCGCCGGGGTCGACGCCGCCTTGCGGCATCTGCCATTCGAGGCCCGGCAGGATGATTTCCGGCCCGTCGTCCCGAAAGCGCCGACCGATCAACACAAAGCCCGCGCCGTTGAACAGCGCGATTCCGACGTTGAGGCGATAGGGCTTGTTGTCGGCCGTTAAAGTCACGCGCCCGCGAGTCCGGCAAATTCCTTCACCACGCGCTCGTAGACCGGGCGCTTGAACGGAACGATCAGCTCGGGGAGATTCTTCATCGGCTCCCAGCGCCAGCTGACGAACTCCGCCTTGTGCCCGCCGCCGGGGTTCGCGACGTTGATTTCGGCATCCTTACCGGTGAAGCGCAGCGCGAACCATTTCTGCCGCTGGCCGCGGTAGCGGCCCTTCCAGGTGCGTCCTGCGACCGTGCGTGGAATGTCGTAGATCAACCAGTCCGCGACCTCGCCCAGTTTTTCGACCGAGCGGACGCTGGTTTCCTCGTAGAGCTCGCGCTTGGCGGCTTCCCAGGTGTCCTCACCCGGATCGACGCCGCCCTGCGGCATCTGCCAGACATGGGATTCGTCGACGTGCTCGATGCCTCCGGCGCGCCGACCGATGAAGACCAGCCCGGCTGCGTTGATCAGCATCATGCCGACGCATGTCCGGTAGGGCAGGTCTTCGTAGCGCGCCATTCCGTCAGAACCTCATCTGCCGCAGGGGTGGACGACCTTCAACACCCGAGCGGGCCCGAAATCGCGCCGATCGCATATTTTCTTTAGGCATGGTCTACCCGAAAACCGGTTCCCGCCCCGGCTATCCACGTGCGGGCAGCGCTTTTCGGATCATGCCTCAGCCTGATTTTGATTTCAGCATCGCGGTTGTCAATGGCACAAGCATGATGCCATGGCCGTCCAGGGCCTTGATCCAGGCGCCGATCCGCTCGATCGAGATCGGCAGCGCCGAGGCCGTTCCGACCGCGATCCCGCGCTCCTTGGCGAGGCTCTCAAGCTTTGCCAGCGATCGATCGATTTCCGTAGAAGTCGGCACCGCGTCGATGGCGACATCAGCCTTGGCAAACGGCAGCGCTTGCCCTGCGGCGAGCGAGGGCGCGACGCTGCGCGGCGAGGTGCCGTCGTCGAAATAGCCGAGCCCGCGCTTGGCGGCCTCGCGGATGACCGGCTGCATCACCGCATCGGTGGCGACAAAGCGCGCCCCCATGAAATTGGCGATCCCGGCATAGCCCTGGAATCGGCTGAGGTGCCAATACAGGCGGTCGAGATTCTGTTCAGGGCCGAGCGTCGCCAGCAGGGTCTGCGGCCCGGGGTCGTTGTCGGGATAGTCGAACGGCTCCATCGGAATTTGCAGCAGGATTTCGTGGCGCTGCGCCCGCGCCCGCTCGGCGAGCTTGCCGGGGTCAGAGCCATAGGGCGTGAAGGCCAGCGTCACCGCCGGCGGCAATTTCATGATGGCGTCCGCCGTCTTGGCCGCGCCGACGCCGAGACCGCCGATGACGATCGCGACCACGGGCATTTTCGCGGCTTTGGCGCGATCGGCTTCGGCGGCGTAGACTGTGAACGGCTTGAGCCCGTCGGCCACCACCGGGATCATGCCATAGCGCGATTTTTCGAGCAGACGCTGGTCGATGCTGGCCATCATGACGGGCAGTGCGTCGGGGTCGGCCTTGCTGTCGGCGCCGTCGCTCCCGATCACCATTTCCTGGCGTTTGCCGCTGGAGCCATCGATGATGGTGACGGTCTTTGGCTCGCCGCCAGCGACCTGCTTGGCGGCCGGTTTCGCGCCGTGATCGGCGAGGTTCGGAGACATTGCGGCGGGCTTTTCGTCGCCTTGGCCGTTCTGGTGGATCGCGATGTGCGCGATCGGCTCGCCGCCGAACGGATTGTCGCCAAAGATGGCAAAACCGGCGAACGCCGCGATGAACAGGCCGAACAGCAGCGCGAGCGCCTGCAGTGCCGTAAACGGCAGCCGGAACCGACGCTTGCCTTGCGCTGCCGTTTTCTGTCCGAGCGGGGCGCTCAGATCGTCGGCCGTCTCAGTCATGAACTTTTTTTCCGAATCAGCGCTGCCGACGATACCACGGCAGGGCGGGGCGGCGGACCCCGCCGGGGCCCGCAAGGGGCGGAATCATCAAGCAATCCGGAGCCGTCATGCAAAAAGGGCGGCTCTTGAGGCCGCCCTTTTCGAAACCAGTTATCTCGCCGAGCGATCAGTTCGCGGCCTTGTTGGCGGGCTTGTCGATCGCAGCCTTGTCGCGGGTAGCCGCCTCAGGCGCGGCGGCGCTGCCCTTGATGCCGTGGAGCAGATCATCGGCGAGCTTCAGCGCCTTGTCGTCCTTGGCATCCGGCGGCACGTAAGACTGCGAGCCGGTCTTCTCGTCGCCCTCGGACTTCAGATGGCCGCGCAGCGAGGCCTCGCCCTTGGTGTCGGTGCGTGACTTCAGCTCGTCCGGCACATCCTGCAGCACCTCGATATCGGGCACGATGCCCTTGGCCTGGATGGATTTGCCCGACGGCGTGAAATAGCGGGCGGTGGTCAGCCGCAGCGCGCCATTGCCGCTTCCGAGCGGAATAATGGTTTGCACCGAGCCCTTGCCGAACGAGCGGGTGCCGACCAGGGTGGCGCGCTTGTGATCCTGCAGCGCGCCGGCGACGATTTCGGACGCCGAGGCCGAGCCGCCATTGATCAGAACGATCACCGGTTTGCCTTTGGTCAGGTCGCCCGGATGAGCGGTGCGGCGCTGGGTTTCCTCGGCATTGCGGCCACGGGTCGAGACGATCTCGCCGCGCTCGAGGAAGCTGTCGGAAACCGTGACCGCCTCTTCCAAGAGGCCGCCCGGATTGTTGCGCAGGTCGATGACGAATCCCTTCAGCTTGTCGCCAATCTGGTTTTGCAGGTTGGCGATTTCCTTCTTCAGGCCTTCGGTGGTCTGCTCGTTGAAGGTGGTGATGCGGATGTAGCCGATGTCATCGGTCTCGACATGGGCCCGTACCGAGCGGACGCGAATGTTGTCGCGCACCAGCGTGACGTCGATCGGATTGTCCTGGCCCTTGCGGACGATCTTGAGTCGGATCTTGGTGTTGACCGGCCCGCGCATCTTCTCGACCGCCTGGTTCAGCGTGAGGCCCTGCACGGCTTCGTCGTCGAGATTGGTGATGATATCGTTGGCCATGATGCCGGCCTTCGATGCCGGCGTGTCATCGATCGGCGAGACCACCTTGATCAGCCCATCTTCCATCGTGACTTCGATGCCGAGCCCGCCGAACTCGCCGCGGGTCTGCACCTGCATGTCACGAAAACTCTTGGCGTCCATGTAACTCGAATGCGGATCGAGGCCTGCCAGCATGCCGGAGATCGCGGACTCGACGAGCTTTGAGTCGTCAGGCTTCTCGACATAGTCGCTGCGAACCCGCTCGAACACATCGCCGAACAGGTTGAGCTGGCGATAGGTATCGGAGGTGGCGGCTCGCGCGCTCGATCCCATCAGCACGGCGCGCGGCTGGGTCACGAACAGCGTCAACGCTGCGCCGGTGGCAGCGCTCAGGAGAATTACCGAAGTCTTGCGCATCATCCGCGAACCTTTTCGCCTTCATTTGCGGCCCACCATGGGCCTGGATCGATTGGAGTGCCGTCCTTACGGAACTCGACATAGAGCACGGGCTGGCTCGCATTAGTCGCGAGAATGGAGGCGACCTGGGATGTCGTCCCCATGGTGGCGACCGGCTCTCCCGTCAGTACAAACTGGCCGATGTTGACCGAAATGCGCTCCATCCCGGCGATCAGCACATGATACCCACCACCGGCGTTGAGGATCAAGAGTTGTCCATAGCTCCGGAACGGACCGGCGTAAACAACCCATCCGTCACACGGTGTTGTGACCTGTGCACCGGCCTTTGTCGCCAAAGAAATGCCTTTTTCTATGCCGCCAGCGCCGTCGGAACCGCCAAATTCGCGAATCTTGCTGCCATTAACCGGCAACGCGAATAATCCCCTGGCCGAGGCGAATGCGATCGCCGGGCTTTTGCGGGCAGGGTCCTTGAAGGCGGTCAGGTTGGGCTTGCCGTTGACGGCGGCGGGCGCCCCCTGCAGGTTCGCGGTTGCGGCCGCCTTCGCGGCGCTCTTCAGATCCTGCTCCATTTTGGCGATCAGGCCTTGCAGGCTGTCGACTTGCCGGGATAGCGCGATCGCGCGTGCACCTTCGGCTTCCATGTCTTTCTCGATCGCAGCCTGTTGCCGCTGCCGCTCCTCGACGAAAGCAGCGAGCCTCGCCTGGTCGTCCCTGAGCTTGTCGCGGTCGGCCGCAAGCCGGTCGTGCTCGGTTGCGATGGTCTTGCGCAATGCGAGAAGCTCGCCGAGATCTGTGGCGAGCTTGGCGGCGCGGGCCCGCAATTCGGGCACCACCGATCCGAGCAGCATCGCGGTACGCAGCGACTGCAGCGCGTCCTCGGGGCGGACCAGCAGCGCCGGCGGCGTGCGTCGGCCTGCGCGTTGCAGGGCCGCCAGCACCTCGACGATCTCCGAGCGGCGCGAATCGAGCGAGCCGCGGACCTGCGCTTCGCGCGAATCCAACGTACGCAGCCGCGCTTCGGCGTCGCCGATCCGCCCTTCAACGCCGCGCACTTGCGCGGCAACATCGATCAGTTGCGAATTAAGCTTAGCTCGGTCCTGGCCGATCGCGGCGATGTCGGCCTTGAGCTTCTCGCGCGCCTCGGTCGCACTGATGGCTTGCGCGCGGGTCGCTTCAAGTTCCTGCTCGCGCTGCTTGATGGCGTCGGGGGCGGGCGCTGCAGCCTGCGATGCGGGCGCCGCGGCCTGCGCCAGCGCTGGCAAGCGGCCGGCTCCCGCAAAGCCTGCGGATAGCAGGAGAATGGCGAGCGGCACCGAATAGAGCCTGCCGCGGCCGCTGGTGTCGGGGTACGAATGTCGGGTCCGCGCTAACAGCATCGATCGGTGAGGTGCTCTCGCTGGCCGCGTCAGGTGCGGTGATAGGGATGGCCCGCCAAAATGGTCGCGGCCCGGTAAAGCTGTTCCAGAAGCATGATGCGAACCATTTGGTGCGGCCAGGTCGCGGAGCCGAATGCAATGCGCAGTTTGGCCCTACGCCGCAATTCAGGCGAAAGTCCGTCCGCGCCGCCGATCATGAAAATAGTGCTGCCGATGCCCTGATCCCGCCAGCGCCCGAGGTGCCGGGAAAATACGGTGCTATCGATGTTCTCGCCGTGCTCGTCGAGCGCCACCAGCAACGATTTTTCCGGAATGGCGGCGGCGATCGCGCCAGCTTCGTCGGCCATTCGACTTGCCGGCTCGCGCGCGCGGCTTTCGGGAATTTCATGGATCTCGAGCCCGCGGAAGCCGAGCTTGCGGCCGATGTCGTCGAAGCGCTCGCGATAGCGATCGGCCAGCTCCCGCTCCGGACCCTGCTTCAGCCGGCCAATGGCAACGATGACGAGGCGCATAACGGCACTTTCCGGCAAAGCGGCATGCACGTGGGTGCGCTACGCGCTCCCGCCGACTAGCATCGGCTCGCTACCTCAGATCGCCTTTGCCGCCGTCGGGCCTCGCGTCCACAATCGCTCGAGATTGTAGAACTCGCGCACCTCGGGTCTGAACACGTGCACGATCACATCGCCGGAATCGATCAGCACCCAGTCGCAATTGGGCAAGCCCTCGACATGGATGCTCTTGATGCCGTTTTCCTTCAAGGCCTTCGTGACGTTTTCCGCGATCGCGCCGACGTGCCGGTTGACCCGGCCCGTGGTGACGATCATGTAGTCGGAAAATGCGGATTTGCCGCGAAGGTCGATGGTGACCGTTTCTTCCGCCTTCATATCGTCGAGGCGGGAGAGGATCATATTCAGCGTCTCGTCGGCGTCGGGTTGCGCCTTCAAGGCCGCAGCTTGGGTCGATGTTTTACGCGCGGTTTTTGGTGACGCTTTGGAAACCTTCGGTAAAACAGACTTGGACAATACAGATGTGGCCAGGGACCATTCCTTTCGCTGTATCGCGGACGCCGAATCCATGACGTCCGCCGCTCATACTACCCATGTGGGGTTAAAGGTTTCAATATTCCAGTGAACCGGATTGTATCGAACCGGTAGCCCCGCATTCAGATTCCTGCCCTCCAGCTCCCGTCCGGGTTCCGCAAGCCGGTCGAGGACAGGCTCATTTTCAGGCCGGTAAGAAACACCCAGGCCGGCGCACGAAAATCCGCCAGCCGGCCCGCCTCCTTCTCTGGCACACGATAGCGCGCGAGGGCCCGCGCCGCGGGCGCAGCGAGGGCGCGAAAGCTTGAGGGCGGACGATCGATCACCGCGATCGGCATCTGGGAGGCGATGCGCTGCCAGTTTTGCCAGCGATGGAATTGCGCGAGGTTGTCAGCGCCCATGATCCATACAAAGCGCAAGCCTGACACCCGGCGGCGCAAATAATTGATCGTGTCGACAGTGTATCGCGTTCCGATGACGGATTCGAGACAGCTCACGTCGATGCGCGGATCGCTCGCCATCTGGCGGGCGGCTTGCGCGCGTTCGTCAAGCTCATGCAGAGCGCCGTTGTCCTTGAGCGGATTTCCCGGCGTCACCAGCCACCACACGCGATCCAGTTTCAGCCGCTTGATCGCAAACAGGCTGATGGCGCGATGGGCGATATGCGGCGGATTGAAAGAACCGCCCAGCAAGCCGATGCGCATGCCGTCGGTATGGATGGGGATGGTCTTGACGACGGATGGCGATGAGACTGACGCTTCTTTCAACGGATCCACCGCGGATAAGTGCTCACGGCCGCGTTTGTCCGGTGCCGTGGACCCGATATTTGAAGCTGGTCAATTGCTCGGCGCCGACCGGGCCGCGGGCGTGGAATTTGCCGGTGGCAATCCCGATCTCGGCGCCGAAGCCGAATTCGCCGCCGTCGGCGAATTGCGTCGAGGCGTTGTGCAGCACGATCGCCGAATCGACCTCGTTGAGGAACCTCTGCGCGACGTTGGCGTCCTCGGTCACGATCGCGTCGGTATGATGCGAGCCGTGATTGTGAATATGCGCGATCGCTTCATCGACGCCGTCGACAATTCGTGCCGCGATGATGGCGTCTTCATATTCGGTGTCCCAGTCTTCCTCCGAAGCGGGCTTCACCCGGATATCAGTGCGCTGCACAGCCTCGTCGCCGCGCACCTCGCAACCGGCATCGATCAGCATTTCGACCAAGGGCTTGAGGCTGGTCGCGGCGCCGGCGCGATCGACCAGCAGGGTTTCGGCCGCGCCGCAGACGCCGGGGCGGCGCATCTTGGCGTTCAGCACGATCGACTTCGCCATTTCAAGGTTGGCGGATTGGTCGACATAGACGTGGTTGACGCCTTCCAGATGCGCGAACACCGGGACCCGCGCCTCCGCTTCGACGCGGGCGACCAGGCTCTTGCCGCCGCGTGGCACGATGAGGTCGATGGCGCCGGCGAGTCCGGTCAGCATCAATCCCACCGCGGCGCGATCGCGGGTCGGCACCAGCGTGATCGAGGCTTCGGGGAGACCCGCCTCGCGCAACCCCTGCGCCAGGCAGGTGTGGATCGCGCGGCAGGAGCGGAAACTGTCGGAGCCGCCGCGCAGGATCACCGCGTTGCCGGATTTTAGGCACAGCACCCCGGCGTCGGCCGCAACGTTGGGACGGCTCTCAAAAATCACGGCGACGACGCCGAGCGGCACACGCACGCGCTCGATGGTCATGCCGTTCGGACGCTGCCAGCTTTCGGTCACGACGCCGACCGGATCGGGGATTTTTCGCACCGTCGCAATGCCGTCGGCCATCGCATCGATGCGCGCTTGTGTCAGCGTAAGGCGGTCGATAAAGGCGCTGGTCGCGCCGCCGCTTCGGACTTCAGCGATGTCTTCGGCGTTAGCGGCCAGGATCGCGGTGGCGTGCTCGCGGATCGCCCGCTCCATCGCCTCCAGGGCGCGGTTCTTCTGTTGCCCCGAGGCAAGTGACAGCACCCGCGCCGCGGCGCGGGCGGCGGCGGCGAGTTCGTTCATCAGGGTCGGCAAATCGGCGTTGCCGTCGATGGCTTTCAAGGGTGCGGACATATCGAATTCAATCTCAATTAAGACCATGTCCTAGCACGGAAATCGAGGACTTGGCGAGGCGCGGAACCGGCATGGCAGACGAGCGGGCGTCGGCCATTGGCCTAGTCACAGGCTTAACTGGGTGCAGAAAACGGACCGCTCCGGCCAACCACGAGATCGTCGCGGTGGATCATTTCCGCGCGGCCGCTGACGCCGAGGATCGCCATCACATCGGGCGAGGAGCGGCCTTTGATCTTCTCGGCATCCTCGGCGTCATAGGCGACGAGGCCGCGGCCGATTTCATGGGTATCGGGACCGCGCACCAGGACAGCATCGCCGCGGGCGAATTGCCCGTCGACCCGGATCACGCCGGCCGGCAACAGGCTTTTTCCCGCGCGCAGCGCGCTTACCGCGCCGGCGTCGATGGTTAGCGTGCCCTTTGGCTCCAGCGAGCCCGCGATCCAGCGTTTTCGCGCGGTGACGGGATTGGCGGGGGTCAGGAACCAGGTGCAGCGGCCGCCGTCCGATATCGCCTGCAGCGGATGCTCGATCTTGCCGGACGCGATCAGCATATGGGTGCCACCGGTGGTCGCGATCTTCGCCGCCTCGATCTTGGTGCGCATGCCGCCGCGCGACAATTCGGATCCGGCGGCGCCCGCCATCGCCTCGATTTCGGAGGTGACGGTCTCGACGATCGGAACGAGTTTTGCGTTAGGATGATGGGCCGGCGGCGCATCGTAGAGCCCATCAATGTCGGACAGCAGAATCAAGAGATCGGCGCTCGCCATGGTGGCGACGCGGGCGGCAAGGCGATCGTTGTCGCCATAGCGGATTTCATTGGTGGCAACGGTGTCGTTTTCGTTGATCACCGGAACCGCGCGCCATTCCAGCAGTTTGGCGATGGTCGAGCGCGCATTGAGATAGCGGCGGCGCTCCTCGGTGTCTTGCAAGGTCACCAGGATCTGTCCGGCGCCGATGCCGTGAGCCCCAAGCACCTCAGACCAGATCCGCGCCAGCGCGATCTGCCCGACCGCGGCAGCCCCCTGGCTCTCTTCCAGCTTCAGCGCGCCGCGCGGCAGTTTGAGCCGGCTGCGGCCAAGCGCGATCGACCCCGAGGAGACGATCAGGATCTCGCGGCCCTCTTTGTGCAGCCTGGCGATATCGGCGGCGAGCGCTGCCAGCCACGACGCCCGCACTTGCCCGGCATCGGAATCGATCAAGAGCGAGGAGCCGACCTTGACGACGATGCGGCGGAATTTTTTTAAAGCGGGGCGGGCCATGGTTGAAATCGAATAAGGCGGATTGCCTTGGAAGCAATACGCGCCACCACCTTACTTTGGAAGTGGCGCGTTATCAGGAAAGAAAGTTAAGGCTGGTCAACCCTGCGTCGTCGCGGGCGCCTCGATCGGCGCCCAAGGCTCGGCTTCTGCCGCGCCCTTGGCCTTGGCCGTCACCGGACCGGTCTTTTTGCTCCCTGAGGTCGTCGTCGCTCACCGCGTCGATCTTGTTCAACGCGACGATCTCGATCTTGTCGGCAAGCTGGCCGCCATAGGCATCGAGCTCATCCCGCACGGTCTTGTAGGCTCGGCCGGCGTGCTCGGTTGTCGCATCGATCAGATGCAGCAGAACGCGGCAACGTTCGACATGGCCCAGGAATCTGTCACCAAGGCCGGCGCCCTCGTGCGCGCCCTCGATCAGGCCCGGAATGTCGGCCAGTACGAACTCGCGGCCATCGGCATTCACCACGCCAAGCTGTGGATGCAGCGTGGTGAAGGGGTAGTCGGCGATCTTCGGCTTGGCGGCACTGACTTTGGCAAGCAAGGTCGATTTGCCGGCATTGGGCAGGCCGACCAGGCCGGCATCCGCGATCAGCTTTAGCCGCAGCCATATCCAGCGCTCCTCGCCGGGCTGGCCGGGATTGGCATTGCGCGGCGCGCGGTTGGTGGAGGATTTGAAATGAGCGTTGCCGAAGCCGCCATTGCCGCCTTCGGCGAGCACGAATTTCTCGCCGAGCGTGGTGAAGTCGTGGATCAGCGTCTCGCGGTCCTCGTCGAACACCTGGGTGCCGACCGGCACTTTCAGCACGACAGGGTTGCCGTTGGCTCCATGGCGGTCCTTGCCCATGCCATTGACGCCCTTCTGCGCTTTAAAATGCTGCTGATAGCGATAATCGATCAGCGTGTTCAATCCATCGACCGCCTCGATGATTACGTCACCGCCGCGGCCGCCATTGCCGCCGCTCGGCCCGCCAAATTCGATGTACTTCTCACGGCGAAACGCCACGCAGCCGTTGCCGCCGTCGCCGGAGCGGATATAGACCTTTGCTTCATCAAGGAATTTCATGGCTGACAGGTAAGGCAGGGATGCCCGCGCGGCAACCTTTTAACTAGGTAAATATCGCGAAAGTTCAATAATTTAGGGCTTCTTGAGGCCTCAACGATAACCCCGACCGTCGATGTGATACAAGCTTAAGCCAATCGAAAGCGTACGAGATCGAGAGGCACCGATGAGACGGCGGGATGGGGCGCGCGCCCGGCGAACGTCGAATTGGCTCGTTCCGACTACAGCCTAGTCTTCAGCCAACGCAGGATTGCATCTCGCACGCTTCCGTCCAGCGCTCCCGCGATGCCCTGATCGTTGGCCCCGGTGACGGGTTTCAGATTGTGGCTCACAGCAGATGGCGTGAAGACCTCGCTGCCGTCTGTGCGCTTTGCGAGTGCCGAAGAGAAACGGGCCGCATCCTGCGCGGCCGAAACCTGACTATCGGCGGCGCCGTTGATGACAAGGATCGGGACTTCGACTTTGGCGGCCAAAGCTGCCGGATCCAACGCGAACTCGGATTTCAGGAATGGCCCGAGATAGCCGGGATACAGAGCAGCAAGGCCGGCGGGAACATCGAGCGGCACTTTGCCGGTCGCCAGAATCTCCGAGCGAATGCGCTGATCCGCATCGAGGAAGAATTGGCGCTGTTCGGCAGTTGCTTGTTGTTGTTTCAAAAGCCCTGACAATTGATCGTGTATGACCTGTCCGAGTGGCCGCCCTGGAGTGCTCGCCAGGATGAGCAATTTTGGCTGCGGCCGATATTGAGTGGCAAAATCGAGTGCGAGCAGCCCGCCTTCGCTGTGGCCAAGAACTCCGACGCGATCGGAAGCGATGCCAGGGTGAGTCACAAGGAAAGCAAAGGCCGCATGGGCGTCATCCACAAAGGCCGACCAACTGAAGAAGTCGGACAATTCGTTTTGATGCTTCGGGAAGGAGTCTCGATTTTCGTGCATGCCGCGCTTGTCATATCGAAGGGAAGCGATGCCTGCGCCGGCCAGAATGTCCGCGAGTTGTCGAAGAAGGTCAGTCTGCAAATTCGGGGGCTGGTTGCCGTCGCGGTCTGTCGGGCCGCTTCCCTGGATAAGCAGAACGGCCGGAGCGAGACGATCGGAATTGGCCGGTTCTGGGAGCACAAGCGTGCCCGCAATCGGAATGCCGTCTTTGCCTTGAAAGCTGATGTGCTGTTCCACCGATGCAGCTGCGGCGGCAGAATTCTCTGTCATCATTGCCACCGCGACAATTATTGCCGATCGTAAGGTTCGGTTGAGGATCGCTCGCATCCCGTCCCTCTTTGATACGACACCGCGTTCGCGGGGGACGCCGCGTAGAGAGTTAGCGCTCTCTACGCGTCGAGTTGCTCCAGTTCTTGAGCGACGACCACACACTGCGGGAAAGCCGGAAGC
>VAZG01000431.1 GCA_005885285.1 Alphaproteobacteria bacterium | reverse complement strand
TGATCTTGCGCCGCGCCGGCCCATGGTGGCGCCGCCAATGGATGTCCCACACCGCGCCTGCGGCCGCGTAGCGTCAGCTCGCAAATCGTCACATTTGCTGCTTGTCATTTGGCCTGAATAGTTGTTCAGTTCTTGAAAGCGATTTGCGCCAAAATCGCGGGAAAACAGTGTTGCCGCGTTCGACCGAATCCCTCGGCTGAGCCGCGTGCCGGGAGGGGGAACGCGCCATGGTTTATCGGCGAACCCATCAAGTGGTGAAGCGGCTTGCCGCCCGCCGCAGCGCGATTCTGGCGGCGGCGCGGGACGCCGCGGCGGAGGCCGGCATGGCCGCGGTCCAGATCGCGCCGGTCGCGGTTCGGGCTAACGTCGCGGCCGGCACCGTCTATCGTTATTTCCCCTCCAAGGCCGACCTGATTTCCGAATTGATCGCGGACGTCTCGCGTGACGAATTGGCCGCGATCCGCCGCGCCGCGGATGCGGCGCCCGGGCCATCGTCGGCGCTGGCGGCGGCGGTTGCCACCGTTGCCGTGCATGTGCTGTCGCAGCGCAAGCTCGCCTGGGGCATCCTGGCCGAACCCGTCGACGTCGACGTTACGGCCTCGCGGCTTGCGAGCCGGCGCGAGATTTCCGGCGAAATGGCGACAAGGATCGACGCTGCGGTGCGCGCCGGACATTTGCCTGCGCAGGACACGGCGCTCGCCGCAACAGCGCTGCTCGGCGCGCTGCATGAATCGCTGGTCGGGCCACTGGCGCCGGAAAATCTGGAGGATCCGGCAAAGCTGCGCGATGCCGTGCAGACTGTGACCTTATTGGCGCTGCGCGCCGTCGGCGTGCTGGATGCGCGCGCCCGCGGCCTCGTGGTGCAGGCGACCGTGCCGGCAAGGACGCTGGTCGGGGCGTAAGGTCATATCTCGGCGTCGCCGTCCGGGCCAACGGAGGCGATGCGCAGCATGTTGGTGGTGCCGGGCGCGCGAAGCGGTACGCCGGCGACGATGATGACGCGCTGGCCGGATTTGGCGAAGCCGTCGCGGAAAGCAATGCTGCTGGCACGGCTCACCATGTCGTCCAGGTTCTTTGCGTCTTCGGCGACCACGCAGTGCACGCCCCAGACCGCGGACAATTTGCGCCCGGTCGCGAGGTTCGGCGTGATCGCCACCACCGGCGGTTTTGGCCGCTCGCGAGCCACCCGCAGCGCGGTCGAGCCCGAACTGGTCCAGCAGATGATCGCGGATAGATCCAGCGTTTCGGCGATTTGCCGCGCGGCATCCGCGATGGCGTCGCCGACGGTCGGCTCCGGCTCGGCGCGCTGCGCATTGACCACGCCGCGATAGGTCGGATCGCGCTCCACTTCCTCGCCAATGCGGTTCATGGTCGAGACCGCTTCGACCGGAAATTTTCCGGCCGCCGATTCCGCCGAGAGCATGATCGCATCCGCGCCTTCGTAGACCGCGGTCGCGACGTCGGAAACTTCCGCGCGCGTCGGCACCGGCGCTTGGATCATCGATTCCAGCATTTGCGTGGCCACCACGACCGGCTTGCCCGCGCGCCGCGCCAGCCGCGTCATCTGTTTCTGCAGGCCCGGGACCCGCTCCAGCGGCAGTTCCACACCGAGATCGCCCCGCGCCACCATCAAGGCGTCGCAGGCCTCGATGATTTCGGGGAGCTTGTCGATCGCCTGCGGTTTTTCGATCTTGGCCATCACGGCGGCGCGGCCGCGGATTATTTTCTTGGCCTCGACGACGTCGTCGGCGCGCTGCACGAAGGAGAGCGCGATCCAGTCCACCCCGGTCACCAGGGCGGCCTCGAGATCGGCGCGATCCTTCGGCGTCATCGCCGACACCGGCAGGTCGGTATCGGGCAGGCTGACGCCCTTGCGGTCCGACATCTTGCCGCCGATCACGACGCGGGTGACGGCGCGCTCAGGCGAGGTTTCTTCCGCGATCAGCCGCACCTTGCCGTCGTCGAGCAAGAGCGCATGACCGGGCCTGAGCGCCGCGAGGATCTCCGGATGGGGCAACTGGACGCGGCTGTTGTCGCCGGGGGTCTTGTCCGAATCCAGCACGAAGCTCTGGCCGTTGTGGAGCTGGACCGCGCCTTCCGTGAACGAACCGAGACGCAGCTTGGGTCCCTGAAGGTCGACGAGAATGCCGATGGGGCGGCCATAGCTGCTCTCGACATTGCGGATGGTCTTGACCAGCTCGCGCATCTTGTCGTGCGGCGTGTGGCTCATATTGATGCGGAAGACATCGGCACCGGCCTCGAACAGGCGGCGAATCATCGCGCTGTCCGAAGATGCGGGCCCAAGCGTCGCCAAAATCTTGATGCGGCGCAGCCGTCTCATTGTTTGCTTCCGGGCGCTGCGGCCGGCGGCGGCAGGCCAGACGCGCCCGGGGGCGTCCCGCCCGGCTGACTGGGCAGGCCTGGAACGTTGCCACCCGGTCCCACCGTTCCCGGTATCCCGGGCACGCGCTGCTGCGCCGGCTGCTCGTTGGATTCGGTCAGTTGCACAGTCCAGGCGCGCTGCTCGCCGGTGTCGACCTCAAAGAAGCCGGTGCGGTCGAAACCACGCGCCAGGCAATTGTCGGTCCCCTTGATGGTGAATTCCTTGTCGCGTGAGCACATGAAGGCCTGCCCCGACCACTCGCCGCCACGATCGTAGTCGAGCGCGTAGATGTAATAAAAACGGGCGACCAGCGTTCCCTTCAGCAGCGTCTCACAGCTCCGCGAGGAAACGTTCCACCAGCCTTCGGTGGTCCAGCCTTCGGCATCCTTGTAGCCGAGCGCGATGCCGACCCGGCTGGAGGTATTGTTGCACAGACGAAAATCCGCCGCCGCCGGACTGTTCCAGAGGCAGAGGACAGCAAATGCCAGCGCCGGTATCGAACCGGTGGGCAGCCATGCGGAAATTCGATTGGCGTGGATGGAATTCCAGGGCGTCATATGCGCGAGGCTATCTCAATTGATTGACGATTTCGCGTAGGGCGGCGCGCACTGTCAACCGCCAGGGCAGTACTTTTTTCACGATCTGGAAACTTCCTGGTAACACCTTGTTTGCGCTGCGATATGGCAAAATCAAGTGACGACGCACATCTAATAGCCATATCTTGCCCAAAACTCACGGGATCATCACCATGGCGATCGACGACAAAACCAGAACAGAGCTTGAAGCGGCGGCCTTCCGCCGCCTGGTTGAGCATCTGCGCGAGCGGACTGATGTCCAGAATATCGATCTGATGAATCTCGCCGGCTTCTGCCGCAACTGCCTGTCCAACTGGCTCAAGGATGCAGCCGACGCCAAGGGGGTGAGCCTTACCAAGGACGAGAGCCGAGAGGCGATTTACGGCATGCCTTATGAGACCTGGAAGGCAACCCATCAGGGCAGCGCGAGCGCCGAGCAGTTAGCTGCGATGAAGAAGGCCCAAAGCGGGCACTGATTTGCGTCGTTGCTTTGCTTCTCGCACAGCAATGACGAGGGAGGGAACAGGATCTTCTTTCTCCTGTGGGCGCGCTGTGGATGAGCGCGATGTCGCCTTGACGCAAGGCGCGGTAAACTTGAGGGTCGTTTTGGAAAGCGCTGCGCGGCGACGCGCGGCGCTTCTTCGCCTCAATCGCCAGTTCCATTCAGGAGTACAAGATGGCCACCTCCGCCGCCGTCAAGGAAGCGCCCGCGACAAAATTTGCAAAGGACCAGCTCAAGGCCATCATCGAGCGCATCGAGCGGCTGGAAGAAGAAAAGAAGACGATCTCCGACGACATCCGCGACGTCTATGCCGAGAGCAAGGGCAATGGCTTCGACGTCAAGGCGCTGCGCACCATCGTGCGGCTGCGCAAGCAGGACGCCAACGAGCGGGCCGAGCACGAAACCATCCTGGAAACCTACATGCAGGCGCTCGGGATGCTCTAAGGGGCGCTAACCGGCGGACACTTTCGGCCCCGCCCAAGCTTGGGCAAAAGCCTCTCATCTGCTAGGCTGCGGGGGAGGGGTCCGAAAAGATGGACGTGCCAGGACCAGAGCGCAGGCTCGCAGCGGTCCTCGCCGCTGACATGGTCGGCTACAGTCGGCTAATGGAGGTCGACGAGACGGGGACACTCGCGCGTCTCAAGACCCATAGGATCGAGCTCATCGATCCGGCCATAGCAAAGAACCGCGGCCGCATCATCAAGACCACCGGCGACGGCATGCTGGTTGAGTTTCACAGTGTCGCCGACGCGGTGCTGTGCGCGGCCGAGATTCAACGCCGGATGGCGCGACGCAACGCGGACATCTCGCCCGCGCGCTGGATACAGTTCCGCATCGGCATCAATCTCGGTGACGTGATCGTTGAGGAGAACGATATCTTTGGCGACGGCGTCAACGTGGCCGCGCGCCTTGAGATGCTTGCCGAGCCCGGCGGCATCTGTGTCTCGGGCGCTGTGCGCGATCAGGTCGGCGACCGGCTCGATGACCTCGCATTCGAGGATCTCGGCGACCAGAGCGTCAAGAACATCGCCCGTCCGATCCGTGTCTTCCGGGTCCGGCTGGATCCGGAGCCAAAAACCGCGCCAGAGGCGTTGAAGGCGGCGACGCCGACTTCCAAGAAGCCGTCCATCGCTGTGCTGCCGCTCGTCAACATGAGCGGCGATCCGGAGCAGGAATTTTTCGCGGACGGCCTCAGCGAGGACATCATAACGGAGCTGTCACGCTTCCACGATTTGCTGGTCATCTCGCGCAACTCGACCTTCGTGCACAAGGGCAAGGCGGTCAAGGTGCAGGAGGTCGGGCGCGAATTCGGCGTCGATTACGTCCTCGAGGGGAGCGTGCGGAAGGCGGGTGATCGGGTCCGCGTCACGGTGCAGCTGATCGACGCAGAAACCGACCGGCACATATGGGCGGAGCGGTACGACCGCAAGCTTGAGGATATCTTCGCCCTCCAGGACGAGATGACCCGCGCGATCGTCGCGACGCTTCCCGGCCGCGTCGAGGCCGCCACGCACGACCGCGCGAAGCGCAAGCCGACCGACAACATGGCCGCTTATGAGTGCGTGCTGGCCGCTAAGGTGCTGCATCACCGCTCGACGCGGGAGGACAACGCGGAAGCCCAGCGTTTGCTGGACCGCGCGCTTGCGCTCGATCCGAACTATGCGCACGCTCACGCCTGGAAGGCATGCGTGCTCGGCCAGACGTGGGTTTATGGTTGGTGCGCGGATCGCGACGCCGCCTTCCAGCAGGTGGCCGCGGAGCTGGAGATCACGCTGGCGCTCGATGACAATGACAGTGACGTGCACCGGATTCTCGCCGCGCTGAACCTCAATCGCGACGATCATGAAAAGGCCGCGTACCATCAGGAACGGGCGCTCGCGCTCAACCCCAACTACGACCTCGTTGTGGTGCAGCAGGGCGAGCTTCTAACCTGGCTTGGGCGGCCGGAGGAGGGCATCGACTGGATCAAGAAGGCGATGCGCCTCAACCCGTACCACCCGGAGCGCTTCTGGAGCCACCTTGGGCGCGCCTGCTATTGCGCCGAGAAATACGCCGAAGCCGCCGAGGCGTTTTCGCGGATCACACGGCCTGACCACACGCATCATGCCTTCCTTGCAGCCACGTTCGCGCAAATGGGCAATGCGGTCGCCGCCACCGCGCACGCGGCCGAGGTCCTAAAGCGCGAGCCGAAATTCTCGGTGGTCGCCTACCTCGCCACTCAGCACTATAAGCGCGAAGTCGACCGAAAGCGTCACGAGGCTGGCCTCCTCAAAGCGGGCCTGCCGGTCTGAGCTACAGCATGATCCGGAAAAGTGGATACGGGTTTTCCGAAAAGATCATGCCCAATCAAAAACCTGAAGCGCGATGGCGATCTAACTTAATCTTGTCGCGCTTTAGCGCCAAAACTATCCGGCGGCTGTTGGAAGGTTTCTGGAAGAAGCGATCAGCGCAACGATGCGGTGCGCAGCACGAATGAGGTGGTCTCAATCGTCGTGATCGCTGAGCCGGCGAAGCGATCGCAGCTCATTCCCAGCATCGGATCGTCCGAAAAACGCATCGCGATCACGGCTTGCGGCTTCACGAAGAAACCGCGCATCTGGGTCAGGTCGACATCGCCTAGCATGGTCACCGACATCGTGCTCGCGCTCGGCGCCAGCATCATGACGCGCATCCAGATATCGCTGCCCCTGCCGGCCGACAATCGGGTCGAGGTGGCGACGCCGGCGCCTTGCGGGCCCTTGGCGGCAACACTGTTGATCTCGGTGACGGCGGCGGCGTTGCGTGGCGCCGGGCGGATGCTGCGTGGGATCGGCGCGCTGGCAGCCACAACGTTGTTGCGATCAAGGGGCGATGACGCCGCCGGGGCATAGGCCATCGCCTGGTAGGCGGCGGGAACGCTCGCGGTCGGCTGCGGGTCGGCCGTGGCGGCCAACGCTTCGCGAGCCCTGATCGCCGCAACCTGCGCGGGGGAGGCCTGGGCCGGCGTTGCGCCGGCGTCGTCCCAGAAGCCGCGGGCATTGATGATGTCAGCCGGCGTCTGCGGTTTTTGCTCCGCCGGCGCCACTACCGGCGGTTTCGATTTCGCGAGCTGCACATCCGCGGACGCGAGCTGGAAGGCGGCGGCGACCTGCGGCTTCGCGCGCGGCACCGGCACCGGATCGGCCGACCTCGCGTCGATAGCGGCAGCCGTCGCCGGCTTCTCGTTGACGGCAGGGCTTGCGGCCTCGTCCTCGTCATCGTTCGACTTGCCCTTGAACAGCGAGGCGAAGAAGCCCGGTTTGCCGATCGTCGAGGCATCATCGCCATTGCCGCGCTTTTCGATGTCGGCGCGGGCGAGTTCATAGCCCTTGAGCGGCACGCCGTCGGTCGGGACATGCACGGTGCGCCCGTCGGGAAATACCTTGGCGAGCTGATCATGGTTCATCCGCGGCCAGTGACGGATGCTGCCGGTGTCGAGATGGACGAACGGCGAGCCGGAGGTCGGATAGAAACCGACGCCGCCGCGCTGCAGCCTCAGCCCGGCATACCGGATCTGCTCGAGCGGGACGCCCGGAATGAAGAAATCCATCGCATGGCCGAGCATATGCTGGCTGAAGCGCGCGACGCCCGAAGAGCGGCGACGGAGCATGGCGTTGGTGGCGGGCGAGCGGTAGGAGGAAATGATCTGGACCGGCTGCTTGCCGTCGACGTCGCGATAGACTTCCCAGAGGATGTCGAAGAGGTGACGATCCATCACGGTCTCGTCCTGGGTACGCCAGTCGCGGAGATAGTGATTGAGCTGCTTGAGTGCCTCTTCATCGTAGCGCCCGTCGCGTTTGAAGGTGACGGTTAAGTCTTCCTCGGAATGGGTGTGGTGGAAGGAAAGCGTGCGGGTTTCATTCAACGCGGTCGCATCGTGCACCGATCCCGCGCCCATCAGCAGTAACAAGGATGTCAGGCCGAGGTGATACCCGGCTTTCGGCAACGATAGCGAATTGAATTGGCGTGCGAAACCAGTCAGCACGAATGAGCCCACCCTGACGACAACCGATCGAGGAACTCTTCCGCTACCCCATGTGGCGAAAGAGGGTTAACGCAGTCTTAAATTTCGGGTGGGTTTAATTGGATTTTATTTCCCACCCCCCAAGTCGGTCTTAACCTAACCCGTCGAGTGTGGCGAAAAAGTGCCCGCCGCCGAAATGGGGGTGGAGAGTGGTTAACGTTAAGCGATCTCGCCCGAAGGCGAGATCGTTGTTTTCTCTGAATGATTTCCGCGAAAGCCTGACGTGGCCGAAGTCAGCGGTACACGCGCCGCTGCTGGCCAGGCCTGCCGATCGGGGACGGCGGGGTCGGCGGTCCGCCGAACAGTCGTTCGAAGAACGAGGGGCCGGAAGAAAAGGAATTGTCGCTCGCAAAGCTCACGCCTGCCGGCAGACTGCTTCCAGGCGGGCGCGAATAGCTCGGCTGCGAATGCGCGACCACGTTCTCCAGATCCCTGCCCCTTGCGTTCTTGAGCACCGCGATCATGGTAGCGTCGCGGCCATAGACATCCTTGCGGATTTGCAGCTTGCCGCCGTCATCCACGAATGCGGTCTGATAGGTGATGTTGACCGGGATCGGCGTCGGGAATTTCAGGTCGATCTCGCTCGAGCCATACATGCTGCGGATCTTCTCCGGCGTGTAGCGCTCGTTCGGCAGGGTGATGTTGAGCAGGACGGACGCGTATTGATCCGGATTCTGTACCCGCATGCAGCCGTGGCTGAAGGCGCGTTCTTCCTTGGCGAACAGATGTTTGTCCGGGGTGTCGTGCTGGTAGACCAGGAACTTGTTGGGGAAGTTGAAGCGGATGCGCCCGAGCGCGTTGGCTTCGCCCGGCGGCTGCGAGATGTGAATAGAGCCGTCGCGGCCTTGCTCCAGCCTCAACCCCATGCGTTGCAGCACGGTCGGGTCCTGCTGCAGCGCCGGCAGATACTCGTTGTAGATGATCGACGGCGGTACGTTCCAGGTCGGATTGACCGTGATGAACTTCATGGTCTCGCTCAACAGCGGCGTGGCGTGAATGCCCGGCTTTCCGGTCACGACGCGGGTGGTCCAGACCTGCGCGCCATGCTGCATCACTTTCAGCGAGTAGTCGGGGATGTTGAGGATGACATAGGCATCGCCGATCGCGGTCGCACCGAGGTCGCGCGGCAGCCAGCGCCACCGCTCCATGTTGACGAGCACGGTGTCGATCTGCTTGTCGCGCTTCGGGCTGTTCAGCGCCCGGAGCGTGCCGCCGTCGAGCATGCCCGTGGCCTTGAGGTCGGCGCCTTCCTGGAATTTACGCACGGCTTCGGCGACCTTGGCGTCGTAATGGGTGTCATCGGCGTTCTCCGACAGGCCGAGCTTGGCGCGCAGCTGCGGCACGCGCGGATCTTCCATCACGCTTTCGGGCTGCTTCTTGCCGCGAGCCGGCGTGTATTTCAGTACCGGACCATCGCCGATCGCGATCACCGGCCCGTCGCCCTGGCCGCGCAATTCGGCGAGCTTCGCCTTGAGCTCCTTGTAGAGCTTCTGCGGCGGGTTGTAGCTGTCGAGCGCCGCGGAGGCATTTTTCGCGCTGGTGACGTTCGCAAGCACTTCATTGGGATCGGTCGGGTGCTCGGGATAGGAGATGTCGGCTGAGACTTGCGACCAGTGCATGCGGCCGCTCTGCGCCTGGCGGGCGTAATCGAGCATGCTGGCGGTCAGCTTCAGGTCGGCCTCCGCCAGTGCATCCGGCGTGGTCGCAGCAGCGAAATCCGGCACCGGGTAATCGGCAGCGTTGAGACCATCGGATGCGGCATCCTTCAGGCGCGCAATCACGCCCTTGCCGGACTCCGTGAGGCTGCCCGCTTGCGTCCAGAGCGGGGCGAATTCGCGCGCGCCATAGAACTTCTCAACCGCGCTCCGTTCGGTCTTGCGATCGAAATAGCGCACGGATTTTCCGCCCAGCATTTCCTTCAATTTGTCGGCGACCGGCTGATCTGCAGGGGCAACATTGCTTGCAGCTTTCACCGGCTCAGCCACCGGCTCCTTGGTCGCTTCCTTCGGCTGTTCGGTGGAAGGAGCAGCGGCGGCAGCGGCTGGGGGCGATGCTGTCGCGGGCGATGCCAAGGGAGCGGTCGCGGCATTGGGTTTGCCGGCGTCGGTTGGCGGCGCGGCAACGACGTTGGACGGCTTGGTGGCTTCCGTCTTCTCGGGGGTTTTGGCGGCCTCGGTCTTGGCCGTATCGGGCACCGATGCCGTTGAATCCATCTTGAAATCGTTGATGGTCGGAGGCGGGACGTTGGCAGGCTCGGGGCGCGGGATCGCGGCGTCGATCGCAAGCTCGGCAGGCGTGCTGCGTGACCGGTCCTGGGCCAGCGCCGAGGTTGCAAGCGCCGAGGTCGCAAGGAAAGTCGCCGCGACGGCCACCAATACGCGGTCAAATCCGCCACGGCTATTCAAACGGTCTCGCATCGTCACACCCCTTGGGTGAAACTGCCCCGACATGGAGCAGTTCTGTCATCATCGCTCACAGCTATCGGTGAAACACCAGCCTTGATCGGGTCGCCACGCCTGCACGCAACGAGTCAAACGCAGACGATACATGCGCCCCACTCATGCAGCCAGCGCGATGCGGGGCAATCACGACAAACTGACCTCAAACCAACGCCTTCGGACGGCTTGTTTTTGCCACGCTCGATGCATTTTGTCTGTCACTTCCAAGCCACGGTTCAAATGTTCTGGAAATGCTATGCTTTCCTGTTGTTTCCATGACGCCGAAGCGCGCAAATCATGGCTTAGCTCGCATCCTCGGTGCCGTCGCCTGCCGGATCGTTGGCGGCGGTTTCATCGAGCTTGCGGTAAAGCGTCGAGCGGCCAATCTTGAGTCGGCGCGCGACCTCCGACATCTGTCCGCGATAATGCGAGATCGCAAAGCGGATGATCTCGTTCTCCATATCTTCCAGCGGCCGCACCTCGCCGGTGCTGGTCAGCATGCCCAGGGTCCCATTGGTCGGTAGGGGAGCTATAGGTATTTCGTTACCTGCGACCGTCGGATGAAAGGCCGGCGCTATCACGAGCGGCTCACCATAGGCATCGTCCGTCGCCGGGTGCGCGGCGGCCAGCGGAAAATCGGCAAGCCCGAGCTGATCGCTCTCGCTCATGACTACGGCGCGATAGACCGCATTCTCGATCTGGCGGATATTGCCGGGCCAATCGAGCTGCGAAAGGTGCGCCATCGCCTCGCCGCTGATGCCGGAAACCGGACGATTTTCCTCAGCGGCGAACCGCGCCAGAAAATGCCGCAGCAAATGCGGGATGTCCTCGCGCCGCGAGCGCAATGGCGGGATCGTCAGCGGCAGCACGTGCAGGCGATAGAACAGGTCTTCGCGAAACTGTCCGCCTTTGACGCGGTCGAGCAATCTGCGGTTAGTCGCGGAAATGATGCGAACGTCGACCTTTACCGGCTTGCGCGCGCCGACCGCTTCGACCGCGCCTTCCTGCAGCGCGCGAAGCAGTTTCACCTGGGCGGTGAGCGGCAATTCCGAGATTTCATCGAGGAATAGCGTGCCGCCATGGGCTTCGACGAATTTGCCCATGTGGCGTTCGGTGGCGCCGGTGAAGGCGCCCTTCTCGTGGCCGAACAGGATCGATTCCACAAGGTTGTCGGGGATTGCGCCGCAATTGACCGCGACGAACGGTTTTGACTTGCGCTCGCCGCTGCCATGAATGGCGCGTGCGAATAATTCCTTGCCGACCCCGGATTCACCTTCGATCAGCACAGGGATCGTGGAGTTTGCCGCTTTCTGCGCGGTGCGCATCACGCCCGCCATCGCCTCGCTGCGGGTGATGATGTCGGAAAAAGTCAGCCGGCCTTCGCGGCTGTGACGGATGCGCTGCAACTCGCCCTTCAGAGCTGAGGTGTTGAGCGCGTTGCGCAGCGAGACTTGCAGCCGCTCCATGCCGACCGGTTTGACCACGAAGTCCTGGGCGCCGGCTCGCATCGCCGATACCACGTTGTCGATGCCGCCATGGGCGGTCTGGACGATGACGGGGATGTTGAGGCCGGCCTCGCGGATCTTGGCCAGCACGCCCATGCCGTCGAGGCCTGGCATCACGAGATCGAGCACGACGGCGTCGATGACAGGCCCATCCGGCGCGGTCAGGATGGTGACGGCAGCATCGCCGCTATCGACGACAATGGTCTCGTAGCCGCATTTTTGCACCATGTTTTCAACCAGACGGCGCTGTACGGCATCGTCGTCGGCGATCAAAATGCTGGCAGCCATGGTGTTCCCCGCACGCAACAACTATCTGTCTCGAATCGGGGCACTCTCGCCGATGCCGATTAACGCCCACTTAAACCTTGCCCTCCCGCCTTCAGGTTGAACCCAGGTTTCCAACAAGATGACCTTGCGCACCACTTCCGCTCTCCGCAAACCGACCAAAACCAAGACCAAGCCCAAAACCTCGAATAAAACCGCCGGCAAGGCCGGCAAATTACCGGAATGGAATCTGGCCGATCTCTATTCCGGCATCGATGCCCCCGAAGTGGCGCGCGACCTGGAAAGGATGGATGCCGATTGCGTCGCGTTTGAGACCGACTACAAAGGCAAGCTGGCCGAACGGACGGCACAGGAGGACGGCGGCGGCTTCCTTGCGGAGGCCGTGCGGCGCTACGAGGCGATTGACGATCTCGCCGGCCGCCTCGGCTCTTATGCCGGCCTCGTGCATGCCGGCGACAGCGTCGATCCCGCGATCTCCAAATTCTATGGCGACGTTTCCGAACGGCTGACGGCGGCCTCGGTGCATCTGTTGTTCTTCGCGCTTGAGCTCAACCGCATCGATGATGCCGTGATCGAACGCGCGCTGCAGACACCGGAGCTCGCCCATTATCGGCCGTGGATCGAGGATCTGCGCAAGGACAAGCCCTATCAGCTCGAAGATCGCGTCGAGCAGTTGTTCCACGAAAAATCCCAGAGCGGTTACACCGCCTGGAACCGACTGTTCGATCAGACCATTTCGAGCCTGCGCTTCAGGATCGCGGGCAAGGAACTCGCGATCGAGCCGGCGTTGAACCTGCTGCAGGACCGTGATGGCGCAAGGCGCAAGGCGGCAGCGGAGGCGCTGGCCAAAACCTTGAAGACCAACGAGCGGACGTTTGCGCTTGTCACCAACACGCTCGCCAAGGACAAGGAAATCTCCGATCGGTGGCGCGGCTTTGCAGATGTTGCGGATTCACGCCATCTGAACAACCGCGTCGAGCGCGGGGTCGTCGATGCGCTGGTGGGTTCGGTACGCGCGGCCTGTCCGCAGTTGTCGCATCGCTATTATCGGCTGAAGGCGGGCTGGTTCAAGAAAAAGAAGCTTGCGCATTGGGACCGCAATGCGCCGCTGCCGTTTGCCGCGACCGGCACCATCGCCTGGCCGGATGCGCGCAACATGGTGCTGACGGCCTACCGCGGTTTCTCACCTGAGATGGCCTCGATCGCCGAGCGGTTCTTCACCGACCGCTGGATCGACGCGCCGGTGCGGCCGGGCAAGGCGCCGGGCGCGTTCTCGCATCCGACCACGCCGTCGGCACATCCTTACGTGCTGATGAATTACCAGGGAAAGCCGCGCGACGTCATGACGCTCGCGCATGAACTCGGCCATGGCGTGCATCAGGTGCTGGCGGCCAGGAACGGCCCGCTGATGGCACCGACACCGCTGACATTAGCGGAGACCGCCAGCGTGTTCGGCGAGATGCTGACCTTCAAGCGGCTATTGAGCGAGACCCGGAACGCCAAGCAGCGTCAGGCGCTGCTCGCCGGCAAGGTGGAGGACATGATCAACACGGTGGTGCGCCAGATCGCGTTCTATTCGTTCGAGCGCGCGGTTCACACCGAACGCAAGAACGGCGAACTCACCGCCGAGCGCATCGGTCAGCTTTGGCTCAGCGTGCAGGGCGAGAGCCTGGGTCCCGCCATCGATATCCGTCCGGGATATGAGAATTTCTGGATGTATATCCCGCACTTCATCCATTCGCCGTTCTACGTCTACGCCTATGCCTTCGGCGATTGCCTGGTGAACTCGCTCTATGCGGTTTACGAAAACGCCCAAGGCGGCTTTGCCGAACGCTACCTCGCGATGCTGGCTGCCGGCGGCACCAAGCATTATTCCGAATTGCTCAAGCCGTTCGGGCTGGATGCCAAGGATCCAAAATTCTGGGACGGCGGACTATCGGTCATCTCCGGCATGATCGACGAATTGGAAGAGATGGGCTAGCCAGGGGGAGCTGCCGTAAAACATCTGTTGAACGGAGCCGAGGGACGTGTTATACAGATGTATAATGTGCTTCTGGCTTGTGGTTCGGCTGGACGGGCCGATGAAGGAATTCGACCATGAAAATCGAAATCAAGAAGATCGGTAATTCCGATGGCCTTCTGCTTCCGCGCGAACTGATGCAGCGGCTCGATCTAAAGCGTGGTCAGCAGCTTCACATTGAGGAACTCCCCGGCGGCGGCTTTCAGGCCCTTCCCTACGATCCCGATTTCGAACGAACCATGGAAATCGCGGACGAGGTCATGGACAAATATCGCGATACGCTCGCAGCGCTCGCCAAATGAGCGAGCGGGAAGAGCCGCTTTGGATCACCTTCGAGCAAACCATCGCAATCCACAGTCGCCAACTACGCCGTTTCGGGGGAGCGCCGGGATTACGTGACCAAGGCATGCTGCGGTCGGCGCTTGAGCGCCCAATCAACAAGTGGCGCTACGAGCAAGCCGAGCTAGCTGAACTCGCCTCGGCTTACGCGTTTGGGCTGGCCAAAAACCATGCCTTCGTCGACGGGAACAAGCGCATCGCCTTCATGGCAATGATGACTTTCCTCATCAAGAATGGCGTTGCCTTCAGCCCCGATCCTGCACACGCGACAGCAATCATCCTCGCGCTTGCCGCCGGCGAAGTCAGCGAGCAAAGCCTGACCCGCTGGATCAGGGACAATTGGCCTTCCGAATGACCCGATAGGCACGGGCATAGCCGCGTACGCGCCGTTGCTCTGCCATCCACTTTGCGGTAATTGCACGGCGAGAAGCGAACCTTGACTGGGGACACCGATGGCAGAGCATAACGAAGTGGCCTACTCGACCGCTGACGGCAACGATTACCCGGCCCATGAGCAGACCTATGAAGGTTTCATCACGCTGGTGAAATACGGCACGTTCACGGTCGCCATCATCCTCGCCTTAATGGCATATTTTCTGACCTGACTAGTCGCACAGTGCCGCAACGCCGCGGCAGGCTTGCGAAAAATTGCCCTCACCCCGGTCGCAAAACCGGTATCCAGCTCAGCGTAAATGACGCTAGTTTGTTCGCGCGCGGGTGCCTCGCGCCGCCGGAGGCCTCATGAAGATTGCCGTCGCCAAGGAAATCGATCCGTCCGAGCCGCGGGTCGCGGCGTCGCCGGACACGGTAAAAAAATTCAAGGCGCTGGGCGTCGATCTCGCGATCGAGCCCGGCGCGGGCATCAAATCGGGGCTGCCGGATTCGGAATTCACCTCCGTCGGCGCAACCGTCAGCGCCGATGCCCTCAAAGATGCCGACATCATCATCAAGGTGAAACGCCCGGAGGCATCCGAGCTTGCCAGCTACAAGCGCGGCACCCTGGTCATTGCGATCATGGATCCCTACGGCAACGAGGCCGCGCTGAAGACGCTGGCCGAGGCCGGCATTTTGGCATTTGCGATGGAACTGATGCCGCGCATCACCCGCGCGCAGGTGATGGATGTGCTGTCCAGCCAAGCCAATCTCGCCGGCTATCGCGCCGTGATCGAGGCAGCCGAGACCTTCGGCCGCGCTTTCCCGATGATGATGACCGCGGCAGGCACGATTCCGGCAGCCAAAGTGTTCGTGATGGGTGTCGGCGTTGCCGGCCTGCAGGCGATCGCCACCGCGCGGCGGCTCGGCGCTGTCGTCACCGCGACCGACGTGCGGCCCGCGACCAAGGAGCAGGTTGAATCGCTCGGCGCCAAATTCCTCGCCGTCGAGGACGAAGAGTTCAAGAACGCGCAGACCGCGGGCGGTTACGCCAAGGAGATGTCGAAAGAGTATCAGGCCAAGCAGGCCGCGTTGACCGCCGAGCACGTCAAGAAGCAGGACATCGTCATCACCACCGCCTTGATCCCCGGCCGGCCGGCGCCGAAACTCGTCAGCGCCGAGATGGTCAGATCGATGAAGCCGGGCTCGGTGCTGGTCGATCTTGCCATTGAACGCGGCGGCAACGTCGAGGGCGCCAAACCTGGCGAGGTGGTGGACGCTGACGGCGTGAAGATCGTCGGTTACACCAATGTCGCGGCCCGCGTTGCGGCATCGGCATCGAGCCTTTATGCCCGCAACCTGTTCTCGTTCGTCGAAACCCTGATCGACAAATCGAGCAAGGCGCTCGCGGTGAACTGGGACGACGAACTGGTGAAGGCGACCTTGCTGACCAAGGACGGCGCCGTCGTTCATCCGAACTTCCAGCCGAAATAAAGGAGACACGCCATGGATCATGTTGCCCAAGCCGTCGATCCCTTCGTTTTCCGGTTGTCGATTTTCGTACTCGCCGTGTTCGTCGGCTACTTCGTGGTGTGGTCGGTGACGCCGGCTCTGCATACGCCGCTGATGTCGGTCACCAATGCGATCTCCTCGGTGATCGTGGTCGGCGCGCTGCTCGCGGTCGGTGTCGGCATGATCTCCGCTGGCAGCGGCTGGGCGCGCGGCTTCGGCTTCGTCGCGCTAACCTTTGCCTGCGTGAATATCTTCGGCGGTTTCCTTGTCACCCAGCGCATGCTCGGGATGTACAAGAAGAAGGTGAAGTGACGACGACCATGGATCTTCTTCGAAAAATGTCGTCGTCATTGCCGGACAAAGGGCGCGAAGCGCCGTCTTCGCGCTTGAAGATCCGGCAATCCATCTCGTTTCGCAACATTCATTCTCTGATGGGTGCGCAGGTCAAGCCCGCGCATGACGGGGTGCGCGCATCATGAACGCCAATCTGTCGGCAGTATTATATCTCGTGGCGGGTGTGCTGTTCATCCTGTCGTTGCGTGGCCTGTCGAGCCCCGCGACGTCCCGCCGGGGCAATTTCTTCGGCATGATCGGCATGGCGATCGCGATCGCCACCACGCTGGCGGGCCATCCACCGGCGGACGGCGTCGCCTGGGTTTTGGTGGTGCTTGGCATCGCCATCGGCGGCTCGATCGGCGCGCTGGTCGCACGCCGCGTGCCGATGACCTCGATGCCGGAATTGGTCGCCGCCTTCCACTCGCTGGTCGGCATGGCGGCAGTGCTGGTCGCGGCCGGCGCGTTCTACGCGCCAGAGGCCTTCGATATCGGCACGCCCGGTCATATCCATGCGCAGAGCCTGGTCGAGATGTCGCTCGGCGTCGCCATCGGCGCGCTGACCTTCACCGGCTCGGTGATTGCCTTCCTCAAGCTGTCGGCCCGCATGAGCGGCGCGCCGATCCTTTTGCCGGCACGCCACATCATCAATATCGCGCTGGCGCTCGCGCTGGTGTTCTTCATCGTCCACATGGTGATCTCTGGCAGCGCGCTCGACTTCTGGCTGATTACCATCATCGCGCTGGCGCTCGGCGTGCTGATGATCATTCCGATCGGCGGCGCCGACATGCCGGTCGTGATCTCGATGCTGAACTCCTATTCCGGCTGGGCCGCCGCCGGCATCGGCTTCACGCTCGGCAACTCGGCGCTGATCGTCACCGGCGCGCTGGTCGGATCGAGCGGCGCGATCCTGTCCTACATCATGTGCCACGCGATGAACCGTTCCTTCATCTCGGTCATCCTCGGCGGCTTTGGCGGCGAGACCGCGGCGGCCACCGGCGGGACGGCCGACGCGCGCCCCGTCAAACTCGGCTCCGCCGATGACGCCGCCTTCATCATGAAGAACGCCCAGAAGGTCATCATCGTGCCCGGCTACGGCATGGCGGTGGCGCAGGCGCAGCATGCGCTTCGCGAAATGACCGACGTGCTGAAGAAGGAAGGCGTCGAGGTGAAATATGCGATCCATCCAGTTGCGGGCCGCATGCCCGGCCACATGAACGTGCTGCTGGCCGAAGCCAACGTGCCTTATGACGAGGTGTTCGAACTCGAGGACATCAATTCCGAATTTTCGCAGGCTGATGTTGCCTTTGTGATCGGCGCCAACGACGTCACCAACCCCGCGGCGGAAGAAGACAAGAAGTCCCCGATCTACGGCATGCCGGTGCTGCAGGTGTGGAAGGCCGGCACCGTGATGTTCATCAAGCGTTCGCTCGCGTCCGGCTATGCCGGCATCGACAATCCCTTGTTCTACCGCGACAACACCATGATGCTGCTCGGCGACGCCAAGAAGATGACCGAGAACATCGTCAAGGGGATGTAAGCCCGCGGACGGGATTGCATGGCCGTCCTGAAATGGATTTTCGTCATTGCGGTGGTGGGCTATCTCGGCAGCCTTGCCGTCCTGTATTTCAAGCAGCGCTCGCTGCTGTTTCCGATACCGCCGGTGGGTCGGACCACGCCGCAGGCCGCCGGCTTTGGCGAAGCCGAAGAGCATGTCCTCACCACGGAAGATGGCGAGAAGGTCATCGTCTGGCATGTGCCGGCCAAGCCCGGCCACGCCGTGATCCTGTATTTTCCCGGCAACGGCGATTATCTCGCTGGCCGCGTCGGTAGCTTTCGGAACATGACTTCGGACGGCACCGGTCTGGTCGCGCTGTCCTATCGCGGCTATGCCGGCTCCAGCGGCGAGCCGAGCGAGCAGGGGCTGCTGCGCGATGCCGCGGCGGCCTATGCGTTTACGTCGGCGCGATATGCCGCCGAGAACATCGTCGCCTGGGGTTTTTCGCTCGGGACCGGGGTCGCGGTGGCGCTGGCGGCCGAGCAGCCGATCGGAAAGCTGATCCTGGAGGCTCCCTATACCTCGGCAGCGGATATTGCCGCCGCGCTGTTCCGCTTCGCGCCGGTGCGGTTTTTGATGCGGGATTCGTTCCGCTCCGACCAGCGCGTTGCGCGCGTCACGGCCCCGCTGCTGATCATGCACGGCTCCGATGATTCCGTGATTGCGATCGCCTTTGGCGAACGGCTGTTTGCGCTCGCCCATGAGCCGAAGCAATTCGTGCGGTTTCCCGGAGGCGGGCACGACAATCTCGATGATTACGGGGCGATCGAAACTGCACGACGTTTTATAAACGCCGTAAAAGGCTGACACGCGCTACGGTCTGACGCATAGTCCATTTCAGTGGATCTTTAAGGATTGGACCGCATGAGCGCGCCCGGCCCGATGCCGACGTCGGCGTGGATGTTCCCCGCGCTGTCGGCCTTGTTGTTCGCTGGCGCCACCGCGCTTGGCTATACCTTCATGCCGTCGGTGGCCGGCTGGCTGTTTGCCTTGGTGCTGCTGGTGATCCTGTTCGGCACAGTGTTCGCCGCCGTCCATCATGCCGAGGTGATCGCGCAACGGATCGGCGAACCCCCGACGCTGGCGCGCGACACCGTGTTCGCGGTGGTCATGATCGTCTGCAATGGCCTTGCCGGCATCTGCATCTTCATTGGCGGACTTCGCTATCGCGAGCAGGATTTCCAGGTCTCCGGCGCCAACCTTTATTTGAGCATGCTGTTCATGCTTGCGACCATCACATTGGTGATGCCCAACTACACGCTGACCGCGCCGGGGCCGATCTACTCGGCGGCGCAGCTCGGTTTCGTCAGTATCGTCACCATGCTGCTCTACGGCGTGTTCCTCTACACCCAGACCATCCGGCACCGCGACTATTTCGTCCGCGAAGCCGCCGGCATTGCCGACGATGGCGCGCACGTCTCCAACCGCATGCTGGCGCTGAGCATCGCATTGCTGCTGGTCTCGCTGCTGGCGGTGGTGCTGCTTGCCAAGAAATTCTCGCTCGTGGTCGATGCCGGCACAGCGTTGTTCGGCGCGCCGCCTTCGTTCGCCGGCGTACTGGTCGCGCTGTTGATCCTGCTGCCGGAGAGCGTCGCCGCGATCACCGCCGCGCGCGGCAATGACTTGCAGAAAAGCGTCAATCTGGCGCTTGGCTCCTCGCTTGCGACCATCGGCCTGACTATCCCGGCCGTCGCCGCGGCCGCCTATGCGCTCGACAAGCAGTTGGTGCTCGGGCTCAATGCACAGGAAATGGTGCTGTTGCTGTTGACCTTCATGCTGAGCATGCTCACCTTCGGCACCGGCCGCACCAACATCCTGTTCGGGCTGGTGCACATGGTGGTATTCGCCGTCTTCGTGTTCATGCAATTCGTGCCGTGAGCTGGACGGGAGGGACAATGCTGAGCGCCAAATCCGAGGTTCAGGTCGACACGCCCGAGGTCCGCGTCACCGAATGGCGGCTTTCGCCCGGCAGCGCCACCGGCCATCACATTCACGAGATGGACTACGTGATCGTTCCGGTGACCTCGGGCGAAATGACCATCGTGGCGCCCAGCGGAGAGCGCTCCAGGGCCCAGCTTGGGGTCGGCAAATCCTACTTTCGCAAGGCGGGCGTCGAGCATGATGTGCTCAACGAGACCGCGGCCGAGATCGTGTTCCTGGAAGTCGAATTGAAACCGTGAATGGCCGTTTACCGATTTGCCACCGATCCGTCGCAGTTGATCCCTCAATGCGCCTCAAAGTTCCCCCATCAAATCGCGCCGGGGAGTGGTAGGTTATGCTGAATTACCTAAAGAAATTCGCGATGGACATCTTGCCGTCGGTGGCTGCGACCATCATCGGCGCCTACATCGTTAACCACTACATCACGGCAAAGCCCACTGACGCACCGGTGGCCGCAGCAGTATCTTCAGCCGATCCGAAAAAGGCCGAGTCCGGCGGTGAGCCGAAGCCGGCCGAGACCTCATCCGAGTCCGCCAGCATCCCCCAGCCGGGAGTCAAGGCCAAAGGTATCTCTGAGCGGGCGATGATCGAGAAGACGGTGTCCGAGGGACCCGCGGCGGCTATCGAAAAACCGCAAGCCGAAAAACCGCAAGCCGAAAAATCCACCGACAAGCCCGCGGAGACCGCGAGCATTCCCGTGGTCGAACCGCGCCGCAAGCCGGCGGCGCCGCGTGAGAAGGCGGTTGCCAAGGCGACACCGCCGCAGGTCGCTGCGCCCGTTGTCGCCGCGCCGGTAACGGGCCCACCGACAGAGCCGGCCGCCGCCTCCGATGAGCGACGCGATGCCAATGATCTCGCGCGTGCGGCGATCGAGCGTCTGCGCGGCACCACCGAGGGTTCGTCGCATGTGCAGGAGGCTGCCCGTGCCCCGGACACACCGCGCACCGCGGAAACGCCGCGCACGGCGTCCGCGCCGTCGGTCCAGCCTTTGCCGCCGCCAATCATGGTCTCGACGCCGACGGCCGACGACCCGCCTTACCCCGCCAATATGCGGATCGACCCGAGCCGACCGACGCCGCCAGCCGAGATCCCGCCGCCGACCCGGCCGCCGCTCGATTTGCATGCCGACGCGACCGATCCTGCGGCGCACGCGCATAAGAATGTTGCCGAAGAAGTGCTGTCGGCGGCGAAATCGATGTTTCACGCCGTCCTGCCGAATAGCTCGGCGAAATAGTCCAGAATCGGTTCGGCTCTGATCAAAACAAAAACGCGGGCCAAAAGCCCGCGTTTTCGATTCGCATTCTGGATCGGATCCTGGATCGGATCCAGGAAAAAATTCGTCAGCGCATGCCGCGCGGACCGGCGCCGGGACCGCCACGGCCGCCGGAACCGCCGCGCTCGGCGCCGGGACCTGCGCCGAACACCGGCTTGGGCTTCATCGGCAGCAGGCCTTCGCGCTGCAGTTTCTTGCGGGCGAGCTTGCGCGCACGGCGCACGGCTTCAGCCTTTTCGCGGGCCTTCTTCTCGGAGGGCTTTTCATAGTGACCGCGGAGCTTCATCTCGCGGAAGATACCCTCGCGCTGCATCTTCTTCTTCAGCGCCTTGAGGGCTTGATCGACGTTGTTATCGCGAACGAGAACCTGCACGCGGCATCCTCTTTCAGTGGATCGGAGTGAAAATCTGGTAAAGCTAACGGGCTTGGCGAAAAGGCCGGGCCCTTAACTTGAGCGCGCGGATGTATCAGACAAAAGCGGAATTGTCCACCGGCGGACGCACCGATTATGTGCTTTCGCGCCGGCAAAATCGACCTTTCGCAGCCGATCAGCTCGTTTTCGCTCGTTTGCCGTCGACCAGCGTCACATGCCCCATTTTCCGGCCCGGCCGCGGCGGCCCCTTGCCGTACAAGTGAACGGTCGCTCCCGGCACTGTGAGCCATTGTTCGTATTCGAGGATTTCGTCCCCGATCAAGTTGGTCATGGTCACGGGTCCGTGGCGCACCGGCTTGCCGAGCGGCCAGCCGGCGATCGCGCGAATGTGTTGCTCGAATTGCGAGATCGATGCGCCATCGAGCGTCCAGTGCCCGGAATTGTGCACCCGCGGTGCAATCTCGTTGACCAGGATTTTGGGGCCGGTGTCGTCCACCAGCACGAACATTTCGACCGCGAGCACGCCGACGTAGTCGAGCGCGGTCGCGATCTTGCCCGCCACGTCACGCGCCTGTGCCGCCAGCGCATCCGATATCGCGGCCGGCGCCCGCGAGATCTTCAGGATGTGGTCGCGGTGCTCGTTTTCGGTGACGTCGAAGCACTCGACCTCGCCTGATGCAGAGCGCGCAGCGATAACCGAAATCTCGCGCTCAAACGGGATGAAGGCCTCCAGGATCGCCGATTTGGTGCCGATCTCCGCCCAAATGTGATCGGTATCGTCGCCCTCGCGGATCAGGGCCTGGCCCTTGCCGTCATAGCCGAAGCGGCGGGTCTTGAGCACCGCGGGCAGGCCGATCCGTGAGATCGCCGCACGCAATGTCGCCGGCGAGGAGACGTCGGCATAATCGGCGGTGCCAATGCCGAGACGCTTGACGAAATCCTTTTCCGCCAGCCGATCCTGTGTGGTCTCCAGGATTTTCCGGTTGGGCAGCACCGGGCGCCGCGCCGCCAGGATCAACGCCGCCGCTGCCGGGACATTCTCGAATTCGTAGGTGATGACGTCGACGTCATTGGCGAACAGCTCCAGCGCCTCGACATCGGCGTATTCCGCGCAGGCCGCGTTCAGCACCACGTCGAAGGCCGGTGAATCCGGGTCCGGCGAGAACACCTGACAGCGCAGCCCGAGGCGTGCCGCCGCCATCGCCAGCATCCGGCCCAGTTGGCCGCCGCCGAGGATTCCGATGGTGTCGCCAGGTTTCAGTTTCACCTGATGGTTGGCGATTAAGGCATCGATGGCTGTCACGCCGATCCCTCCGGGCGTTCTTTGACCGCCTCGGTCTGCTGCTTGCGCCACGCCATGATCCGATCCGACAGTGCCGGATCGTTGAGCGCGAGCACGCTCGCCGCCAGCAGTGCCGCGTTGATCGCCCCCGCCTTGCCGATGGCCAATGTGCCGACCGGCACGCCGGCCGGCATCTGCACGATGGAGAGAAGCGAATCGACGCCCGACAGCGCCTTCGATTCGATCGGCACGCCGAACACCGGCAGCTCGGTCAGCGACGCGGTCATGCCCGGCAGATGCGCCGCTCCACCGGCGCCGGCAATGATCACCTTGAAGCCACTGGCCCTGGCGCCCTTGGCGAAGGCGAACAGCCGCTCCGGCGTGCGGTGCGCGGAGACGATCCGCTTCTCGCAGTCAACGCCGAGCACGGCCAGCGTTTCCGCGGCATGGCGCATGGTCTCCCAGTCCGATTGGCTTCCCATGATGATGGCTACGGGCGCGGTCATGCGGTCAATTCTTCTCAGGAATCCAAAAACATAGGCCGGATTATAGGTTCGGGCCCGACTTCAGCAAGGCATGGCAAGGAGACCGCAATGGACTATCCTGTCTTGGTGAATCGCGGCAAGCCCCCTCTTAAGCAAGTCTTCACCATGCCTAGCAAGAAGAAAGCCAAGGCGACCGCATCCAGAACCGCAAAGCGCCGCAAGAACGGCGTGGCGCCGCGCAAGCTCGGGCCCGCCCGGAGTGCGCCGGCGCGGCGGCCGCAGGTTCCGGCTGACGGTGCCAAACAGACCATTCGCAGGCTTAAGATCCAATTGGCCGAGGCCGAGAGGCGGATCGAGGCGTTGCAGGCGTCCGCCGATACCGATTTTCTGCTGGATATTCTCAACCGCCGCGGCTTCGAGCGCGAGCTCCATCGCGCGATCGCCTACATCAAACGCTATCATGCCAGCGGGGCGCTGATCGTGCTCGACGTTGACCGTTTGAAGCCGATCAATGACGCCTATGGTCATGCCGCCGGCGATCAGGTGCTGAAGGCGATCACGGCAGTACTGTCAAGCCAGGTGCGCTCATCCGATGTGATTGGCCGGCTCGGCGGCGATGAGTTCGCGCTGTTGTTGTGGAACCTCAGCGAAACCGATGCCAAAGCCAAGGCGGCCTCGCTGGAGCAAGCGATCGACCAGCTTGCATTCGACTTTCGCGGCAGCACGATCACTGCAGGCGCCTCCGCCGGCGTCGCGAGAGATCGTCCGGCACATTGCCGAACTTTTGCAGCAGCCGGGCGTCGTTGAATTCGCCGATCATGGGATCGCCGGTACGGCTGAAGGCCACCGCGCCGATATTGCCCGATGACCTCGACATGATCTCGGCGCGCCGGAGTGCTGCAGACGAACTCTGGCATTCCTCCGCCGCGCCCGCGACGGGCGCGCCGGTGTCGTCCTCAAGGAACGGCAGCGCGACGTAATAGGTGACATCGGCCATGGTTTGCTCCAGATGGGTTTGCTCCAGATTGGGTCTGCTCCAGATTGGACTTCTCCCGGTGATCAATCATGCGGCGTCGCCTCTCGCTTGAGAGGGCGCGCAGCCGGCAGCGACTGCTGCCTGCAATTCCTGCAATTCCACTTCCAGATACTCGTTCGCCATGATCAGCGCCTTGATGGTGCTGCGCAGGTTGCCATCGCACATCGCGATCGCCTGATCGCAGGCCTGTTCGTAGCGGCTGTTGTCGAAAGTGGAGGACGTGGCAAGGACAACGCTCTCAGCAGGGCTCCTAACAAGGTTCATGGCAAGGCTCCGGACTCGAAAATGGGCGGAGGAGCATGTTCTCTTTTTGTTCTACACAAGTCAAGGGAGAAAGAATACCGCAACTGACTTGATGCCTGCGCAAGACCGTTACTCGGGGGCCAGTCAGATGGTGAGCGCGGCGTATTTGGCGTTCACGCGATGATGTCGGGCGTGATCTGGTCTTCGATGAAGGCAATGCGATCGCGCAGTTGCAGTTTGCGTTTCTTCAGGCGCTGCAGCCGCAATAAATCGGGCGCGGGCGATTGATGCAGAGCGTCGATCGCCGCGTCGAGGTCGCGGTGCTCCTGCTGCAGCCGAGCGAGTTCGGCCTGGAGTTCGCGCTCATCTTCGTCGGTCATGATGTACGTTAGCTGATAAACGCGATGGGTTGCGAAAGCCTGTGCAAACCCTGTGGAGAATATCGCCCTTGCGAGCCCGGCCCGCAAGCCAATCCGGCGGTTCGGATGGGCGGCAAACCCTTACGGACCGAGGGCGCGGGAGCCCGGGTTCCGTACTCACGAATCCTTACACATGATGCCAAATATGAGAGCGCGATTTCCAATCCCCATCGACAGTGCATGCCAGTTGTGTAGACTTGGTAGTCCGGATCGAATCCGAGGGTTAAATCCTACCGAGGAGGTTTCGAATGGCAATTCAGGCACATCTCGTTGAATTGGAACGGAAACATAAAACTCTCGAAAACGAATTGCATGAAGCTCTCGTGCACCTTTCAACAGACGACCTGCAAATTGTTGAATTAAAGCGCCGGAAATTGATGGTTAAGGACCAGATCGAGCGGCTGAAGCAAAGCGCCGAAACCTTGCACTAGCGACACTCGCGTAACATCATCTGCGAATAACACGAGCGCAGCTCGCGCGTTGAGTTGGGCTGCGCCTTTTGCTGCGGCGCAATGTTGCCGCTGGTTTTTCATGCGCCTGCGAGATCGCCGACATGGTCGGCGATCGCGAGCGACGATGTCAGTCCCGGCGATTCGATACCGAACAGATTGATCAGTCCGGCGACGCCGTGATCGGCTGGGCCCTGAATCAGAAAATCCTGGGTAGCGACGGCCGGCGGCACGATCTTCGGCCGGATTCCGGAATAGCTCGGCATCAGCGCGCCGTCCGGCAGCGTCGGCCAGTAGCGCCGGATCGCGGGATAGAATCGCTCGGCACGGACAGGATCCACCGCATAGTCGATTCTCTCGACCCATTCGACGTCGGGGCCGAAACGGGCTTGTCCCGCCATGTCGAGCGTCAGGTGCACAC
>VAZG01000430.1 GCA_005885285.1 Alphaproteobacteria bacterium | reverse complement strand
GTTCAGGGTCCTGGAAGCTGCCGTCGAGCTGCACCGCCGGTCGAAAGGCATATTCGATATTGCCATCGCGGCGACGTTGCAGAACATGGGGTTGCTGCCCCGGCCGGACGGCGATCCGCCAGCCGCAGTCGACGGGAGATTGTTCGATAGCATCGAACTGCTTGAAGACCTAATGGTCCGCTTTGGACATCGTGACGTCAGGATCGACCTCGGCGGAATCGCCAAGGGCTTCGCGGTCGACCGCGCGCTGGAGGTGCTGCGCGGCTTCGGCTTGGCCAGCGGGCTTGTGAATGCTGGCGGCGATCTCGCCGCATTCGGACGAGAGCCGCAAACGATTCACATCCGCCATCCCCGCGATCCGCGCCGCTTGATGTGCCGTGTCGAGATCACCGATGAGGCGCTGGCCTCCACGGCGCGCCGCTTCGATCTGCTTTCCTCGGCAGAAACAACCGGATCTGCGATCATCGACCCCGCGACCGGCAAACCCACTGACGTGATCGACGGCGCGACCGTGCGCGCGGGGTCTTGCATGATGGCCGACGCGCTGACAAAGATCGTCATGATCTGTGGGACTGAGGCGATCGAATGGCTTGAGCTTCACAACGCCAGTGCGCTGCTGATCTCCAGCGACGGCGACGTTCGTATCACCCCCGACTGGCATCACGCAGTCCACCTTGCCGCTTAAACCCTCATTTCGTTGGTCGATCTACGCGGCTTTCGCGGTCCTGTTCCTGACCGGCGCGGGATGGCTTATGGCCGATTGGCAAAAAGAGCTTTCCACGGGCGAGGTCTGGCAGCAGACCGCAGCCTATCTGCTGATGGTGCATGGCGGCGCTGCCATGGCGACGCTGCTCTTGCTGGGCGCCCTCATCCCGCTGCACGCGCTGCGCGCCTGGCGAGCCGACAAAAATCGCATCTCGGGGTCGTTCATGGCCACTTTCAATGCGGTGCTGATCGTGACCGCGTTCGGGCTTTATTACCTCGGATCGGAAACGCTGCGACCCTGGATGAGCTGGATCCACATCGCCGCCGGATGTCTCCTGGCGCTGTGGTTTCCGGTTCACATTATTTGGGGTCGACGGAAATTGCGCTGACGCGGCAGGCCGATCAAAGCCGCCATTCCGGGCGGTCGTCTTGAATCTTCCATTCTGCTCCGATCAAAAAAACGAGCGGCTCCGTATCAACGATGGCAGCGGTCATCGCGGCCGAAGTCTTTGAGATGCTCGGGATTGGAAGCGAGGTCTGGAACTCCGGAGTCAATCGCCCCCCGCGCGCGCCTCATCAGCCCTACAAGACTGTGACGCCCACGCGCCTTAGGCGATGCTTCGAGCACGAGCCGCAGCCCCTCCTCGACCAGATCCTTGAGCTTGCGGCCGCGCAGTGCCGCCTCCGTCTTGGCGCGACGGTACAGATCGTCAGGTACTTCAACCGTTGTCTTCATCATCCGCACCGTTCCATGCAAGCCGCTCCAAAACTATCCGATGTCGCTGGCAGATGCGTGTATCGTGCGCATGACGGAAATCCATGATCGTATGCCGTCCTGACGCGCATAGTCCGAAGCCGGTGACCCTCAGCCCAATCGGGTATCGCTAGTAATGTAAAGCTTCACTGCAGCGGCGGATCGCCGCTGGTGCGCTTCTTGGCGAGGTCCATTTCGGTGACGGCGATCAGGATTTCGGCGCGGGTCTTGAGATCGGGCGCCTCCAGCATCGCCTGCTTTTCCGCAGGACCATAAGGCGACATCATCGCCAGCGCGTTGACCAGGGCCTCGTTGGGGGCGCTTTCGACGCCTTCCCAATCCACTTTGAGATTGTTGGCCTTGAGGAAATCCGTCAGCACTTCCAAGAGCGCCTCGCGGTCGACTGCTTCCTCGCCCTTGCGCGCGGTGAAATCGTCGACAAAGGGGAAATAATCCACCTTGCATTGCCGATACGCGGTCAGCACGGTCATTTCCTCGACCACCTTGAAGCGCGCAATGCCGGTGAGTTCGAGAATGTAGCGGCCGTCGCCGGATTCGGCAAGCTGGGTGATCCGCCCGACGCAGCCGACGCGGAACAGCGCCGGCTTTTCCTCGTTGCGCGAATGGGTGACGTCGGGCTGGATCATGCCGATCAGCCGATGGCCGTCGCGCAAGGCGTCGTCGACCATCGCGAGGTAGCGCGACTCGAAGATGTTGAGCGGCATCTGGCCGCGCGGCAGCAGCAGCGCCCCAGGCAGCGGAAACACCGGAATGATTTCGGGGAGCTCGCCGGGCCCGCGGTATTCGGCGTTGATCGGCATCTCGTGCCCCGGTGGTTAGTGGCTCGCTATTTTGCGCGTATTGTTATCGCAAAGCCGGCGTCTACTTTTGCGGAATACGCGCTGGAGCGTGATGACGTTTCTTCGAATCGTCTTCCCGCTCTATCATTTTGTCTGAGCATGATCTTTTTCGGAAAACCGGTACCCACTTTTCCGGATCATGCTCTAGGAGAACAGGATCGTCGACAGCCGCTTTCGGCCCTCCACGGTCGCCTCGTCGGTGCCGCCCCATGCCTCGAAGAACTGCACCAACTGTTTGCGCGCGCCGTCGTCATTCCATTTGCGATCACGCTTGACGATCGCCAAGAGCTGCTCGGTGGCCTCAGTGCGCTTGCCCATGGCGTTCAGCGCGGTCGCCAGATCGAATCGCGCCTGATGATCTTGCGGGTTCGCGGCGACTTTCTGTTCCAGCTCGGTCACCGGCCCAAGCGCGCTCGCCTGCTCAGCGAGGTCGATCGAGGCCTGCACGGCCTTTACCGCCGCGTCATTGCGCTTGGTTTCGGCTACCATGGCCAGTGTCTGCTTGGCCTGCTCGATCGCGCCGGTGGTCACGTAGCATTTCGCGAGCCCCGCGAGGGCTGCGATGTTGGTGGAATCCACCGCAAGTGCCTCGGCATAGATCTGCGCCGCCGTCGCCGCATCGCCCTCGGCGAGCACGGCCTCGGCCTCTTTCAGGATTTCAGCGATATTGGGTTCGCCCGCGGCCGGCACACCCTTGGTCAGCTTCTCGATGAATGCATTGACCTGGCTTTCCGGCACCGCGCCCATGAAACCGTCGGCGGGCTGTCCGTTGACGAACGCGATCACCGCCGGAATCGACTGGATCCCCATCTGGCCCGGAATCGCCGGATGCTCGTCGATGTTCATCTTGACGAGCTTGACCTTGCCCTTGGCGGCACGCACCGCCTTTTCGAGGGCCGGCGTGAGCTGGCGGCAGGGGCCGCACCAAGGCGCCCAGAAATCGATCAGCACCGGCTGCCGTTTCGATTCCTCGATGACGTCCTTTACGAAAGTTTGCGTGGTGGTGTCCTTGATCAGATCGGGCGCCGGTCCGCTGCCCTGCTCAACTATCGTCACGGGATCCTCGTCGGATGTGTTTTTGAATTGGGCCCGTTCTAGCACGGCCCCACGCACGGGTTCAGGTGTTCCGTTCATCTAAATGGCGGCTTGGCCGCGATTTTCAATTGGTTCCGGGCGGCGCTGTGGGCGCCTGATCGGAGATCGGGTGGGTATGCGCCGTCCGGTAGCCCATTGTCGGTGGGCATCGGCGTCAAATAGGAGTTCTTGAAATGGCAAAGGCCTATTACAGCACTGTATTCGAAGAACCGGCTGCGGACATCTGGGAAATCGTCCGCGATTTCAACAATTATACTGTCTGGGTTGGCGGTGCCGGCGAAAGCCGGATCGAGGACGGCAAATCCGGCGACACGGTTGGCGCGATTAGGAACGTGCTCTATCAGGAGCGCCGCGTCCGCCAGCGGCTTTTGGCGTTGTCCGACGTCGAGCGCTCGCAGACCTACGAATTCTGCGGCCCGCCCTCGCTGCCGATGAGCGGTTTCCAGGCGACGTTGCGCATCACGCCCATTGTCGATGGCGACCGCGCCTTTGTCGAATGGTGGGCGACATTTGAGGGCGAGCCCAGCCAGAGCGAGGAGCTGACCGGCACGCTGCGCGGCTGGTTTGCGAAATGGCTCGAATCCCTGCGCGCGGCAGTGAGCCGCCAAGGTTCCGAGGAAGCCGTCTTGGCGGAACATTAGGGGATTCGAACGCATCTCAGGGGCGATTCGCTGCCAATGGGCCTCCCGATTGCGTGATTTGACCATCTTCGGACTGTTGCATTCGTGGTGCGCATTTGGCATAGCTCTGGCGTTGCCGGCGAGCGATCGCCGCCATCCAGGATGCGGGTGTAGCTCAGTGGTAGAGCACGACCTTGCCAAGGTCGGGGTCGAGGGTTCGAGCCCCTTCGCCCGCTCCAGATTTTCTTTCAAGAAGCGCATTGAAGTCTGACGGAGGCCCGCCGTGTCAGCGGGTCTTTCGCCGGCGTTCGCCGGGGCGCGTATTCTAGCCCCGCTCTTTCTCGTAGACCTTCAGATGCGTGTAGGCCGTGCGCAGTTTCGGCACCGGAATCTTGGCCGCATCGCCGCGCACGATGAGGTCGCCGATGACGTGATCGGCTTCGACTTTCGCGCCGGCCTTGATGTCGCGGAACATCGAGGCCGTCAGTTGCGAGCCCTCGGTGGTGAGCATGCCCGTGACGCGTTCAAGGAAGGGCGCGCGGGGCGCGTAACCGCCGGCTTTCGCGATCGCGCTGCATTCATCGAGGATGCCGAGCAGGAAATCGCGGCCGCCGGGAGCTGCCAGGATGTTGCCGACGGAGCTGCGCATCAGGCTGGTCGAGGCGGCGAGCGAGGCCAAAAACACCCATTTTTCCCACATCTCCTGCAGGATGTTCTCGCTCGCAACCGAGCCGAACTTGCCGCCAGCGAAGACTTCAGCGATCGCGCGGATACGATCGGTCATCTTGCCGTCGCGTTCGCCGAAAGTCAGCGACTGCATCGGCTGCAGCTGGACCACCTCGCGCGCCTCGTTGAGGGTCGCCGCGATCGCGCAGAGACCGCCGAGCACGCGCTCGTAGGCGAATTTCTCGTCGAGCGCATTGAGGTGCAGCATGCCGTTGAGGAGCGGGATGATCGAAGTGTTCGACCCGACCGCCGGCGCGAACGACTTGATGGCGTCGTCGAGATCGAACGCCTTGCAGCTCAACAGCACGACGTCGAATTTTTCCTTCAGCGTGTCCGCCTGCACGACCGGTGGATTTGGCAGCGTCACGTCGCCGTTCGAGCTTTTGATCACAAGGCCCGCGCTCGCAAGCTCTGCGGCGCGGCGCGGGCGGACCAGGAAGGTGATATCCCTTCCTGCCTGCAGCATCCGGCCACCGAAATATCCGCCGATGGCGCCAGCCCCGACCACGAGAACGCGCATTCGAAGATTCCTTCTTCTTGTTTGTTTTGATGGGCAAGCGAATAGTGAGTAGCGAATAGAAGATCCTATTCGCTACTCCCTATTCGCTATTCGCCACTACTTGCTATTCGCTACTACCATTTCCTCGACCTCGCGCAACTGTTCCTTGCCGAAGAACATCTCGTTGCCGACGAAGAAGGTCGGCGCGCCGAACGCGCCGCGCTCGACGGCCGATTGGGTGTTTTCGATCAGCTTGGCCTTGACATCGGCATCCTGCGCGCGCGTGAGCAGCTTTGCGCCGTCGACGCCGGATGCGGACAGCGCCTTCGCCGCGACTTCGAGGTCGTCCATCTTCTTCGGCTCCCGCCACATGTGGTGGAAGGCCGCTTCGACATATTCTTCGAACACGCCCTCGAACTGCGCCGCAACCGCGGCACGCATCAGGCCGAGGGTGTTGACCGGAAAGAACGGATTCCAGACATAGGGCTGAACGCGAAAGCGCTTGATGAACCGTTCGGTCTCGATGGCCTGAAATTCGCGCTTGTTCTTGACGCCGGCCAGCGTCTCGGCAGGCGATTTGTTGTTGGTGGCCTTGAAGACGCCGCCGAGCAGGATCGGCACATATTCGAATTTCACGCCGGTACGGTTTTCGATCGCCGGAATCGCTTCATGGCTCAGGAAGGCGTTGGGGCTGCCAAAATCGAACAGGAATTGCGGGCGTGGACTCACGGCGGACTCCCTGGAATCGCGGCTTCTTATATGATCTCTATCATTCCAACCAACCTAGCGGCTCGCCTGCATCGGATCAACCGGCGGCGTGATCGCTGAAGGCGAGCTTGACGATGTGGTCGCGGATATCGGCGGGCCAGCCGGCAATGAGACCTGCAAAGCGCCGCCGATCGTCCGCGAACAAGGCCCGCGAAGCTTCTTCGAAACCCGGCAGATCGCCGGCCATTGCCGACATGAAATGGTAGGCCGCCTCGGTTGCGGCACGGCGCCGATCACGATCACCGCTCGCGCGACGCGCCTCCTCAACCAGCTTTCGCAATGCCACCGACGCGCCGCCGGGCTGTGTCCCGAGCCACTCCCAATGCCGTGGCAACAGGGTCACCTCGCGGGCGACGACACCGAGTTTGGGCCGCCCGCGCCCGCGCGGCTCCGCGGCCGAACAGTCGTCGGCGGGTGCTTCCAGATTCGAGGGCGCTTGCGGCAAGCGCGCAACGACGTCTCGCTCGGTGCCGCGGAGATTTAGGTCGATCGACCGGCCGTTGGCATCGTCAAAGATCACGAGGGGCTTTGCGTCAGCCTTCTTCGACGCCTTCATCACGGCGAGTGCAACCTCGGCCAGTGAACCTGATACCAGCCGCTGATGGCCCACGAAGGCCGTGAAGGATGGGGAAACAGCTTGAGTCATCTGGATAACTTGATCTCCGGTATTCGAGTTAATTTACCCGGGTAATTTGTTCATGTCAATAAGACCCGGGTAAAATATGCCACGCCCACGCGTCTCGACTTTCCTGCGCCCGGCTGGCACCAAGCGCCGCGCGACGCGCCGTCGCGGGGGGACGCCAATGCTGACGGTTCATCATCTCAACAATTCGCGCTCGCAGCGCGTGCTGTGGCTCTTGGAAGAACTGGGCGTGCCGTATGAAATCGTGCGCTATCAGCGCCAGCCCGACATGCGCGCGCCCAGGGAATTGCGCGCGATCCATCCGCTCGGCAAATCGCCTGTTATCACCGACAACGGCAACACCATCGCGGAGTCCGGCGCGATCATTGAATATCTCATCGGCACCTATGGCAACGGCCGGTTGATCCCGCCGCCAAACACGCCGGAGCGGCTGCGCTACACCTATTGGCTGCACTATGCTGAAGGCTCGGCAATGCCGCCGCTGCTGCTGAAATTGTTGTTCACGCTGATGCCGAAGCGCGCGCCGGCGCTGCTGCGGCCACTGGTGCGCAAGGTTTCCAACCAGGCGCTGAGCACGCTGGTCAATCCGCAGCTCAAGCAGCACATGGCGTTCTGGGAAGGCGAACTCGGCAACAGACCGTGGTTTGCCGGCAATGAGTTCACCGCCGCCGACATTCAGATGAGCTTTCCGCTGGAAGCGGCGGCCGCGCGGGGCGGCCTCGAGCAAGGCTATCCCAGGGCGATGGCGTTTCTGGAGCGCATTCACGCACGTCCGGCCTATACGCGGGCGCTGGAGAAGGGCGGGCCGTACACGGTGGGGCGGTGAGAGTTTTCACCTCTCCCGCAAGCGGGAGAGGGAGAAGAAGTTACTGTTGCGTCGCCGCGATCGCCTCCTTGACCAGCCGTGCGAAACCACGCATGTCGCCGGTGGGATCGGTGGCATCGCCGAGGCGAACCACGATCATCTGTTGCGAGGGAATGATCGCGACCCGCTGGCCGAGATCGCCGGAGGCAAAGAAGGCGTCGCGGGGAACGCCGAGCCGCACCCGAGCTTTGGCAAATCTGTGCTCGCTGCGGTTGGTCCAGAACCCGGCGCCGTAGTCGGTGTCGAGGGTGGCGGCCGCGGAAAAATCCACCCAGTCTTCGTGCAGAATGCGTTTCCCCGCCAGCACGCCGTCATGGAGATAAAGCAAGCCGAAGCGCGCCCAGTCCCGCGCGCTCGCCAGCATGTAGGTCGATGCTTGCAACGTGCCGGCGCCGTCGAACTCGAGCGTCACATCGCGCATCCCTAGGGGGTTGAACAGCTCCCGCCACGCGAACGCCAGTGTCTGTTCGGGTCCGCCGACGGCATCGCGGATGATGCGCGCCAACACCTGCGTGGTCGGGCTCGAATAGACCCAGCGCGTGCCGGGCGGTACGACCAGCGGAGCCTGCACCGCAAAACCGGCCATATCGTTGTGCAAATAGAGCATCTGGCTTGCAGGGTCGAAACCGCTGTTGGTCTCATCGAGTGCAAGACCGGTAGTCATCCGCAACAGATGCTCGACTTCGATCTCTCGGCGCGGATCGGATGCGGCGCGCCATTCCGGTATCGGCGCGGGGATCGACGGGCTGACGAGCCCTTGCTCGGTCATGGTGCCGATCAGCGCGTTGATCACCGACTTGGTCATGGAAAATCCAAGCAGCGGCGTGTCGATGCCGGCACCGTCGGCATAGCGCTCGGCAATAACGCGGTCGTCGCGCACCACGACCACCGCCTTGGTCCTGCGCAACGGCGGCGCCTCCGGCTCCTCGAAGGCGTGGTCGAGCGCGGCCTTTAAGGCGGGATCGCTCGGCTCGACCACCGCGGGACCGGCAATCTCAGGCAATAGCGGCGGCGTCCTGGCCTTTTTCAGGGCCTCGATATCGCTGCGGAGCAGATAGGGCTGTTCTGGCCCAAGCAGCATCACGCAGCCGAAGCCTTCATGGAACGCCGCGCGGCTGGCGAACAGTCCCGCCACCGACGCCTCGACGATCTTTGCTGTGCGATCGAGATGGTAGCGCAACAGCGGGCGCAGCCGGCGAATGCCGTCGCGCTCGATCGTCTCGGCAAACACGATTTGCGGATCGAAGCCGGAGACGAAAGTCTTGGAACAGACGTTATGGGCGACATAGCCGGTCGCGACGCGAACGGCGCGGTCAGGCCTGACGATGGTTGTGGCCGCGGCCGCCGCTGCCAGAGCAACCGGGGCCAGCGCGCCGGCGATCCATTTCCGCGAAACCATCCCTCGCGCCCCGAACGCTTGCCGTGTCTTTGTTCGAGCATGATCTTTTTCGGAAAACCGGTACCCACTTTTCCGGATCATGCTCAAGCGTCGGCGTGCAGAACCCGGCCGCGCGTTTCCGGCAGCGCGAAGGCGGCGAGGAAGAACACGCCATAGGCCGCGACCGCAAAGATTGCGATCGCGTCGGCGAGCGAGGTGGTCGCTGAAAGCGCGCCTACCAGGAACGGGAACAGCGCGCCGATGCCGCGGCCGAAATTGTAGCAAAAGCCCTGGCCGGAGCCCCGCAGCCTTGTCGGATAAAGTTCGGTCAGGAACGCGCCGACGCCGGAAAAATAGCCCGATGCGAAGAAGCCGAGCGGGAAGCCCAGCACCCACAACACCTCGTTCGTCAACTGCAACTGCGTGTAGAGCAACACCACGGCGATGGCGCCGAGCGAGAAGATCAGGAACAGGTTGCGGCGGCCGATGCGGTCGGCGAGCCAGGCGCCCACGAGATAACCGACGAACGATCCGACGATCAGCGCCGCGAGATAGCCGGTTGAGCCGACGATCGAGAGCTTGCGTTCGGTAGTGAGGAAACGCGGCACCCAGAACGTGATCGCGTAATAGCCGCCCTGGCACCCCGTCACCATGAGCGACGCCAGGACGGTGGTCTTGAGAATCGGACCCAAGAAGATTTCCCACAGCGGAGGCCGGTCGCGCGACGCGATCTGGCTGGCGCGGGTGGCTGCGGCAATCTCCGGCTCGGTGACGTAGCGCCGCAGGTAAAACACCAGCAGCGCCGGCAGCGCGCCGACGGCGAACATCCACCGCCACGCACTTTCCGCCGGGAGGTAAGAGAACAGGATCGCCTGCGACAACACCGCAAGGCCCCAACCCACCGCCCAGCCCGATTGCACCGAACCGACAGCGCGGCCGCGATATTGCGGCCGGATCGCTTCGCCCATCAGCACCGCGCCGGCGGCCCATTCGCCGCCAAAGCCGAGGCCAAGCAGCGCTCGCGCGATCAGGAGCTGATCGAAATTCTGCGCGACCGCGCAAATCAGCGAGAAGAACGAAAACCAGAGGATCGTGAACTGCAGCGTCCTGACGCGGCCGATGCGATCGGCCAGATAGCCGCCGAGCCAGCCGCCCACCGCGGAGGATAAGAGCGTCACCGTGCCGGCGAGGCCTGCGGTGCCGGGATCAACCTTCCACAGCGTGATGATGGTGCCGACCACCAGCGGATAGATTTGGAAGTCCATGCCGTCGAGCGCCCATCCCGACGCGCAAGCCCAGAAGGTGTGGCGCTCGGGCGCGTTCATGTCGCGATAAAAAGCGAGCAGGCTGGTGTCTTCTATCGAAGCGACTTCAATCGGCTCGGTCGTAGCCATGATCGTTTCTCCCGGGAGAGTTTATTGACCGGCTGTTTCCGCAGGGCCACCGGCGCGTTGCCAAATTGGCGCGGATCGGCGGCGCTGTCATCTGGCAAATCGGATTGCCTTGCCGGCGAGGGCCTATTGTCCCGCCGCTTCCGCGCCGCGGGTGCGGGGATCCGGCGCGCCAAGCAGGCCGCTATCATTGATCGCGATCGAATTGGCTGATGTCTGGCCCATCGGTTCCACGATATGATGGCCCCTCGCTTTGAGCCCCGCGAGAACTTCGCCATCGAAGCCGCGCTCAGTCCGCACCTCATCCGGCAGCCACTGATGGTGCAGCCGGGGCGCTGCGACGGCGGCCGCAACATCCATATGATAATCGAGCACGTCGACGATCACCTGCAGCACGGTCGAGATGATGCGGCTGCCGCCGGGCGAGCCCGTCACCAGTATCGGCTTGCCGTCCTTGAGGACAATGGTCGGCGACATCGAGGATAACGGCCGCTTGCCGGGGCCGGGCAGATTGGCCTCGAACCCGACCAGGCCAAACGCATTGGAGGCGCCGGGCGCCGCGGTGAAATCGTCGAGCTCATTGTTGAGCAGCACCCCGGTGCCCTCCGCAACCAGGCCGACGCCATAGGGGAAATTCAGCGTATAGGTGTTGCTGACCGCATTGCCAAAACCGTCGACCACGGAAAAATGCGTGGTGTTGCTGCCTTCGCGCGGCAGCCTGGCCGAGGCCATATCGGCCGCCGGCGTGGCCCGCTCGGGGTCGATGCTGGCGCGCTGCTTGGCGGCGTAGTCTTTGGCTAGGAGCGCCGAGATCGGTGCGTTGATGAAGGCGGGATCGCCGAGGTAGCGCGCGCGATCGGCGTAGGCGCGCTTCATCGCCTCGATCAGCAGATGCAACGAAGCCACCGAGCCCTGTTTCATCTCCGCAAGCGGAAAGCCTTCGAGGATGTTCAGCGTTTCCAAAAGCACCGTGCCGCCGGAAGAAGGCAGCGGCATCGAGACGATGTCGTAACCGCGATAGGTGCCGTGGACGGGGCTGCGGATGGTGGGCTGGTATGATTTCAGATCGTCGGCGGTGATGATGCCGCCGGCTTCGCGGACGGCCATCGCCAGCTTTTCCGCAACCGGTCCCTGGTAGAATCCGCGCGGCCCCTGTTCGGCGATCGCCGTGAGCGTTGTCGCCAGATCGGTCTGGATCAGGGTGTCGTCCTGGCGCAGTGCGGTGCCGTCGGGGCGGGAGAATATCCTTGCGGACGCAGGCCAGCGCGCCAGCCGCCGGTAGAATGCGGGCAGCGTATCGGCCATGTCGTCGGTAAGGACGAAGCCGTCGCGCGCCAGCTCGATCGCCGGCTGCAACAGCTGCGCGAGCGTGAACTTGCCAGAGCCATATTTCTCCAGCGCCAGGGCCAATCCCGCAACGGTGCCGGGCACGCCGATGCTGAGCGCGGAATCCCGCGACTTCGCATTGTCGGGTTTGCCGTCGGCCCCTAGAAAAATCTCCGGCGTGGTCGCGAGCGGCGCGGTCTCGCGATAGTCAATCGCGACGTCTTGCGCCATTTCGTGGCCGTGCTCGCGCAAATGGATCACCATAAATCCGCCGCCGCCGATATTTCCCGCGCGCGGATAGGTCACCGCCATGGCGAATCCGGTGGCCACCGCCGCGTCGACCGCGTTGCCGCCTTGCTTTAGGATGCCGGCGCCGACGCGGGCAGAGATTTTTTCCTGCGCCACCACCATGCCGTGTTCGGCGGCAATCGAATGGATGGTATCGGCCGCGGCGGGGGTGTAAAGGCTCCGCTCTTGCGCCGTGGCGGGCACAATAAAGGCAACCACCAGCGCGATTGTCGCGAGAATCTTGCGCCGGTCAGTTATCAACGAGATCATCAAAATTCCGCCGCGAGGGGACGCCATCCAGCGTCGGCAAATACGAGAAGGGTATCGTCGCCGCGAATGCTATATGGCTTTCGCTGCAACAGGCAAAACGCGTCGGCGTGATTTTGAAGGATATTTTTTCATGACGACCATGACCGCAGACGCCCACGTTGAAATACGGCCGATTTATCCGCCGCGCGCGGCCGTTGTCAGCTGGATTTTCTTCGCATGGGCAGCGGAGCCTTTTTTCACCCTGGTCACCACCTTCGTGTTCGCGCCCTATTTCGTCACCCATGTGGCCTCCGACGCCGCGAGCGGGCAATCGCTGTGGGGTTTTGCTACCGCTGCGGCGGGCTTGATGATCGCGCTGATGTCGCCGGTGCTGGGGGCGATTGCGGACGCGAGCGGCCGCCGCAAGCCGTGGATCGCCGCATTCGGCGCCCTGCTGGTGATCGGCTCCGCGCTGATGTGGTTCGGCAAGCCCGGTGACGCCAGCGTGATTCCGCCGCTGCTGCTCGCCTACGCCATCGCGACCATTGGCGCCGAATTCGCCATCGTATTCAACAATGCGATGATGCCGACATTGGTGCCGCCGGATCGGATCGGGCGATTGTCGGGCACCGGCTGGGCGACCGGCTATGTCGGCGGCATCCTCAGCCTCGTGCTGGTGCTCGGTTTTCTGGCGGCAAATCCCGAGAGCGGGCGCACACTGTTCGGATTGAAGCCGCTGTTCGGCCTCGATCCCGTTACCCATCAGGGTGACCGCATTGCGGGCCCGCTCACCGGCATCTGGTTTATCATCTTCGTGCTGCCGATGTTCCTGCTGACGCCGGATTACCCGGCGAAGCGCCGCCCTCGCGACGCGCTGCGCGAAGGGCTGATCGAGCTGAAGCAAACGTTGCGCGAATTGCCGAAGCAAAAATCGCTTGCCGCCTTTCTGCTCGCCAACATGATCTACACCGACGGCCTGGTGTCGCTGTTTGCCTTTGGCGGCATCTATGCCGCCGGCACATTCGGCTGGGATACGATCCGGATCGGCACCTTTGGCATCATCCTGGCGATCGCCGGAACCTTTGGCGCCTGGCTTGGCGGCAAGCTCGACGACAAGCTTGGGCCGAAACGCGTGATATCAGGCAGCATGATGATCCTGCTCGCATCAATCGTCGCGATCCTATTGGTGGACAGGGAGCAGATCCTGTTCATCAAGGTCGCGCCTCCCGAACCTGGCGAGACATTGTTCGCCGCCGCGGCGGAACGCGCCTATCTCTTGCTGGGCTGTCTGATCGGCGCGGCCGGCGGACCGTTGCAGGCCGCCTCGCGCACACTCCTGATCCACATGGCGCCCAAGGATCGCATCGCGCAATATTTCGGCCTGTTCGCGTTGACCGGAAAGGTTACCTCGTTCATCGGCCCCTTGTTGATCGGCATCGTGACGGCCGTGACCAATAGCCAGAAGGCCGGCATGGCCACGATCGTGCTGTTCTTCGTCGTCGGATTGGCGCTGCTTGCGAGGGTGAGGGCACCGTCATTCCGGGGCATTGCGGAGCGATGAACCCGGAATCTCGAGGTGATGTGGCGCGAGATTCCGGGTTCGCATCCAAGTCGGCTGTTGCCGACTTGGACAATGATATTTGACGAACTCGGGTAGACACGAGTTCGTGCGCGCGCCCCGGAATGACGACTCCCTCAATGCCTGAAATGCCGCACGCCGGTGAACACCATGGCGATGCCGTGATCGTCGGCGGCCTTGATCACTTCGTCGTCGCGCACCGAACCGCCGGGCTGGATCACCGCCGTGGCGCCGGCTTCGATGCACGCCAGCATGCCGTCGGCGAACGGAAAGAACGCGTCGGATGCGACCACCGACCCTTTGGTGAGCGGCTCGGCGAGCTTCAATTCATTGGCCGCGTCCTGGGCCTTGCGCGCGGCGATGCGCGCGGAATCGACCCGGCTCATTTGTCCTGCGCCGATGCCGACGGTCGCAAGATCCTTGGCATAGACGATGGTGTTGGACTTGACGTGCTTGGCGACGCGGAAGGCAAATTTGAGGTCGCGCAACTCGGCCTCCGTGGGCGCGCGCTTGGTTGCGACCTTCAGTGCCATGTCGTCGACGACGGCGTTGTCGCGGCTCTGCACCAGAAGTCCACCGGCCACCGTCTTGGCGGTCAGCCCCGCCGCGCGCGGATCGGGCAGGCTGCCCGCAAGCAACAGGCGCAAGTTTCGCCGTGCGGCGACAATCGCGATGGCCTCCTCGGTTGCATCGGGCGCGATGATCACTTCGGTGAAGATCTCGGTGACCGCGCGCGCG
>VAZG01000387.1 GCA_005885285.1 Alphaproteobacteria bacterium | reverse complement strand
ATTACCACCGCCGACAGAATCAGCCATTCGCTAGAACCTGGGAATGTGCGAGGCTTTACTGCCCTAAGTCCATCGTCCCCGGATTCATCGATGTAGGCGATGTAGTCATACTTGGGGGTGAGGGCAGGGGACATGGCGCGATTGAAGCGTCAATCGAGCCTCGGCTCAACCCAGCGGACCGGGCGCGAACGGCCGGTAAACAAATTCCACGGATTTTCCACGCGTCGGCCTGCACGGTTCATGCATCGTTCTGCGCTGTTGCGGCATCATGCGATGCAAAAACCCCAACAAATCCAGCACTTGCAGGCCCCAAAAAAGTTGCGGCCAGCCCTTGGGGGAGGGCTGGCCGCGCGCGATCCGGTCTGGGACGGGGAGGGGTGGGGATGTGACCGGGTCGCGTAACTCCTGTTTTGCTTACGTGTCGATGGTCCTGTTAGTGCTCCTTGGCACTGGCGGTTGATACTGCCGGGCGGCCGTCGCCGAGCGAGACCCAAACGTTCTGGTCGCTCTGCGACTGACGCTTGACGAAGCGGTATCCGGTCTCGGTCCAGGCCACGACGTTTTCGTTCTGGTTGTCGAGAATGAACTCGCCCTTGTCGGTCTTCACCGTCAGCACCGCGTGGCCTTCGCCCTTCTTGTCGCGCACCACCGTGATCAGCAGCGCCTCGCGCGGCCAGCCGGCGTCGATCAGCATCTTGCGCTTCAACAGCACGTAGTCCTCGCAGTCGCCGTAGCCGTCGGTCGGCAACGACCATTTCTCGATCACGCCCCAATGCTCCATATCGGTCATCGGCTTGACGGTTTCGTTGACCCAGCGGTTGACCTTCACCAGATCCCGCCATGCGGTCTGCGACAGCACGATGTCCCGCGGCTCTGACGTACCGCCGCGGCATTCGCTCGCGTTGTCGGCACAGAATTCGATCCACCCGATCGGCGCGCGCGCGGTGTCGCCGAGGCTGGCATAGAGCATGCGCTCGTCGCCGGCACGCGCCGACGCGGCCATCCCCATCAGGATGGCGACAACCGCCAATCCCTTTCCCTGCCCCCTGAGCTTGAACATTGTGGCCCCCGTTTTTCTTGTTGGGACCACACTTCGCACAAAGGCTTTGCGCCGCGGCTAAGTACGGCAAGTAGAATTGAGACGAATACAGGTAAAACCAGCGGCTATTTCGATCTATACTTGAATCGAATTCGAGTAAAATTTGAAACAACTGCAATTGAATAAGATTTTACGGATTAAGGTTTGGCGGGCCGTCGATGCGGCACTTGTGCCAGTAAAAGCGCCGCGCATTAACCTTGGGGCTGAGGGCGCCAAAGCGGAAAAGGCGGCATCCGGTCACGCGGATACCGCCTCCTAGGCCGGAAAAACGCGGAATGGGAGTGGGTGGCGCTTTACCGCGCGGTAACGCTGTCTTCGAGTGTCTCGGCGTGCTGCGCGTGGACGAACTCGATCGCAAAGCCTTCCTCGAGGTTTCGCACCACGCGGGATTGGACCTTGCCGAGCATGACCAGGGATTTCAGCGGGGGGCGGCTTTCCGCGGCGATCGCCGCGCCGGATAGCGACATGTCGATGATCCGGCAGGTCATTTTGGTGCCGTCCTCAAGCGTCAGCATGGCGATCGGGTTGCGCGGCACGATGCGGTCGTGGCGGCGGTCTTCCGGCAGATTGAGGATGTCACGGTTGGCGAGCCAGGTGAGCTGGGCGGCAAGCTTGTCGCGCTTTCTGGCAGTGGCGCCGACAGTCATCGCAAAACCATTGTCGATGATGCGGGTGATCTTGCCTTCGACGCGGCCGATATGGTCGAGATAGGCGATCACGCGATCGCCGACATTGCCGATTCCGGGCGCCAGCAGCGCGAGGCCCCCCGGCGACATATTGATGATCTGGCAAGGAAATTCGCGCCGGTCCGGCAGCATATAGCGACCGAGCAGGTGGACTTTGACCCGCTGGAAGCGCCGTCGCTCTTCGGCGGCCGGAAGGGAGGATTTCTTGTGCGCCAACGCCATCTGTGCCACCCGACAACGGGCTTCTCGGTGTCGTTTGACCCTACGGCCAGCAAGGTTAATGAGGGGTTAGCGCAAGTTGCATGAAGTGCGAGCGATCACGCCAGCTCTACGCGCCTCGACGCGATCCGATTGAACACCCACAGCAGTAGCGGGCAGGCCACGAGCACGACGGCGCCGAAGTCGAATGCCGCGGCGGCGCTGCCGCCCCACTTGGCACAGGCGCCGCCGGCGATCGGCCCCAGCATCATGGCGGCATAATATACCGTGTAGAACAGCCCCATGCCGATCGCGCGGGTCATAGGCTGAAGCACGCCTGCCGGAAGGCTCATCATCGGCCCGGCTGGTTGTCCGCTGATCAATCCAAGCGCGATCACGGATGCGATCACCGCTCCGCTGTGCGAGAAGACCAGCATCAGACCGGCGAATATCATGCAGCCCACGACCAGAACGGTCTGCGGCCGCTTCATCCGGTCCGCGACAAACCCGCCGAAGGGAACGCTGAACAGGGAAACCCACAGCACGATGCTGATCACCGATCCTGCTGGTGCGATCGACCAGCCGCGTTCGACCAGCATCGTGGGCCCGAAACTGAAGATCGTTGCAAAGCCGACATTGAACAAACCCCAAATCAGACCGGCGACCGTGACCGCCATCGCCGCATGGAAGTCGAATCGAACCGACGATGTGGCGGCGGTCGCGGCGCTCGACGGCGGCCGGTATCCGGCGGCAAGAACGATTCCCAATGCCATCAGCGCGGCCACGGCAAGATGAACCGCGCCGACGCCGTGGGCGGTGCCGATCAGGGGCAGCGTTAGCAGCGAGAGCGCGATGCCGGCCGGCCAGGAATTGACGAAGATCGCCATCGCAGTAGCGATTTCATCCCCCGCGAACCAATCGGCGACCATCTTGGTGAGCTGCACGTTGAGCAGCACGCCGCCGGCGCCCGCGACGAGCCTCCCCGCAATCTGCCAGTTCCAGGAATCGGTCAGGGCCATCGCAAGGCTGCCGGCGAGCATTAGCGCGAGCGCTGCGAGCACGGTTGCCCTGTCGCCGAACCTTTGTCCGATCGCGCCACCCGGCAACGACAGCGCCACGCCCGGCGTGAAATACAGGCCGATCAAGAGTCCGATCTCGGCAAGGGTGACGCCGAAATCGTGACCAAGCAGCGGCGCCACGGCCGCGACACTTTGAAATTGAAAAGCGATGGTGAGGCGTACGACGAATAAGACGGCAAGAATGCCCCAGCGATTGCGCAACGCCTCACTCCCGAGTTGAAATTCGCGCAAAGCTCAGACGGCGGCGTCGGCATGTCAACCGCCTCTTAGTGCCGTCATTCCGGGGCGCGAAGCGAACCCGGAATCTCGAGATTCCGGGTTCGCGCTATCGCGCGCCCGGGAATGACGGCACTCAGGTTGGCATCTTTGTTCGCTTCACTTAGGCTCGCTTCCGCCCGCGCAGATTCAATCAACCAATGCCAAAGGGCCTTAAGGAAACCTCATGGAACAGATCAGGGTTTGCACCTATGACGGCCCCGGCGCGCAGCCCGTCATCCGCACCGTGCCATGGCCGAAAATTCCGAGCAAAGCGGCGCTGATCAAGGTCGGCGCCTGCGGCGTTTGCGGCACTGATCTGCATATCCTGAAAGGACATTGGCCGAGACAATTGCCTTGGCCGTTCACGCTCGGTCACGAGATCGGCGGTATGCTGGTCGAGGTCGGCTCCAAGTTCACCGAAGATTTCATGAGCAAGCCGCTGACGGTGGGATCGAAAGTGATGATCCCGCCGCTGATGCCGTGTGGCCGCTGCTATTACTGCATCCACTATCCGCAAAGCGCCAACAAGTGCCTGACGCCGGTCTATTACGGCCGCTACCTCGGCTTCGACAAGGCGCCGCATCTGTGGGGCGGCTTTGCCGAATATGTCTATGTCGATCTCGACATGCTGCCGGGCACCAAGATCTACAAGCTCCCCGACGACATGTCGCTGCGGCTTGGCGCGCTGTCGGAGCCGTTGACCTCCTGCATCCGCGCCTTCAATCGCGCCACGCGCGCGGGCGGATTTTCCTGGGGCGATACGGTCGTGATCCAGGGCTCCGGCCCGATCGGAATTCTCGCGGTTGCAGCCGCGCAGGAAATGGGCGCAGGTCGCGTGATCTGCGTCGGAGCGCCAGAGACGCCGCGGCTAAATCTCGCGCGAAAATTCGGCGCCGAGGCGACCATCGATATCGAGCACTTCAAGACGCCGGAAGAGCGCATCAAAAAAGTACGCGACATCGTCGGCGGCTTCGGCGCCGACCTCGTGATGGATTGCTCGGGCCATCCGACCGCGGGTCCCGAAGGGATTGAAATGCTGCGCGACGGCGGCACCTATGTCGAGATGGGTCAGTTCACCGACGCGGGCTCGATAGAGACCTCGTGGCATCGCATCTGCACCAAGGATGTCAACGTGCTCGGCTCCTGGGGCTTTACCGGTAACGATCTGCCGCTCGGCGTCGATATGCTCTACCGCGCGCGCGGCAAATATCCCTGGCTCGAAATGCAGACGATCTATCCGTTCTCGGAGGAGGGCGTCGCGCGGGCAGTCGGGGACGCCATGGCGATGAAGACGGTGAAGTCCACCATCGTGCCGTGGCCGGAATTGGTGGAATAGCTCAATCCTTGGTATGCCCCCAGGTCTCGTCCCAGTCCGCGCCGGAAGCATCAACGACCCGGCCGTCGGCCTCGAAGAACTTGTTGGGGATCTGGAAGATCGCCAGCATCAAGCCGCCTTCGGGACACCATGCCACATGCCGGCTGCCGGCCTCGCGCCAGACGAATTCGCCGGCTTTGCATTCGATACCCTGCGCCGGGCCTTCCTTGTCGACCAGGCTGCCCTCCAGCACGTAGGTCTGCTCGATATTGACATGCTCGTGGTCGGGCAGCACCGCACCCGGAGCGAACCGCATCAGCGCCGTCATCAGCCCGGTTGCGCGATCGAATAGCAGCGTCTTGGCTTCGCAGCCGGGAAAGCGGGTCTGTTGCCACGCCATGCTGTCAGGCCGAACGACGTGGGAATGGCGGTCGGCGGTCTCGGAACCCTTCGGCGTCACGGCGTCCATGGCGATGCTCCCGTTGCGATGATCTTTTTTAGGATCATAGCAGCATCGCGGGCGCCCGTCAGCGGGCCAAGTGCTCGCCTGCCAAGTGCTGGCCTGCCAAGTGCTTGCCGAGTTTAGCGCAGGCCCTCATAGACCATGAAGCCACGGGCGATCGCAAGCTTGCGCAGGGTCCGCGGGACCAGTTTCTCCGGCCGGTGCAGATAGCGCCACGACGTCAGCCTGAAATCGCGCAGCGTGGTCAGCTCGCGTTCGAACGGGGCCAGGAGCCCCGTCAGGCTGACCGGCGAGTGAGCGGGGGTGTTGAACGGCAACAGCAATAATTCGAGATGCACGAGCGAGCCGTTTTCCGAGGTCGCGCTGACGCCGGCGACTGCTGCCAGCATCTCTTCGGCGACGCAGCCGATGATATCCTCGATTTCGCGGCGGCTGTCCGCCGCAAACAAACTGGAAAAACTCTGGTCCTTGAGGTCGCGGCCGAGCAGCGCGCAAACGCGCGTTCCGGCGACGCGGAAGGGATAGCCGGCATCGCGATCGTAAGCCAGCACGAAGATGTCGCCGAGCAGCTCGCGCACGGCGCCGGGCTCGATATCGCTGCGCTCGGGAGCGCGCGAATCGCCGCGCTTGTCGTCCCAATACGCAAAGAATTCCCGGTTCGACGGATGTTTCATACGCTAATCTCACCCCGCGCACCGCTCGGTAGGACAGATCTGTCCCGCTTTCGCGCACGCACATTCCCTTTGCTGTTGTGCAGGAGGGGCCTTGCAGCGTCCATGCCGAAGCGGCATTTGCGCTTGGTCGGCGCCGCCTTTGCTGCGTTAACGTTAAGTTAACTACGGGCTTGGCGCGTAAGGCGAGGCTGATAGTCTCTCGCACGCTGTATGGCTCGCCGGTTTCGCTCCAGGTTGCCGGCGGTAGGATTGCACAGGCTGCGTCAAACAGAGTTTGGTCGTCGCGCGGGGAAGGGTGGGAATTACCCATCTGTCTGGCGCGGAAAGACCGGCACGGAAAAGGAGGGCTTCTCAGAGCCCTCCTTTTTTCGTTGGATCTTCAGCGCCGGTTTCTTTGCTGTTGTGCACTTGCACAAGCCGCTCAAAGCCGCCTATCTGGGTCCATCGCGCCCGCATCAGCCGCTGCTCATGGAATCTGCCACAGAAACGCCGCCGGAACTGCCGCCACAAGTCCCGCCGGAGGCTCCACGCGAACCGATCCTGACGCTGCCTTCCGCGCTGACGGCCTATGTCGTCTTGATCGCGGTCATTCACCTGCGCGT
>VAZG01000429.1 GCA_005885285.1 Alphaproteobacteria bacterium | reverse complement strand
GCTAGGCATGCGGATAGACCTGCCACCGGCGAAGGCCAAGCTTGCGGCTTCGATGGTCTGCTGGAATTTGGCATCCATCGTGGCGGGGGCGCCGGTGCGAAGACGCTCTATCGCAACGCCGCAGGGGCCGTGCGCGCTAACCTCTGCGGCCAGGCTCCGCAGCAGATTTTCCAGGCGATCGATCACGCCGGGTTCATCGTCGCGTATCTGGAATAGCATTTCCGCCTGTCCCGGGATGATGCTCGGCGCGCCGGGATCAAGCGTGATGCGGCCGGTGGTCCATACGGTGCGTGGTCCGCTGAGCTTAGGGAAGCGATCGTCGATCGCGACGCAAAACCGCGCCAGCGCCACGCCGGCATCCTTACGAACGTCCATCCGGGTCGTGCCGGCGTGATTTTGCTCGCCGCTAAAGGTGATACGGTATTGCCAGATACCGACGATGGATGTGACGACGCCGATCGCAAGGCCGCTGCTTTCGAGCGTGCGGCCTTGCTCGATATGCGCCTCGAGATATCCGATGTGCCGCCCGCGTTCGGCCATTGTGCGTGGGCGGCCTGCAAGACCCACGTCGCGCAGCGCCTCGCGCATGGTTTTTCCACCGGAGCGGTCGCGTGCGGTGTCGATATCAGCCTCGGTGACTGCGCCAACATAGGATCTGCTGCCAAGGAAACTTCCGAAATGTCCTTCCTCGTCGCACCATGCCGCGACTTCAACGGCGCCGTTTGTGCTTAAATCGGGATTGATCACGCGGGCGGCCTCGAGGGCATAGACGACGCCAAGCGGCCCATCGAGCCAGCCGGCGTAGTTCTGGCTTTCAAGATGCGAACCCGCCAATAATTTCGGTCCGGATTTGGCGCTCATGCCGATGACATTGCCGATGCCGTCGATCGCACCAGTGAGCTCTGCCTCGGAAAGGCGCTGCACCAGCCACTCCAGCGAGCGCATATGTGCTTGCGAGAAAGTCGGCTTGTGAACGCCGGTCTTGTAGGCGCCGATGCCACGGAGCGTATTGAGATCGGCAAGGACCCGGGTGCCGTCGAATGGCAGGCGTTTGTCAGGCATGAACCATTCCATTCCCCGGTGAATGGGAATTGGCATGAGTGTACCGCCTTTGATGCATAATCGTAAGTGGCTGGATTGCAGTGCGGCATGAGCTGCCGTCCCGCAATCTCAGCGCCTGATTTGTCGAAATTTGTCGGACAGACCGTCGAGATAGCCGACCCAGCTTGCGTTGATCGGCTGATCATGGACCAGCGCATGAAACCGGATCATCATGCAGATGAGAAACAGCGGCTTGATGAAAGCGGCGCGCAACGTCGATGCCAGCAGTGCTGCGACCACAATGGTGACCAGTGCGCCGTTTTCTCGTATCGCCTCCGGCAACACCATCGTCGTCAGGCCGGCGGGGACGAGCAGCAGCATCCAAAGCAGGATGCTCAATGCCCGTTCGAGGATGAGCATCCAGATCGATGTTTCCAGAATCGGCCTGGCGTTCTGGCAGTAATATACCAAGCCGTCCCGAACATTTCGCCACGGATCATCCCCGCCTCGCGCAAGGTCGTAGGAAAGCACCACCTTGTCCAAATAGCGCGTTGCAGCGGCCAGAACGGCGTTCACGAGGCCGACGATTGTACTTACTCCCGGAGTTGGCAGCCATTGATCGAGTGTGTCCAGCGTATTGTGAAATGCCCGCAGAACGCCTCGGATAAGCGCACTCAGTCCGAATAGGGCCGCGACCTCGCCGAATCTGGCCATGACGATCCGGCGACCATAGGTGAACTGCCCCTCGTTACCGTTGCCAACGTGACCTTGCGTTATCAATTCCGTCAGGACGGCAACATGGCCACAGGCGATCATGTGAAGCGCATATCGCAGCACGGCTCCCCAGATCCATCCGACGACCAGGAGAACACCAAGAAGCCAGCAGACGCCGAACGTCATGGCGACGTGCACGCCGAGCCATGACGCGCCCGCGGCGCCGATCGTAATCCAGACGACGCATGCTACAGCCGATGCCAGCAAAACTCCCCACCGTGCGAGGGCGTAAGGCAAAGTCTTGATCAGCAACCTCAGCGCCGTCGCCAGACCATAATCATGAACGAGCAACGGATACGAATGAGCTATTCCTTGGGATCGCTTCTCGGCATAGCGTTCGGCCGAACCATTGCCGCCTCTAGCATCGTCATTGGCCAAACTCATCTGAGACACTTGCTTTCTCGTTCGTTGCCGTGATCACTATTGCGGTATCAATTCGACGCGGCGATTCCTGGCGCGGCCATCCTCGCTGGCATTGCTGGCAATCGGCGCGAGCAGGCCGGCCCCGTAGCCTTTCAGTCGCGCCGGGTTGATCCCATAGGTCGTCATGAGATCGGCCACAACGGCATCAGCCCGCGCCTGCGATAACTGCATGTTGAAATCGAACCCGCCGACGTTGTCAGTGTGGCCGACGAGATAAACCTTGCGTGTGGGATCGCTTTTCAGGAAAGCGGCGATCTGGTCGAGGGCCGCTCGCGAGTCCGGTTTCAGTTGCGCCTTGTTGAAGTCGAAGAGAATGCCGGAGAGAATAACCTGGCCGGCGGTATCCAGCCGTTTGGCAATTTCTGTGGCCGATACCGCGACCATGCCGTTCTTCAGCTCGCCGCTCTGAACCGCATCCAGCCGGACCACAACCTGGCCCTTTTCAACCTTGAGCTCCGGGTTGTAACCATCGTCGAATTCGATGATGTAGAGCGCGATGTGGGTCTTCGCTGCACCATCCTCTTTCACCGCGGCGAGATAGCGCGATTGATCGGCGCTGTAGCCCACGATCTGGCCGCCAGGCCCCATGCTCTCGAAAAAGCTGCCTTGCGACGGACCAAAATCCGGGCCTTTCGCTTCATAGAGCACGCGATAGCCGGCTGAGGCGAGGTATTCCTTGTAGTTGCGGAAAACCTCTGCCGACGACGGACCTTTCGGGATCGTGTAGAGGAGCTGCGTCAGCCGTCCCTCGAGATCCTGGCTCGCCTCCATTTCGGCGTGGTTGGTGCGGGAGTCGAAGCCGGTAATCTTGCCAATCGGCAGCGTATACTCGGCAAAACTTCTGGAATCGCACAGCGCGATCGAGGAGTTCTGAAAGCGCATCATGCCATCGAAATCACGGCAACCCGCCTTGTCTGCTGCAGACACGGGTTGCGCGGTGAAAAGCAGCAATGCTGCGGTGACAAGGCATGCGGAGGTGGAGGCCGATTTCCGTCGACGTAAGTTCATGGGGCGTTCCGGTTGGTTGGCGGCAATCGTTGAGTTCGGTTGCGGTCGCCGCCGGCATCAAGCGCGAACGCCCCGGGATCAGCGTTAGTCCCAGGAGTTCGCGCTTGAACAGGCGGCTGGGCATGGACGGCATCGGTCGGCGATCAGAACCGATCTGGCGGCACGCGATCAGTGGCCCGATTGCAGTTCGGCGTAGCTCCCGTCCTTGTCCCGCCTGTACACGACGTAGTCCAGGACGGTGATGTCACCCTTCGGCGTGTAGCTGATCTTGCCAAGCACGCTGTCCCAGCTCCCGGCCTTGATCACTGCTGCGACCTTCTTGGCGTCTGTGGTCTTGGCGCGGGCGACGGCCTCACTCCAGACCTGAAACGCGGCATAGCTGTAAAGTGTGTAGCCGTCAGGATCGATGCCCTTGTCCTTGAATTTCTTGATGATCGCGGCCGCCGTCGTCTTCTTCCGCGGATCAGGCGCAAAGGTGAACAGCGAGCCCTCGGCGAGCGGTCCGGCGATCGCCGCGAATTGCATGTCGACCAGGGCGTCGCCGCCCATCAGCACAGCATTTATCCCCTGGTCGCGCATCTGACGCAGGATCAGCCCGGCCTCGGAGTAGTAGCCGCCAACATATACGAGGTCGATCGCCTCTTTCTTGAACCTGGAAACCAGCGCGGCGAAGTCCTTGTCGCCCTTGTTGTAGGCCTCATAAAGCTTCTCGCGCACGCCCGCCGCGTTGATGGCGCTCCGGGTCTCGTCGGCGAGGCCTTTGCCGTAGGTCGTTTTGTCGTGGATGATCGCGATGTTCTTGGTCTTGTAGTTCTTGATGATATAGCTGGCTGCGACCATGCCCTGTTGGTCATCGCGACCGCAGACACGAAATGTGTTCCACAGCCCGCGTTCGGTAAATTGCGGGTTGGTCGAGCCCGGGGTGATTTGCAGCACATTGCCTTCGGCATAGGCCTCGGAAGCCGGAATCGACGCCGACGAACAGAAGTGTCCCGCAACGAAGGGAATCTTCATGCCTGCCATCTTTTCTGCCACCGACACCGCCTGCTTCGGATCGCACGCGTCGTCGCCAACTTCCAGTTTCAACTTCCGGCCGAGCAAGCCACCCGCCGCATTGATCTCGGCAACGGCCAGTTCAGCGCCGTTCTTGAACTGCTGACCGAAGCTCGCCTCCGAGCCGGTCATCGGGCCGACCACGGCAACACTGATATCCTGGGCCATCGCGACGCCGGACATTGCCAGGCCGGCGCCAAGCGCAAGAAAATATCGTCGCAACGGAAACGTCATCATATTCTCCTCGGAGGTCTTAGCCGCCTCAATGCATCGCCGTTGATGAATCTCCCCGAACGGGACGATCACCCGGGGTCGCCTTTTAGCCGCGCCGTGGGTGTGAGGCTCGGACAGACGCGACGGGGAGTTTGGACAGACGCGCCATCGGTCAAGAATCTGAACCAGCGTTGCCGCGCGCTCACGCTGAGCGCCTGACCGAAAAGGCAGGCAGTATTTTTAAGGCTTTCCAACTGTCCAAAGATGTCTCACCTTTCGTCGTGGTCGGGCTTGCCCCGGCCATCCATGTCCTTGCAGCGACGTCCGACACGAATGCGCGTCAGTTATTCGTGCTGCGGTTATCCGTGAACAGCAAAGGGGTCGATCGCATGTCCGAGCCCAAAAACGCCTGACCAGCCATCTGATAATTGGCTGGTGCTACAGTGAGGTGCTGGGCGGCCGCATGGATATCGCGCACACAACGTTCGAGCCCGCTGCTCACGTAGGGCGAAGCTGAGCCGCCCGCGCTGAACATAAGTTCGGTCGCCTCTTTGGCGGTGTTCGCGGCATGCGTCGACGCCAGCCATAGCGTGGCGCGCTGAGCAAGGTTGAGCGTGCTGCCTTCGCTGACGACCTGCCATGCCTCTTCGAGTGCACCGTATAGGAAAGCCCGGCCCGAGCGCAGGAGTGCCTCGGCGCGTCCCAAATTGGCCTGCATGGTCACATCCTCACGGAGCAGCTTTCGAGAGCGGGCAGCGAGCTTGGTTCCCGCAAGCTCGACCAGGATGTCGATCGCGTGGCGGGCGATGCCCAACGGCACGGCTGCGAGCAGAGTACCGAAGATTGCGATTGTCGGAAGCGCATAAAGCGGCCCTTGCTCCACTGGGGGTTCGCGAAACGAAAGGGAGCGATTAGTTGGCACGAAAACATCCGCGACCGCATAGTCATGGCTGCCCGTGCCACGAAGCCCGATACTGTGCCAAGTATCGAGGATTTCGCACTCCGCGGCGGGAAAATGCAGGATGCGCGTGACTGGGGTGCCGTCAGCCGCAAGGCGAGGTTGATCCCCGTCCAAAATCCGGCAGCCGCCCACGATCCAGGCGGAGTGCTGGCAGCCGCTTCCGAGTGGCCATCGGCCTGTGACGCGGTAACCACCATCGACGACCATAGCGTTGCCTGACGGTCGCAAGCCTCCCGCTGCTCTGACGAGCGGATCGCTACCGTAGATCTCGAGCGCAGCTTCCTTTTGAAGATATCCGCCGAATACGCCATATCCACCGGCGATTGCCATACACCAACCTGCGGCACCATCTGCGCGCGAGATCTCTTCAACAACCCGAACGAGTGTCATCGGGTCGGACTCTTCACCGCCTATGCCGCGTGGAATCCACAGGCGAAAAAGTCCCGACCGCGCCATCGCCTCAACTAACGGTGTGGGCAGCCTCCGCGACCGCTCGCTCTCTTCCGCAGATGCCTGAACCAGCGGTGCAAGTGCCGCGGCCGCATCGATGAACGATGGTAACGTGGTGTCGGCCGTTGGTCCCGCCCGTCGCATTCCGGAGATCTTTCTCTGTTTGGCTGAAGCGCTCTTTATGTGTGAATCTTCCCGAATGGGACGATCACCCGGGGGCTGCCTTTTAGGCGCGTCGCGGGTGTGAGGCACGGACGGAGGCGACAGGGAGTTTGGACAGACGCGCCATCGCTCAACAATTTGAACGAGCGTTGCCGCGCGCTCACCCTAAAGGGGAGCGATCTCCCGCCGTATGGTAAACCGGAGACAATCGTGACGGGATGCCCGTCGAACGCAGGAGAGGTGTTCTCTCAGAAACGCAGCGATGCGGCGCGGATGTCCGAAGGCGTCGCACCGTAGTGCCGGCGGAACGTGCGGTTAAAGTAGGACAGATCGCCGAATCCCGATTCGAAGGCGATGGTGCCGATGGTGCTGCCGATCTGGCGCGGATCGGTCAGCAGGCGATGCGCGCGCGCCAGGCGCTGGCCGAGCGTGAATTCCGAGAAAGTCAAGCCCACGCTTTCGAACAGCCTCTGGATATGACGCGGCGAGAGTTTCAGGCGCGCGGCTACGGCTGACAATGTCAGGTCGCCGTAGCTGAGATTCTCGCTGATGTCGGCCTTGACCGCGGCGAGCCGCGCGGCTGCCAGTCCCCGGTCTTCCGCAACCGCCGTCCCATCCCGGTTCGCACCGATGATCAGCGAGCCAAGGTCGACCAAATGCGTGACAACGGCACCGAGCAGCTCGGGTGTCGCAAGTCGATAACCGTCGTCCAGCTCCCTAATGTAAAGCGCGAGCAACCGCAGGGCTTCCGTGTTGGCCGGCAACGAGCGCATCAGCATGTCCTCGGGATCGGGGACGAGCCCGGCGAGCGCCCCGCGTGGCAGCCGGAGGCCGCTGAAGCGGGTTGGCGACAGCGGGACGGCCATGTTGCCGGCCTCCGCGCTCGACATCAGCACGGCTTCACCCGGGCCGAGCGCGATCTCCCGACCACGTTGCGATGCGTTCACGTTTCCGCTTGTGATGATCGTCAGGACGAGGTCGTCAGTGCCGTCGAGCAGTTCACGCGGTCTTGCAATCCGCAGGTTGCTGCACGACCAGGATCCGATGCCAAGTCCGGGCAGCTCACGCACGTTCGCTTCGGCATGGAAGGCGCCGTCGATCAGCGGCTCCGGGTCGAGTCTCACGATCATCCGCCCGATCTGTTCCCGGAAGATCGGCAATCGGTCTCGTTCGACCCAATCCGCGGTCGAGAACCGAAAGCCGGTGATATCCTGCGACTCCAATGTCATCGGCTCTCATCCTCGTGGCGGCGGGATGCCGCCGGGGATATGCGGCTGATTTGTGGCAGCCCGATACCACTCTGCCGGAAATGCGGACACACCACGTATGCCGAAGCTGAGCGCTGGACGGAAAAGGCCGATCAAGCGTGCCTCGCGGGCGACGCAACGATCAAGCTTGAAGGAAACTTGGCGAACGGGATTGCCCAAACCACCTTAGCTCGTTTGAGACACGTTGAAAAAAGCGGAATTCGGTCGGTGCGAGGCTGGCGCTCCCTAGCGGAATCGAACCGCTCTCTCCACCGTGAAAGGGTGGCGTCCTAACCGATAGACGAAGGGAGCAAACCTTGGCCGCGTGGCCCCCGCGGCCGGGCGAACGTATAGTGGCCTTTGGTGGGGCGGGCAAGTCATCGGAAACCGGCTGTTGCGGGGCTATTGAGGCGCCCCGCGCCACGAAAATACCCCTTTGATTCCATGCCCCTTGCAACAGTTTTTAAAGCTCCGGGAGAGTAGGTGTGTACACTTTCTTGAGGAGTAAATGGCATGGCCCTGACCCGGAAGCGCGAAGCCCGCAAATCACTGCGCCGGCCCGGCTGGATCACGCTCGATGGCGGGTTCGCGGCTCGCCGCTGCGTGGTGCAGGACATCTCGAGCGCGGGCGCCAAAATCACGGCCGACGACGCAAACGCGTTGCCCTGCACGCTGCGGCTGGCATTTGCGCGCGACGCGAGGACGGGGCGCAAATGTCAGGTGGTCTGGCGCCGCGGAAATTCGATCGGCGTCCGCTTCATCCGGTAAGTCCGGATAGAATAGCCTGCTTCCTTGAACCTGCTTGCTTGAAGCTGCTTTACTTGAAGCTGGTTTCTTGGCGCGGGACGGAGCAAACGATTGCAACTCAATGTCATCGTTCCCGTCTTGATGTGTTGTGCGATGCTGTGGTGGATTGGCCGCCGCTTCGGTTGGACCACGCGGCTTCTCGTGACGGCAATTACGCTGGTGGTGATTATCTGCGTGTTGCTGGTTGAACGCGGCGGCTTCTAGCGGCTCACGACATCGGCGGCGCGACGAATTGGACAAACCCCGGCCTATCGGCGAACTGGGCGAACCAGCGTTCCAGATTCGGCAGCATCGGCTTGGTGACGCCTTCGACACCGAGCCAGCGGCGGGCATAGGTGCCGACGGCGATGTCAGCGATGGTGAACTCGTCGCCCTCGAGGAAGCGCCGTGTCGTCAGCTGAGTTTCGACGATCCGCCACACCACGGCTTCGGCGTCGACATCCTTCTGGATCGCGGCCATGTCGCGTTTTTCGACCGGGGTGCGCACTAGCGCCCAGAACACGGGACGGTCGACCGGCTGCACGGTCGACAGCGTCCAGTCGAGCCAGCGGTCGACCGCGGCGCGCCGCTTCGGCGCCTGCGGATAGATCGGCGATTCCTTGCCGTAGGCGAGGCAGAGATAGCGCATCACCGAATTGGATTCCCAGAGCACGAAATCGCCGTCGACCAGCGTCGGCACGCGGCCGTTCGGATTCATCGAAAGATAGGCGGGCTGGTCGTTTTTGCCGAATTGCATGCCGGCATCGATGCGCTGATACGCGAGATCGAGCTCACGCAGGCACCACAGCACTTTTTGAACATTGACCGAATTGGCCCGGCCCCAGATGGTCAATGGCGCGTTGTCCGGCACGTTTCGCTCCCGATGGTTCGTTGACGAATGTCATATCGGAATTTGCAAAAGCATGCACGGCATGCCGACGACGAAAGCCATGCAAAAAGGGCCGCTGGCAGCGGGCGGATTTCGCCTCGGCTTGCCCTTTGCTTACCAGTGGCCGGTGTTCGGCATTGAGGTCCAGGGCTCCGCCGGCGGCTTCGGCTCGCCTTTCTGCAGCAACTCGATCGACTGCAGATCCGGCGAGCGGACAAAGGCCATTTGGCCGTCCCGCGGCGGCCGGTTGATGGTGATGCCCATCTTCATCAGCTTGTCGCAGGTGGAATAGATGTCATCGACCTCATAGGCGAGGTGGCCGAAATAGCGGTCTTCACCGTATTTCTCCTCGTCCCAATTATAGGTGAGTTCGACCAGCGGCGCGCCGCGGGCCTTAGGCAGGTTCTTGAGCAGCTCCTCGTCCTGAGGCGCGCACAGGAACACCAGCGTGAACTTGCCCTTGTCATTGTCGATGCGGCGGACTTCCTTCAGACCCAGTGCATCTCGATAGAATTTCAGTGCAGTATCGAGATTGCGGACGCGCAGCATGGTGTGAAGGTAACGCATGTTTCTTCTCCCTGACGGATGGCCGTTTCGTCCGAGTTCAATAGCAGCAAAATTCAGCTAGGGGCAGGGGTGCAGGCGGGGGTCAAGCGCAGCTACCCATCCCGAAAAGGCTGCGCTTCCGCTTTGCAAGGCGGCGATTGGCGAGGGATGCGGCCGTTGGGGAAGGGCACATTGCCACACGGTTCCGACTGGACTCTCGCGGGACGTGTGCCCCGCAAACCACAATCAGCTTTTATCGTCCAACTGATTGTGATCGTGCGATTGCAGCTGAATCAGCGAATCAACTAGACCGCGAGTGGGGCTGGGAAGCGGAGAGTAAAATGAGAGTCGCTTCCTTAGAGAGTATATTGACCGTGGCCACGCTGGTATCGGCCATTGTCGTCGTGCTGTGGGGAATCAAGGTCTTCTACAGCGTGTGAACTGGCAGGAACTTGCGTCGGACCCAAGAAACCTCCAGATCAAGGAGGTTCGCGACAAAGGTTCCCTTCCGCGGCGGCGGAAGACCTGCCGTTCGAGTTGCCTGGCCAAGATTTCGCCAAGCGCTTGGACTTCAGGAGATAAGTCGGCATACCAAGTCTCACAATTTCGAAACGCGCTGCAGAAAATATTCACGACGTCACGGTGAAAACAAACGCCGCCGAATATCATTGACGACAAACAGAACGCGGCTCAAAGTTCAAGCAAGTCATCACCAAAATGAGTATTGAGTTTCGTTCCCGGTCCTGCGCAGAACTGCGTGGGCCGCAAAAGAATTTGGGTTCAAAGGTCCTCATGCATTTTGGTTTCTACCTGATGATCGCAGCGCTCGTTCTTATGGGCCTGCAGGTTGTTTACACGCTCTACCAGTTGGCTACTTTCGTTCTGTAACCCCTGTAGTCAGGTTGCGGCATCGCTTACTTTATTTGGTGCCGCATGAACATGCGGTCTGACGACACCCGCGCCCTGATGAAGGCCGACCGGCAGTTCCGAACGGCCGGCGACCAGCGTCCCGCCAATTAGCGCGTGGTCGGCCAATTTAATGGCTAAATTCACCGGCCAAGCTTCGGAGCGTCTCGACGCTCGCAATGGCTGCTTGTAATGTTCAGGCGGAGAAGCGGGAGCGTTTTCGTGAAAAACGGGCTCTATTCGATCCATACCCACATGCTCGATGGCGTGAAGGGCCGTGACAGTGGGATTCTTATTCTCCGCGACGGCGTGCTCGTCGGGGGCGGCCCCTACTTCTGGTCGGTCGGGTCCTATACCGTCGGCGACGGAACCTGGAAGGGGCAGCTTAGAACAAACCAACACTCGCCCTTTTCCGATCCCTTCGTGCGCTCGCTATTTGCCGGCCAGGAAGTCACCAGCGGGTTTAGCGGCACTTTTGCCAATGAAGAGGCCGAAGTCTTCGGCACCACGCTCGTCGGCAACCGCAGCCTGAGTTTTCATGCGACCTTGAAGAAGCTCGCAGATGCCTGAAAGGCGGCAGTAGCTAGATTTGATCCGAGCGCTCGTCCTTGGACGACTTGTGGTACATCGCAATCGCGATGAAGCCGGCATACCCGATCACGTTGATCAGAATTTCCAACCACAGCGGCATGTAAGAGACCCCCATTCCTAGAGACCAATCTCGACGGGCCACATTTGTTCCCTACACTACTCGCAATGCGCGGGCCGAATTAGGGCGCGCAGCAGGGCGCACAAGCCGGAACAAGCCCGGTTCCCTCGCAACCATCGAGAACCGCTTGCGTTATCAGGAAAGCGCTTGAATGGAGGGAGATGCACATGAAAAAAACATTAGCAATCATGGCGACGGTTGCTGCGCTTGCGGCAACCACCATGACGGCGCCGGCTGAGGCGCGTGGGTTTGGCCACCATGGTTTCTTCGGCCCCGGGCTGGCGTTCGGCTTGGCAGCGGGTGCGCTGACTGCCGGCGCAATAGCGGCGTCCGGCCCTTATTATTACGGACCGGACTATGGCTACTATGGTCCGGGCTATTACGGCCCCGGACCGTACGCCTATTACGGTGGCCCGTACTACCGGCGCCACTACTACTACCGCCCCTACTGGTAGCTGAAGAAAGCCCGGAGCTCCGCGCCGGGCTTTTTAGTTGCTCCCCTGGCTCAAGGCCCTAGGACCAGAATGCCGGCTGATCTGTCTTGCGCGCGTTCTTCATCGTGGTCAGGAAATACTCTTCGCGCTCGCGTTGGAATTTCTCCTGGGTCGCTTTGAAGCTTGCAATCCGCGATGTGATTTCTGCTCGCTCTTGCGCACGACGTTCTTCTTGCCTGGTCATTCGCCATCCTTTGAGTTTGATTCGCATCCCACGCACATCTCGGTTCTCGATTGGGGCGTGAATTAGGAATTGGCGTCGCAGGATTGTGTTCTGCACGCGCATGAAAAAATTTTCAGAAGTAGCGCACGCTTCGCGGTGGAAAAGGCGGACAACGACTTGTCGCGCGCGCGTCTTCCCGGTAGCGAAAAGAAAAAGGCGAGGGCGCGTGCCGCCGGTGCGAAATTCCTCGCCCTCATCGGCGCTGAATGATCAGCGTCGGAAGACGAACTTTTTCCGAAAGAGGGGACTAGATGGCAAAAATTGATCTGGATTCGATGAGCATCGAGGATCTCGCAAACCTGCGCGAGAATTTGAACGCCAAGCTGCTGGAAAAAGTTGCAGCAAGGCAGGTCGAACTCGAAGCTGAAATGGAAAAACTGTCTCAGTTCGGCAAACCGGCGAAGAAATCGCTCGCCGCACCACCGCCTGCGAAAGCGAAGAAGAGCGACAAGAAGGGCGGCGAGGCCACGGAACTCCCGGTCACCGACACTTCCTTGATCGAAGCAGCCTGAAAACGGGCGGCGTGAACCAGCTCTCCGACATGGGTGCGCCCGCGTGCGTGCGCACGGCGGAGAGGCGGTAATCCGATTGGCTGTGCTATGATTGGCACAGCCAACAATCGGACGATCGCACATGATTGCCTTGGATCTGCAGTGCGGCGTGGAAAAGCTCGGCGACATGATCGCCGCGGCATCCACGATCGTGCCCTTCACCGGCGCGGGCATTTCGACCGAATGCGGGATTCCCGATTTCCGCTCGCCGGGCGGATTGTGGACACGTAATCGCCCGATCCCCTTCGATGAATTTGTCGCGAGCCGCGACGCGCGCGAGGAGTCGTGGCGGCGGCGCTTTGCGATGGAGGCGACCTTCGCCGCGGCAAAGCCGGGCCGCGGTCACCGCGCGCTGGCCTCGCTGTACCGGGCCGGCAAGGTCCCCGCCATCATCACCCAGAACATCGACAATCTGCATCAGGCTTCGGGCTTTGCGGCCCAGCATGTCGTCGAGTTGCACGGCAACACCACTTATGCGCGCTGCATCGGCTGCGGCCGGGCCTATGACCTGCCATGGGTCAAGCAGCGCTTCGATCAGGTTGGCGCGCCTGACTGCACTGCCTGCGATCAACCGCTGAAGACCGCAACCATTTCATTCGGTCAGGCGATGCCGGAGGATGCGATGCAACGCGCAACCGAGCTTGCGCAGAGTTGCGACCTCTTTATTGCGATCGGATCGTCGCTCGTGGTCTGGCCGGCCGCGGGCTTTCCGTTGATGGCGAAGAATTGCGGCGCAAAGCTTGTCGTCATCAACAACAAGCCGACCGAACAGGATGAAATTGCCGACCTGGTCATCCGCCAAGACATCGGGGAGACGCTCGGACCGTTCGTAGGCAATTGATGTTCGATTGATTCGTGGCCTGTGCAAGGCTGTTCATAGGTTCCCACGAATCTGTTTTTTATCTATGCGCGGCAGTCGGGAGTGTTATCTTTTGATTCAAGAGATTCGCGTGACGCCATCGTGAGCTAGTCACGGATGGCCGGCCCCGATTGCTGGGAAGAGGGGCTGCAAGAGGATGTGTGGAGTCCGGGGTTATGGGGTCGGACGGATTTGAGTCCAAGAAGGTCGGGGTTCCCGCAGGTGGGACCGGACCGAATCGCCTTGGGACAGGCGAATATTCGGGCGCTACGCGCGATCCGGCAATGGAGGCACTGTCGGGCCTCGGCGAGGCCGCGGCCGACCTCGTCGAAATCTCCGGCGTTATCAAATGGTTCGATGCCTCGAAGGGCTACGGCTTCATCGTTCCGGATAACGGCTGGCCCGATGTGCTGTTGCACGTCACAGTGCTCCGGCGCGATGGCTTTCAGACGGCTTACGAGGGGGCGCGGCTGGTATGCGAATGCGTCCAGCGCGCCAAGGGCTATCAGGCGTTCCGGATCCTCTCGATGGACGAATCGACCGCGATCCATCCGGCGCAGATGCTGCCGCCGCGGACTCACGTCAGCGTGACGCCGACCAGCGGTCTGGAACGGGCGCAGGTCAAATGGTTCAACCGGCTGCGCGGATTCGGCTTCCTGACCTGTGGGGAGGGGACGCCGGATATTTTCGTGCACATGGAGACCTTGCGCCGGTTCGGCATGACCGAACTGCGTCCCGGCCAATATGTGCTGGTGCGGTTTGGGCCCGGCTCCAAGGGCATGATGGCCGCCGAAATCCAGCCGGAGACTGGGTCACCAGGATTGTCCTCACACTAGCCCAACAAAACCTGATGGGCCTTACGGGATCGTAGGGAGCCTGCGGTTGCTCCGGGCGGTCTGGTATTTGCCATGATCGTTGGGATAGGGTCGTCCCGAAACCCCCTTAAGCATCGCAGGCGCGAGCGTTGTCCATGAATTTTCCACGAAATCCCGATTGGCGCCGCATCCCTGGTTGGATGACGGCCTTGCTCGTCGTGGCATCGTTCGCGCTCGGAAGCGGCGCGGCGCGGGCAGCGACTTTCCAGCCGCTCGAAATCGTTACCAAATCGGGCGTGCACGTTTTCTCGGTCGAGATGGCGACCACGGAGGAGGAGAAGACTACCGGCCTGATGTATCGCAAAGAGCTGCCGGACGGACAGGGAATGCTGTTTGACTTCTCGCCGGAGCAGCAGGTGTCGATGTGGATGAAAAATACCTACATCTCGCTCGACATGATTTTCATTCGTGCCGATGGACGAATCCTTCGGATCGCGGAAAATACCGAACCGCTTTCGACGAAAATCATTCCGTCGGGCGGGCTCGCAAAGGGCGTGTTGGAGGTCGTTGGCGGCACGGCGGAAAAATATGGGATCAAACCCGGCGACCGCGTGGCGCACCCGCTGTTCAACGGCCATTAAGCCAGCCGCCGGCGTCTTGATGGTGCTGACTTAAGCGTGTATCGACGTCATTCTCTAGATGTCGGGGTATAGCGCAGCCTGGTAGCGCGGCAGTTTTGGGTACTGCAGGTCGTTGGTTCGAATCCAGCTGCCCCGACCAATCTAGGATGGGTCCGTTCCGGACACATGTCATCCTTCTCCCGGGAAGGGCCCTCCGGGGCCAGTGGTTGGAGGCGAAGATCGGTAGCGGCACAATCTTTGCAATTCCAACTCGTACATTTTTCGAGGGAGTTAAATAGTAGGAGGACCCATTGAACCTTTTCATTCGTTTCACGCTGATTTCATTGTTTCTTACGACATCCGTTTCTGCGCAAAAGCTCGTTGATCCCACCTCGGTCGCTCCGGAATACCGGGAAGCAGCGGAAAAACGGCGCGCCGAGCAGATCAGGCAGCGCGAATGTGCGCACAAGGCGGACGTCCGAAAGATATTGCCGAGAGAGCGCACGGCGTATCTGCTGCAATGCCTCGAAACGGATGTGGTCAAAGCAAATTAGCGCATTCGGTAATCATGCGGGCTTTGCGCCCCGCCCGAGGGCGAACTGGCCGACCGGGCCCTCGATGTGGAAATCGATCCCTGTCATTTTCGCGAACAGATCGATGTTGCTGGTGCCGATCGCGCATCCGCCAAGCCCCATGTCGGTCGCCATCATATAGAGCATCTCGATCAACACGCCGACATCCTTCAGGATGAGCGAATATGCGATGGCGCTGTATTTCCAGGATATCCGGTTGAAGCGGGCCGCAATCGTGATCAGAATCTGCGGCGGAGCAGCGACGTCCATCGCATATTCAGCTCCTTGAAACAAAAGCCCCAATTCCGGCGCGCCTGCGCCGATCGGCGCCAGCGCGTGCCGATCGGCATCATAGTGATAGAATCCGCGTTCCAGCCCTTCGCAGTTGGCGACGGCTAGATAGAGTTCGAGTTCGTAAGCGCTGCCGGCGGCCGGATACGGCCGTGTGGTGTAATCGATGTCAGGACCGTCGCCGTCAAAATCGAGCTTGCTGGTCCAATGCGATTGAACGCGCGCGGTGCTCTCGAGGAATTTCGCAAGCTCGGCGAGCGTAATCGGCTGCTGGTCGTCGAACTCGCGGGTCGAATGGCGCTCGCCCACCAATTTTGCGTAAGCCGAGATCGTCTCCGCGGCCGCAGCCGAAAACGGATTCAGGTCAATATTCTTGCCCGGCCAGTGCGGCCGCACCGCCGGTGGCGGCGCGATGACGTCGGCATACGGATAGAGTCCCCCCAGCGGGTTGGCCTGCCGGCCTTCCGTGCTGTGGGTGTGGAACAGAAGATCGTGAAAGTCCCAAAGCACGAGGTTTTCGTCACCCTCGCTTGCCCGGCGGCCATCGCCACTGCCGATGTTGAAGAGGATCTTGCTATTCACCAGCAAGCCGAGCAGTTCCAACCCGGGAAAGCCCGCTTGTCGCTGCAGCCGGCCGATCTTTTGCGGCACGGCCAGCGTGGCAATCGCGCCAGCAATTTTTGCATCGCAAATCTTGAATAACGCGCCGGCACGCGGCGACTCCAAAATCATGTCATTGCCGCGCCGTCGTAGATAGGCGAACCGAGACAGCGCGATCGTATCGGAAGCACTAAGCTTTGCCGTTTGCGGCCAATAATCGGCTGACTGCGGCTCGATGACGACGCGGTCCTTCTTGCCGCTGCGGTCTCCCAACCGGTACTCCAGAAGACCGCTCCGGCCCAACCGCCGCACCAGGAGGTCGATTTCTGCGTCGGCATTGCGGCTGCCCTTGGCGAAGCGGTCGAACGGCAGGCCCGCGCGCAGGCCCTGCGCGCGATCGATCGCATCGGCGCTGAACTTTCCAAGGCCGGCCGAGTAGCCGTCGAAGCAGGCCGCGATGCTTCCATCGGCTTGCGCTTCGAGCGTGACGCGGGCGTTCAGCCGGGCGGCGATGGCAGGCGGCGCGATTTTCCGCCCTCTCTTTTTCGGGGGAGAGCGCAAGCGGGATCACCCTTCAGGTATGCGGAAGGAACGGCGTGAGTTCGCTTTCCGGCAAGGGTCGATCGAGCAGCCCAAGTTTTACCGGAACGTCATAAAGCCGGCCCGGCCCGAAACGGCGATAGAAGTGCCGCAAGCCCGGGACGATCACCCGCGCCACCGGGACCTCGACGTCCGGTCGGGTCTGATCGAGCACGAGGAAATCATAGCCTGCACGGCGGGCGATCTCGACGCAGGCATTGACCTGATCGCGCGCGTTATCGAGCGGGACAGTGATGCTGAGTTCCGGCGCAACGGTCGGACGGTTTGCCGGGACGAGGAACGGATAATTCTCCAGCCGCAGCGGCGTGATGCCGTCGAGGCTCGACTTGTCGCCGCTTCCGCCGCCCATCAGGCCGATCGACAGGAACTGGCTGAGCTCGGTCAGCGAGCGCAGCAAGGCAATGCGGCGATCGAAATGCGCGCCAGAACCAAACTCGATATTCTCCTGGCCGTCGTTGATCCAGTGCATGATCGCGACATAAGCGGGAACGCCGAGATCGCTGGTGACATCGAGCACCCATAGCCTGCGTCCCGCATCGGTAAATTGGGTCTTGATGTCGCGGATGTAGGAATCGTCGAATTCGCCGAGATCGACCTCCGATCGCCGCAAACGATTGTACCACCAGATCGCGTAGGCATCGCGCTC
>VAZG01000386.1 GCA_005885285.1 Alphaproteobacteria bacterium | reverse complement strand
AGCTTGCAAGTCTCGGCTATTTCAATTCCTGAAGTTGCTTCCGCTCAATCTTCGAGCATTCGCACCTTGATGCCGAGTTGCGGCGCCGACGACAGGCCCCACGCAAACAGCGCTTCGAGAACCGGCCGCAAGGACCGGCCTCGTGCCGTCAATGCGTAGATGACGCGGGCCCGGCCGCCGCCATCCGCCCGCCGGCTCTGGCGTTCGAGCAGGCCACTGCGTTCGAGGTCGCGTAACCTTTCTGTCAGCATCTTATCGCTGAGGGCCGGGATGCTCTTGCGCAATTCTCCGTAAGCCAGAGCGCCGCTTTTCAATCGGGCCAGAATGATCGTCTTCCATTTGCCGGACAGCACATCAAGCGTGAGTTCCGTCGGACAGCCGACCGTCGCAGGGAGCTTGTTCGCCATTCGCTTCGTCCCGAGTTGTCGTTTCGAAAACAGCTAGCAGCGATCGGGCGACTTACCAACCGGTGCGTTGCGAACGCTACGCTGCCGACCTAAAGAACACGCCGTTCGCACCGGTAAGGAGGCCAAAATGAAGATCATCGCGTATGACCGCTTCAAGCCGGGCGTGACGCTTGAAACCATTCAACCCTACATCCGGGAAGAGGTCTCGAACGTGTTCCGGCTTTGGAAGGCGGGCATCGTTCGTGAGAATTACGCGCGCGCCGACGAGGCCGGCGTGGTCATTGTGTTCGAATGCGACAGTGTCGCGCAGGCGAAGGCTTATGTCGACGACTTTCCGCTCTCCCGGCAAGGCTTCCTAGAATGGTTTTTCATCCCGCTTGATGCGCCGCTACCGCTGGAATATTTGTTCGATCCTTCGGTCGACGTGAAACCGCCATTTGATCGAACCATGCAGCGCAACCGATGAGGCCGCACCTTGCCAGCGCGCATTTTCCATCTTGAGATTCCCCAATCGCTGGAGGACGTGTGCGACCGCAGGCGCATGGCACTGATCGTCTACGACATGCAGGCCGGCATCGTCAGCCAGATCAGCAACGGTGAGGAAATCACCAACCGTGTCGCGCGAGTGCTCGCGGCTGCGCGCAGAGCCGGCGTACGTGTGGTCTTCACCCGGCACATGTCGTTGCCGAAGGAGTTGATGGGCGCCTTCCAGTACCGGATGGCGATGGCCTGGCAGCGGGTGAGCGATCCCGCTGCAGTCGAACCCTGGTTTCTGCGCGACTCACCCGGGTTTTCGATCGTGCCTCAACTTGCGCCGCTGCCAAGCGAGGCCATCTTCGACAAGCTCGCAATGTCCGCCTTCGAAGGCACGCCTCTCGCCATGGCGCTGCGCGATTGCGGAATCCTCGCCGTCGCAATCTGCGGCATTGCCATGGAGGTCGGCGTTGAGCCGACTGTGAAGCACGCAGCCGATCTTGGCTTTGTGCCCGTCGTCGTGACGGATGCCTGCGGCGCCGGGCACGACGAAGCGGCCCGACGCTCTGTCGCCGCGATGACCTTCACGGGCGATGCGATCCTGACCGATGTAGAGACGTTTTGCGCGCAGCTTGGGCGCGGCGGAACTTCAGGCGTCTCATGAAACGCCGCCGGCTGGATCTGCCCCAGCCAGATGCCGTCCCGCGATATAACCGAACGTCAGCGCCGGGCCGAGCGTGATCCCGGCGCCGGGATAATTGCCGCCCATGATGCTCGCCATGTCGTTGCCTACGGCATAGAGGCCCGCGATCGGGCGGCCTCCCGCGTCGAGCGCGCGCGCACTCGCGTCGGTCTTGATGCCGGCATAGGTGCCGAGGTCGCCGATCACCAGCTTGATCGCGTAGAACGGGCCATCCTTGATCGGCGCGACGCAAGGGTTAGGCCCGTGCAGCGCGTCGCCCTGGTAGCGGTTGTAGGCGCGCGAGCCTTTGCCGAATGCGGGGTCGCGGCCTTCAGCGGCGGTCTTGTTGAAATCAGCGACCGTCGTCGTGAGCCCGTTCGCGTCGATGCCGGCCCGCGCCGCGAGCTCGGCCAGAGTTCTGCCGCGCTTGAGATATCCGGCGCGCAGATGACGGCGAAGCGGCATCGGAAACGGCGGCACGCATCCCAGGCCATATTTGCGAAGCGCGCGATGATCGCAAATCAAGAACGCTGCGATCTCTTCACCCGGCTTTGCGGCCTTCGTCATGGCCTGAACGAAGTCATGGTAGGAATTGCCTTCATTGGCAAAGCGCGCGCCCTCGCGCGTCACCGCAATGACGCCGGGCTTGGCGCGGTCGATGAAGTGCGGCATCACGCCTTGGCTCGCGTCTTTGCGCACCGTGATCGAGACCGGCACCCAGGCCGCGGCATTCGGCAAGGTATTCTCGACGCGGCCGCCGGCTGTCTCCGCCAGCCGCAATCCATCGCCGGTGTTGCCGGCAGGTCCCGGCGACCAATGTTCATTGCCAGACGGCGCATGCGGGAACATCGCCTTGCGCCGCTCGACGTCGTGCGGAAAGCCGCCGCAGGCGAGGACGACGCCGCGTTTGGCGTTGACGCAAATGAGGCGTCCGTCTTTTTCCACCATCGCACCGCGCACCGCGCCATCCTCGACGATCAACTCGCGCACCGGCGACGATAGCCATAACGGGATTTTCAGGTCGAACGCCGATTTGGCCAGCCGGCCTGCGAGCGCATTGCCGTTGGTCAGCGTCATGCCGCGCCCGTGGCGCATCACGTCCAAAAAATGTTTCGACAGGCGCCTGACGACATAAAACGCGGAAGCCAGCGATTTGGTCGCGCGCATGAAATGCACGATGTCCTTGCCGGAGCCGAGCATGATGCCGAATATCGTCAGTTCGGGCAGCGGGCTGCCGATATCCTTGATGTGGGCGCCCAATTCGCGCCCATCGAACGGCCGCGTCACCATCGAGCGGCCGCCTTGCGCGCCGCCCGGCGCTTCGGCGTGGTAGTCCGGAAAGGTCAGCGGCATGTCGAAGCGCACGGCCGTGTTGGTGGTGAAGAAATCGATGGCCTCTGGCCCCGCGGTCAGGAAAGCGTCCACCCGCGCGGCATCAAAGCTGTTGCCGGCCTCGTGGCGCAGATACGTCCGTGCCTGATCCGCATCCTCGACGATGCCCCAGTCGCGCGCGAGCCGCGTGCGGGGGATCCAGAGCCAGCCGCCCGAGCGCGCGGTGGTGCCGCCAAAGTGCGGCTCCTTTTCGACGATCAGGACATTGAGGCCGCGGTGCCCGACGGTGACCGCGGCCGACAGGCCGGCGCAGCCGGAGCCGACCACCAGCGCATCGCATTCGTAAGTTTCGTGCTCGCTGCCTGCCACGACTGTCCCTAATTCTCCAACGGATCGCAATTGGATTTGGAGACGGGTAAGGAGTCAACCGGCACGCCCTCTTGCACCGGGCTGGGCGCCGGGGCAGTCTCAAGCGTGGAGGAGACGGATGATGTTGACGATGTCCCATGCTGCGGGTCCGAACGAGCCTGTGGTTCGCGACATCACGCTCGGCGAGCTGTTGCAATGGGCGGCGGAAACCACGCCGCACCGGATTGCGCTGATCGCCGGCGTCCCCGATCGCAACAGCCGCCGCCAATGGACCTACGCCGAGCTATACTTGCAGTCGTTGCGCACCGCGCGGGCGCTGCGGTCTCGGTTCGAGCCGGGCGAACGGGTCGCGATCTGGGCGCACAACATTCCCGAATGGATCATGATGGAGTTTGGCGCCGCGATGGCCGGCGTCATCCTGGTGACCGTCAACCCGGGCCTCCGGTCAGGCGAAGTTGAATATATCTTGAAGCAGTCGCGCGCCGCCGGCGTGCTGGTGGTGCCGGAGTTCCGCGGCAATCCGATGCTGGCGACAGCCCAGGCGCTCGCTCCCCGCTGTCCGGAGTTGCGTGAGATCATCTGCTTCGACCAGTGGGACGCATTTCTGGCCTCGGGCGACATCGCAAAGCCGACACTTCCGCCCGTGCGATCGACCGATCCGGTGATGATCCAGTACACCTCCGGGACTACCGGATTCCCGAAAGGCGCGCTGTTGCACCATCGCGGGCTCGTCAACAACGGGGCGCATACGGCGGACCGCGCCGGCATCGCCGACGGCGCCGTTCAGGTCACCACCATGCCGCTGTTCCATACCGGCGGCTGCGTTTGCTGCGTGCTCGGCGCGGTCTCCAAGCGCGGCACACAGGTGCTGGTCGAGGCCTTTGACCCCGGGCTCGTGATCGAGCTGAGTGCCAGCTATCGCGCCAATGCGATGCTCGGCGTGCCGACCATGCTGGTTGCGATGATGGAGCATGCGAATTTCGCCGCGGCCGATCTTTCCTCGCTGAAAGCGATCTATTCCGGCGGCTCGACGGTGCCGGCCGCGATCGTGACCGCGCTCGAACAGAAACTGGGAGCACCGTTCACCATCGTGTTCGGCCAGACCGAATGCTCGCCCGTCGCCTTGATGACCTGGACCACCGACACGATCGCCGACAAGGCCAACACCATCGGCACGCCGATGCCGAACGTCGAGGTGAAGATCGTCAATCCGGACACCGGCCGGACCGTTCCGATCGGCGAGGTCGGCGAGATCTGCACGCGCGGCTACCACGTCATGCACGGTTACTTCGAGAACGACACGGCAACCGCCGCCGCCATCGATTCCGAGGGCTGGCTGCATACCGGAGACCTCGGCGCGATGGATGGGCGCGGCTATTGCACGGTCGAGGGCAGGCTGAAGGACATGATCATCCGCGGCGGCGAGAATATTTATCCGCGCGAGCTCGAGGAGTTGCTGTTTCGCCATCCGAGCGTCGGCGATGTCGCCGTCGTTGGCCTGCCCGATCCGAAATGGGGCGAGGTGGTCGCAGCCTTCATCCGCCCGGCACCCAGCGTGAAAATCGAAAAGGAAGAGCTGCATAATTACCTGCGGGAGCATCTCGCCCCGCACAAGACGCCACGCCACTGGTTCGTGGTCGACGCCATGCCGCTGACGGGATCCGGCAAGATCCAGAAATTCAAGTTGCGCGAGCAATGGTCGA
>VAZG01000385.1 GCA_005885285.1 Alphaproteobacteria bacterium | reverse complement strand
GATGCCTCTGCGCCGTGCCGTTTCGAGGACGGAGCGGATGTCGGCGTAGAGCTTGGCGCCCCATTGCGAGCGGAAGCAGTTCGTCACTTTTCGGAAGATAACGCAGGGCCTGATCGCCTGCTCGGAGCCGTTGTTGGTCGGCGGCACGTCGCGATTGGTGACAAAGACGAAGAAGTACTGACGGAACTTCTTGACCATGCGCTTGAGCTTGTCGCCTTGGCTGCCTTTGGGGCTGAGGCGCAGAAGCGCATCGAGCTTGTCATCGAGCTTTCTTGTATAGCTGCGCAGCGTGGCATCGGCCAATTGCGGGCGCCGCCGGCCGATAGCGCAGGCATCTTGCAGGAGAGATTTGACACCCGGCGCGAAGATGTCGTCGCCGGCATCGATGGCGTATTGGGCATCGCGCATGAGATGGGCGAGGCAGACCTGATGGTCCTTTTTGGCCCAGCCCATCTGTGCCGCCAGGCGATCGGAGACCCAGATGTCCGGCCGGTGCTCGCCGAGGAATTGCTCGACCACCGCCTTGCCCCGGCTTTGCTCGATGACGAAAGCGGCGCTGTCGCCATGATGGAACACCCAATTCCACCACGTCTGTTTGCCAACCCGCATGCCGGTCTCATCGGACTCAAGAATGGTGCTTGAGAGGAGCTTGGCACGGATCAGGCTTGCCTGTTTGGCGAACGCCTTCCGGCTGCGGTTGAGGATATTGACCAGCGCGCCTTCGCTGATGTCGAGCCCCAATAGATCGTTCATCATCCCTGCCAGACGAGCCAAGGGGATTGCCTGGTGGTAGTGCAGGTAGACGACGAGCGCCTTGAGGTTCGGCCCAAAGGGCGAGCCGGGCTCAAGACCTTCCGGCGGTGTGGCCTTGAAGCGCTCGGCACAGCATGGGCAGATGCCGCCATAAAGCTCCACCCGTGTCACGTCGGGCGTGATCGCAGGAATCTCGATGCGGTCGTAAGCCTCCAGTTTCGTTTGTACGACGCTCGACACATCCGCCCCGCAATGCGGGCAGTTCGACGCCATCACGTCGCGCTTGCGCGTCGGATCGGGATGCAACGGCCGATGCGCGCCGGCGTGCGGCTTTCCCTTGGGCTTGCGGCTCGCTTCCTGGCTCGCCTTCTGGCCCAGCGAGGGCGGCGTGCCGGAATTGTCCGGCGTCTTCGGCGGAAGGCCAAGTTTGGCTTCCAATTCGCCAACCCGCTTGCGCAGTTCCGCGTTCTCCGCCATCAGCGTCTCGATCCGCGCCAGCAACGTGGCGATCAGAGCGTCCTTTTCGGAGCTCGATAGAGAGGAGAATTCAGGCGGCGGGGCCACACATATGTTGATTCAGATTCGTCGCCATTGCGCCACCATTCTTGCGCCAGCGAGTCAATCCGTCGCAGAGCCTACACCGTGAATGCAAAAAGAGGGGGTGAGCAATTACTACTTGATCCTCCATTGGGAGAAGTTAGTTTATAAGTGAGTGCCGTGTACTCCTCGTTTGTGAGTCTGCATTCACGACGCTTCTTTAAGAAGAATTGACTCTTGTCGGATGACTCAGCACTGTCACTCCAGATTTTATCTAACCCGTCTTCAACAGTTCGCAGTGGCGTGCGTAGTGTAAGCCATTGATTTTGCAGGGGTCGGGTGGACGTTGGCGCGAAAATGTAGTGCCACGTTTCGGTGCGATTTCACTTGCATTGAAGTGATTCTCCGGTGATTCTGTACGCACCACAGGGTCGCCGATGTACTTTCGCAGGAAAACGTCAGCCGGGCGCAGCTATCTGCAGATCGTCGAGAGCCGGCGGGACGGCGAGCGGGTCCGCCAGCAGGTGATCGCCACCCTTGGGCGCTACGAGGAGCTGCAGGCGAGCGGTCAGCTCGAGCGGCTGTTGCGGTCGGGCGCGCGGTTCGCCGGCAAGGCGATGGTTCTCTCCGCGATGGCCGATGACAGGGCGACGAAGATCGCCAATCGCCGCATCGGGCCGGCGCTGGTGTTCGAGCGGCTATGGGAGGAGACCGGCTGCCGGGCGGTGATTGAGGAACTCTCCAGCGCACGCAAGCACGGCTTTGCGCTGGAGCGGGCGGTGTTCCTCACCGTGTTGCACCGGCTGTTCGCCGGCGGCTCCGACCGGGCGGCGGAGCGCTGGCGGGAGGATTATCGCATCGCCGGCAGCGACGGGCTTGAGCTTCATCATCTCTATCGCGCCATGGCGTGGCTTGGCGAGGAACTGCCGCAGAATGAGCAGGACGGCCGCACGCTGTTCGCGCCGCGCTGCATCAAGGATGTGGTTGAGGAGCGATTGTTCGCCCATCGCCGCGATCTGTTCACCTGCCTCGACCTGGTGTTCATGGATACCACCAGTCTCTACTTCGAAGGCGCCGGCGGACAGACGCTGGGCCGTTACGGCTACAGCAAGGACCACCGGCCCGATCTTCGCCAGATGATCCTGGCGGTGGTGATCGACGGCGACGGCCGGCCGGTGTGCTCGCAGATGTGGCCTGGCAACACCGCCGATGTGACCACTCTCATCCCGGTCATCGACCGGCTCAGCCGGCGCTTTTCGATTGCGCAGGTGTGCGTGGTTGCTGATCGCGGCCTGATCAGCGCCGAGACGCTGGCCGAACTTGAAGCACGCCGCATGCTCTATATCCTGGGGGTGCGCGAGAGGAGCGACAAGGTGGTGCGCAGACTGGTGCTCAATGATCCTCAACCCTTGGCGCCGCTGGTGATCAAGAAGCGCGGCAAAGAGGTTGACTACGAGGCCAAGGCGGTGGTGCTGGCCGGGCGGCGCTATATCGTCTGTCGCAACCATCAGGAGGCGGCCAAGGATGAAGCCGACCGCGCCGCAATCCTCGCCGCCCTCAAGCGCCAACTCGCCAGGGGCGACAAGGCGCTCATCGGCAACACCGGTTACCGGCGTTACCTGAAGACCCAAGCTGGCGATCACTTCGCCATCGACCCTGTGAAGGTCGAAGAGGAGAAGAAGTTCGACGGCGTCTTCGTGTTGCGCACCAACACCGACCTCAATCCGCTCGAAGCCATGTTGTGCTACAAGCAGCTGTGGACGGTGGAGCAAACCTTCCGGACCGCCAAGCACCTCTTTGCAACCCGCCCGATCTTCCACAAGCTCGACGAGACCATCCGCGGTCACGTGTTCGCAAGCTTCCTCGCCCTCGTGCTCAAGAAGGCGCTGGAAGACCGCATCGCAGCGCTCGGCCGCTCAGGCTCGTGGCCCGAGATCCTTGCTGATCTCGATTCGCTGAGCGAGACCGAGATCGACTACGACGGTAAGCGCTTCGTGGTTCGTTCGGCGCCGCGTCCGGCAGCCTCTCTCGCCCTCAGCGCTGCCGGCGTTGCGCTTTCTCCGACCGTCCGGCAAGCCGCCGCCGACTGATCCCGCCAATCCCGAAATGTAGTGCCAAGCCGCCGCCGCGGCGCCAATCAACATTGGCGATCAACTACTTAGGATACCCGCCGAATTAACTGCTCCGATTTACGGCTGATCGCGGGCGGAGGGTATAGTTCCATTCGGGGTGGAATGCGTCGCCTTGGATGGCGAGGGTTTTCATTTCGGCATTGCTGACTTTGATGCCCTTCTGGTAGTTCGCGGTATCGAGCGCGCTCGCAACTTTCAGGCCAGCTTTGGTGGTTGTCGCAGCAATCAACTCGACTACCGCCATGCGATCGACGAGCGGTCGACCGCGCCAAGTCTGGGTGATGTGGCAGAACAGGCGGTGCTCGATTTTATTCCACTTCGACGTGCCCGGCGGATAATGATGGACGTGGAGCACGAGACCCGTCTCATCGGCGAGCTTTTGCAACTCGACCTTCCACAGCCGAACACGCGTTCCATTCGAGCCTCCGCCATCGGCTGTGATCGTCAACTCGCGGGCTTTCGGGTAGCGCTCGCGCCCCATCACGTCGAGCCAGCGGCGGATGGAGGCGACGGCAAACTGAGCCGTGTCGCTGGTGATCCCGACGCTCACCCAGCCTGCATTGGCCCCGACGTCGTACACCCCATAAGGCACGACCTTGCCAAGTTTCTTGTCCTCGAAGTCGTGCACCTTCACGCGCTGCGGATCGCCTTTCGGGCGATAGTCGCTGCCACCATTCTTGTAGTTGCCGATCAGCTCTTTCTTCTTGGTGTCGACCGAGATGACCGGTTGCCCCGCGGCCTGTGCCGCAATCGCCTTGGCGTTGATGTATTCGAATTGCGCATTGCGGTCGGGATGCTTCGAGCCCTCGTCGGCCTTGCGGTTCGACTGCCGGCTGTAGCCGAGCGTCGGCAACAGTCTCTTGACGCTGCTGGCGCTGATCGCGTGGCCCTGCTTCTGCAACGCGTCCGCCAACTTGTCGTGGCTTTTCGATA
>VAZG01000465.1 GCA_005885285.1 Alphaproteobacteria bacterium | reverse complement strand
GGTTAGAACTATATGTGACAAAGGTTGTTGTTGCCTGAGCGGGCAACGGCGATCATGATGGCCGGGGGCCACAGAGGACGCGAATGCCGACTTTTTCCCAAAGCCTTGAACAATCCTTGCATCGTGCGCTGGCCATTGCGAACGAGCGTCATCACCAATACGCGACGCTCGAACATCTGCTGCTGTCGCTGATCGATGACTCCGATGCGGCCGCCGTGATGCGCGCTTGCAGCGTCGACCTCGACAAGCTGCGCACCAGCCTGGTCAATTATCTCGAAACCGAATTCGAAAACCTGGTCACGGACGGCGCCGACGACGCCAAGCCGACCGCCGGCTTTCAGCGCGTTATCCAGCGCGCGGTGATTCACGTCCAGTCGTCCGGTCGCGAAGAAGTGACCGGCGCCAACGTTCTGATCGCGATCTTCGCCGAGCGCGAGAGTCATGCCGCCTACTTCCTGCAGGAGCAGGACATGACCCGCTATGACGCGGTTAATTACATCAGCCACGGCATTGCCAAACGGCCCGGCGTATCCGAGGCGCGCCCGGTGCGCGGCGTCGATGAGGAAACCGAGACCAAGGGCAACGAGGATTCCAAGAAAAAGGGCGAGGCGCTCGAGACTTACTGCGTCAACCTCAACAAGAAGGCGCGCGACGGCAAGATCGATCCGGTGATCGGACGCAATGCCGAGATCAACCGCGCCATCCAGGTTTTGTGCCGCCGCCAGAAGAACAATCCGCTGTTCGTCGGCGAAGCCGGCGTCGGCAAGACCGCGATCGCCGAGGGGCTTGCGAAACGCATCGTCGACAGCGAAGTGCCGGAAGTGCTGGCCACCGCCACCGTGTTCTCGCTCGACATGGGTACGCTGCTGGCAGGGACGCGCTATCGCGGCGATTTCGAGGAGCGGCTAAAGCAGGTTCTTAAAGAGCTGGAAGTGCGTCCAACCTGCTCAAGCCCGCGCTCGCCTCCGGCACGATCCGGTGCATGGGCTCGACTACCTACAAGGAGTATCGCCAGCACTTCGAGAAAGACCGCGCGCTGGTGCGCAGGTTCCAGAAGATCGACATCAATGAGCCGACCGTGGAGGACGCGATTGCGATCCTCAAGGGCCTGAAGCCGTATTTCGAGGACTATCATCGGCTGAAATACACCAATGAGGCGATCGAGGCCGCGGTGCAGCTGTCGTCGCGCTACATCCACGACCGCAAGCTGCCGGACAAAGCGATCGACGTGATCGACGAATCCGGCGCGGCGCAGATGCTGGTTTCGGAAAACAAGCGCAAGAAAACCATCGGCATCAAGGAGATCGAAACCACCATCGCGACGATGGCGCGAATTCCTCCCAAGAGCGTCTCGAAGGACGATGCCGAGGTTTTGAAGCACCTCGAGCAGACGCTGAAGCGCGTGGTATTTGGCCAGGACAAGGCGATCGAGGCATTGTCAGCCTCGATCAAGCTGTCGCGGGCGGGCCTGCGCGAGCCGGAAAAGCCAATCGGCTCCTATCTGTTCTCCGGCCCGACCGGCGTCGGCAAGACCGAAGTCGCAAAACAGCTCGCGGCTTCGCTTGGCGTCGAGCTGATCCGATTTGACATGTCCGAATATATGGAGCGGCACACCGTGTCGCGGCTGATCGGCGCGCCTCCGGGCTATGTCGGCTTCGACCAGGGCGGCTTGCTCACCGACGGCGTCGACCAGCATCCGCATTGCGTGGTGTTGCTCGACGAAATCGAGAAAGCGCATCCCGATCTCTACAATGTGCTGTTGCAGATCATGGATCACGGCCGGCTCACCGACCACAACGGCAAGCAGGTCAATTTCCGCAACGTGATCCTGATCATGACCACGAATGCAGGTGCCGCCGACCTCGCGCGCCAAGCCTTCGGCTTCACGCGCAACAAGCGGGAAGGCGACGACCACGAGGCGATCAATCGCCAGTTCGCGCCGGAATTCCGCAATCGTCTGGATGCGATCGTCTCGTTCGCGCATCTCAATGCCGATGTGATCGGCATGGTGGTCGAAAAATTCGTGCTGCAACTCGAGGCCCAGCTGGCCGACCGCGATGTCACCATCGAACTGTCGGATCCCGCCAAGGCCTGGTTGATCCGGCACGGTTATGACGAGCAGATGGGCGCGCGGCCGATGGCGCGCGTGATCCAGGAGCACATCAAGAAGCCGCTGGCCGATGAAGTGCTGTTCGGCAAACTCAAGGGCGGCGGTCATGTCCGCGTGGTGCTGGTCAAGGACGAGGCGGGCGCGGAGCCTGAAAAAGAGAAGATCGGCTTCGAGTTCGTCGAAGGGCCGGTCACGCCCAAGCCGGAGAAGCTGCCAGTTGCGCGCAGGCGCAAGCCGAAACCGAGCGGGCCGAATGGCGGCGGCTCAAAAGGGCCGGCATCGCGGGGGCCGCTGGTCAAAGTCTGACGAAGAATTCGATCCATCAATGCAAAAAGGCCGGCTGAACCGCCGGCCTTTTTGTTGTTGGTGTGCCGCGCCGCGGATCATTGCCGGATCGCCCAGTCCACGATCTCGATAGCGTCGGGCGCAGCTTTAGCTCGCCAGGCTGCGATCGGATCCGTCGCGGCGCGCCGAAGTGCGGCAATCAGGGGTCCAGCTGCCGGTTCGGCAATGGTGACGCCGTTGGCGCGCATGCGCGCATAGTTTTCGGCGGTGCGATTGGCCAGCAGATCGAACTGGCTCTGCCCGGTTTCGGCGGCGGCCGCCATCACCTGCTTCTGGGTCGCGTCCGGAAGTGCCGCGAACGCCTCGATTCGTACGAATGCCAGTGAAACCGGCATCGCGTAATTGATCGGCGTGAAATAGGGCAGGTAGTCCCAGAGCTTGCGCCCGGCGCCGCCGTCGCCGGAGGTGAGGAAGGCATTGAGGCTGTGATCCCGGAGCGCGGCGATCGCCTCGGTTATGGGGAGAAATTTGGCGCTCGCTGCGGCTGCGCGCATCACCTCGGCGGAACTGTTGTCGTAAGTCCGCACCGAAAGCTGCCGCAGATCGCCCGCGCCGTCGAACGGACGGTCCGTCCAAAGACCGGTCGCGGGCCAGATCGTCAGGTAGAGCAGCTTGAGGCCCTGCGCCTGCAGCGCCTTCTCGTACAGCGGTCGCGCCCGCGTATTGACGGCACGCGCAACCTCGATCGATTGCACGACGAACGGCAGCGTAGGCAGGCCAAATACCGCGTCAAAGTCGGTCAGCGCCCCGGCAAAGGCATCGCCGCCGGCGATCCGTCCATCCTGCGCCGCGCGCGGCATCTCGCTCGAAGTAATTTTCAGTTCGTTGTCGAACGCGGTCGCCGTGGTGACGAAGCCGTCGGTCCGCGCCGCAACGAGCCTGGAAAAGGTAAGGAGGCCTATACCGGAAATATTGTTCCGCGGGTATTCGGATGTCATCCGCCACGTCACTTGCGCGCAAGCGGGTACCGCGGAGAGCGCCAGAACGCTGACAATGACGACGGTGGCCCACGCGCCAACCAGCGCGCTGGATTTCGCGGCAACGATCGGTTTGCACGGAATGTGATAGCGTTGCATGCCGATCGATGCCGGATGAGTTGGTTTTGTCGCCGCTTCCCTGATTGACCGTATCCGCATGCGCCGTCAACAGGAGGGCGGGGGCAATCTATTGGCTATTTCTTGAACAGGCGTCGCGTCATTTCATCGGCGTCGCGCCGGCACCTTCAGCCTTCGCCCAACAGTTCGTTGATGCGGCGCTGAAGCTGACGCTTCTTGATCTCGCTTTTGCGCAGCCGCTCGTCGAGATCATCGACCGGTCGGTCCGATGTCATGATCCGGAAGGCGAGGCCGACCTTGTTGGCTTGCCGCCAGATCAGTCTGGCGAGGAAGGAGCGGCCCTTGCATGCGATGGTCAGGTTCATTTCCTGGGGCAGTTTGGCGGCGTCCTCGAGCTCGACGCAGGCGCCGCGTTCGCTGATGTTGCGTACCACGCAATCCATCGTCGAGCCGTGCTCATCGGTCTCGGCCACTCCGCCGTAAAGGACCTTATCGCGGACGCTTTGGCGCCGATCGTGCATCTGCTATCTCCAACGATATGCGGCGGACTCTACGCGGCCTTCGGACCAAAAGAAGGCGGCTATTGGCGATATATGGCGTTAACGTAAACCGAGTTTCGCCGCGGTCACCGAAATCCCGCGCAATTGCCGCAATGATTAAAGCCTCAAGCCGCGCTTTCGCGCAGCCCGCGCGCGATTTCCTTTTGCGCATCGAACTCGCGGCGGCGTCGCGCCAACTCTTCGGCGCTGAGCATCGCGACATTGTTGTAGTCGCGCTTCCAGGACGCGTCCGCGCTCCAGCGCAGCGGCGATTGCACCGTGGTTTGCGGCCCCGGCGCGTTCTCCAGCACGCGCAACGCCAACTCGAGCGTGAATGCCTGCGAGGCGGGATCGTGCGGCTTGCCGGCGGAATTGCCGAGTGGAAAATCCGAGAACAAAAACCGTGGTACGGCGGCGTGTTCCACGATGTCCTTGGCGCATCCCATCACGACGGTCGAGATCCCGCCTGCCTCCAGATGCCGCGCCACCAGGCTGATGGTCTGGTGGCAGACCGGACAGTTCGGCACCAGCACCGCGGCATCGACATGATCGGCGCGGCAGCGCGCCAGGATTTCCGGCGCATCGGTCTCAATGGTTACCCGGTGGCTGCGGTTGGTCGGCGCGCCGAAGAAGCGCGGCGCGAGCTCGCCGATCCGTCCCTCACGCGCAAAGTTCCGCAGTTGCGGCAGTGGAAACCAGGTACCGCTGTCCTCGGCCGAGGTGTGCACGCGATCGTAGGCGATATGGGAAATCCGCAGGTCATGCGTGTTCGAACTGTCGCCGTCATAGACCGAATAGAACTTGGCGCCGCCATTGTATTTGGCGCCCGGGCCTTGATCGCCCTTGGCGGGATCGAACGGCGCGGCGGTCGTGATGATGGCGACGCGGGACTGGTCGAGCGGCTTCGTCAGCGGCTGGAACGATGAGGCGACGTAATGCGCCCAGCGATAGGGCGTGGTGTAGCCGATCGCCTGATAATATTCGCGGGTTCGCGCCATATAGGGGATCGGCGCGTCATCGTCTGGCGCGAAGCCGAGCTGCTGGTCGGACGGAGCGGTCATGCCTAGATAGCTAGACAACGGGTTCCCTGTGTCAAGCACGTCTTTGCGGAAGTCGGAACTGCGATGCGAACAGGTAATGGCCTTCGCGTTGTTTGCGGCTTTGCCGCGATGCTCGTGTCGCTCGCGCCGGCGGTCGCCGAGGACACAGCACCCGCCAGAACGGGTATTGCCGTTCCGAGCATCGAAGAGCTGGCGATCCCTGATGCGGCGAACAAAGGCTTGCTGCAAAAGCCGGCCGATACCGCGCGCGAAAGCGACACCCGCGAGGCGATCTGCCTGATGATCGAATCGGCGGCGCGGGCCAATGACTTGCCGCTCGAGTTTTTTGCCCGAGTGATCTGGCAGGAAAGCCGCTTCCAGTCCGATGCGGTCGGCCCGGTGACGCGAAGCGGACAGCGCGCGGAAGGCATCGCGCAATTCATGCCGGGGACCGCGAACGAGCGTCGGCTGCTCGATCCCTTCGATCCCGTGCAGGCCTTGCCGAAGTCAGCGGAATTTCTGAGCGAGCTGCGCAATCAGTTCGGCAATCTCGGCCTTGCGGCCGCCGCCTACAACGCCGGTCCACGGCGCGTACAGGAATGGCTCGCGGGCACGGGCGCGATGCCGCTGGAGACCCGCAACTACGTCGCCGTCATCACCGGCTCAAGCGTCGATGAATGGGCGGCCGCGGGCCGGGGCGGCAAGATGCCGGCGAGCACGCCGCCGACCAGTTGCGGCGAACTGATGGCGCTGTTGAAGCGTGCACCCAATCCCTTCATCACCCAGCTCGAGCAGCATGTGAGGGTCGCGGCGGCGAAGCTATGGGGCGTGCAGCTTGCCGCCGGCTTTGACCGCAATAAGGCACTCGCGATGTATGCGCGCGCCATGAAGCGGCTGAACGCAGTGATCGGCGATCAGGATCCAAGCATCCTGAGTTCGGTGATCCGCAGCCGCGGTAATCACACGTTCTATCAAGTGCGCATCGGCGCCGACACGCGGCCCGCGGCGGATGATCTCTGCAACCGCATCCGCCGCGCCGGCGGCGCCTGCTTCGTGCTGAAGAACATGATCGTTCGGGGCTAGAGGGCCCGCGCGCATAACAGCCCCGAGGCGGGGTTGCTTGACGCAAGCCCGTTTGATCCGCGTTATGCGGCTCACGACAAAGATTCTTCCGGATACCCGTGCCGCTTCCTCCAATCGATTCGCCCAAATGGCAAGGCACCTTCCGTGCATTCGCATGGGGGATGAGCTCTATATTCTCGACGATCCTCTCGCTCGTGCTGTTCGTCACCTATATCGGCATCGGCGCGCTTGCGCATGGGACGCATTTCAGCCTGGCCTGGGCGCTGTTGAGCACCGCGCTGGTGTGGGCTGGGCCAGCGCAGATCATCCTGATCTCGACGCTCGCTTCGGGTGCCACCATCGTCCAGTCGGCGATCGCGGTTACCGTCAGCGCCATCCGCCTGTTTCCGATGGTAGTGGCTGTGATGCCGATGATGCGCACGCCGCAAACCAAGCGCCGGCATCTGATTCTGGTCGCTCATTTCACCGCGGTCACCCTATGGGTCGAATGCTACCGGTTCCTGCCGCAGGTGCCGCGCGAACGGCGGATCGCCTTCGTCCACGGCCTGGGCTGCGGCTTGCTTTGCGTTGGTCTTTCCGCAACCGTCATCGGCTACTTCCTTGCGGCCAATCTTTCGCAGACCTTTGCTTCAGCAATCCTGCTGCTGACGCCGCTGGCGTTCCTGTTCTCGACAGCTCGCAACTGCAAAGAGCTTGCCGATGGGATGGCGCTGGTGCTCGGCCTCGTGCTGTACCCATTCGCCGCGCAAATCAACAGCGGCCTCGACATCCTCCTCAGCGGCGTGGTGGCGGGCAGCATCGCCTACGGCGTCCACCGCTTTCGAGTGCACGCATGAGCGACTTCGTCGGCGACTGGCATGCGCTGGTGGTGCTCATGGTCGCGGGCGTTATTCCCAACCAGATCTGGCGCATGCTGGGCTTGTGGTTCGGCGGCGGGCTCGACGAGGGCTCGGAACTTCTGGTGTGGGTGAGGGCGGTGGCGACCGCAATCCTCGCCGGCGTCATCGCGCAAATCCTGATGCAGCCGCCGGGCGCGCTCGCCAGCGTGCCGGACTTCTTGCGATATGGAGCGCTGGCAGCCGGCTCCATCGCTTTCATGCTGACGCGTCGATCGATCTTTGCCGGCGTGCTCTGCGGGGAAATCGTCATGCTCGCCGGCAAATGGTGGCTGGGCTGAGCCGCGTACCCA
>VAZG01000428.1 GCA_005885285.1 Alphaproteobacteria bacterium | reverse complement strand
CCGATATCGATGTCGAACTGGCGCTTCGAGAGCCAACCCAGGTAGTCCGGAAAACTCTCCCAGGACCAGGGAATGCCGGCGCTCAACACCGGCTCGGGAATATCCTCGACGCCCTCCATCAACTCGATCAGCCGCTGATGGTCGCTCGGCTTGCAGGGCGCGAAACCGACGCCGCAATTGCCCATAATCGCGGTGGTGACGCCGTTCTGCGACGAGGGCGTGATGTCCTGGCTCCAGGTGACCTGACCGTCATAATGGGTGTGAACATCGACAAAGCCCGGCGCCACCAATTTGCCCTTGGCGTCGATCTCTTCCCTGCCTTTGGCGGAAACCTTGCCGACCTCGGTGATGCGGCCGTTCGTGATCGCGACATCGGCTTCGTACAATTCACCGCCGAACCCATCGGCGATGTTGCCGCGGCGGATCACGAGGTCTGGGTTGGTAGCCCCTGGATTGACAGTCACGGCGTTCATCCCGATCTAGATTTGGTTGGCGGCATCATCGGGCGCCGCCCGATGCTGTCAACTGCCGGGGACGGGGCTCAGGGATGCATCCTCTTTGTCGCTGGAAGGCCGGGAAGCGACCTGGGGATTCCGGTCGGTGAAAAGCGCCAGCACAACCGTCAGAACCATGAAGAGGGCGGAGACGCCAAACACCCAACGCGGCGCACTCTGGTCCATGATCCAGCCAAATAACAGCGGGCTTGCAATGCCGCTGAAATTGAAACCGGTGGAGACGATGCCGAAGGCGCGCCCGGCGGCACCCGCGGGCGCCGCGCTCCGCACCAGCATGTCGCGCGAGGGCGCAATCACGCCGCCGAGAAAGCCCGCCGCCGTCATCGCTGCGGTGAGCAAGACCGCAGGCAACGTGACGGTGGCAATTACCAGCACGATCGCCGCATTGACGGCAAAGCAGGCGGCGGAGACCTGGCCGTGCCGCTGGGTGCGGTCGGCGAGAAAGCCGCCCGCGAGCACGCCGACGGCGCTGGCCCCAAGATACGCGGTCAGCGCGATGTTGGCGGTCGAGAACGAAATATCGTAGCCGCTCATCAGCGCCACCACGCCGAAATTGCCGATGCCGGCGTTGGACAGGCCAAGCAGCATGAAAAACATCGTCAGCACGATCAGCGCCGGGGTGATGATGTTTTTTCGCGGTATGCGCGCGCCCGGCGTCCTGTGCCTGTTGGCGCCGGCCTCGGGGATCCGCATCACGACGAGCAGCAGGGCGACCAGCGGGCCGACCGCGCCGCATGCGATCAGGGCGCCTTGGCCTCCGCTTAACGTGACCAGCGCGGCGATGGTCGCGGGCGCCACCGCGCCGCCGAGGAAACCCGCAAAGGTGTGGATCGAAAACGCGCGGCCCATCCGCGCCTCGTCCATGTGCTCCGACAGGATCGCATAGTCGGCCGGATGGTAGACGCTGTTGGCGATGCCGAGCAGCACGGCGCTCGCAATCAGCCAGGGGTAGCTCACATGCAGGCCGAGCATGACGAGCGCGAGGCCGCCGAGGCAAAGCCCCAGCAGCAGGATTTTGCGGGCGCCGATATGGTCGACGATATAGCCGAGCGGTGCCTGGGTCAGGCCGGAGACCACCGCGAATACGGTCAGCGCGAAGCCCAGTTCGATATAGCCGACGCCGAGCTGCGCTTTCAGGAAGGGAAACAGCATCGGCAGCGTGAGGATATGGAAATGGCTCACCCAATGGGCCGCTGAAATGCCAAATAGCGTGCGCAGCGACGCGTCTGTCCTGGTTTGTTGCGATGCGGCGAGAATGTCGGCCATGTCAATTCCACTTCGGGAAACGCAAACTATCGGTCAGGCCGGTTATTTGTCCATGAATGCCACTGCATGGCAGCCCTCGCGAACCGTGCCAAACTCGGTGATGCTTTATTAAATTATGGCCAATGAGACGTTAGGTTCCGATGCCGCTCCGGGCGGCTGCTGTCGGAAGGTTCCAGCACATCGGCGCGGGCAGGGATTCCCACGCGCAGGGATTTTTGTTTCGCGCGGGATGAGGCGTCCACCGGAGCGCGCGCGATGATTTCCGCGACCGGTTATAGCGGCTCGTCATCGGTGCCGTAGCGATCGCGTTTTGGCGTGGCGATATCGCCGTCCTCGTGATCGTCGTCCTCGACCGGCGGAGGCGGCGGTTTCTTCGACTTATCGTCGGCCTTCGTCGCAGGCTCGTTCTTCTTGCCGGTATTGCCCATGCGATTTTCCTCAACCTGATCTTGGCTGCTTGCTCAGCCGCTAACCACTGGTCCGCCGGCCTTCTTCCAGGCGTCGATGCCGCCGGCGATATGTGCGGTGTTGGCAAGGCCGGCTTCCCGGGCGCTGGCAACAGCCATCGCGGAGCGCTCGCCGAACGCACAGAAGAACACGACGCGACGTCCGGTCGCCGCCGCCACCTCGCGCAACATGCCGCCCGGCTTCAGGCTTTCATCGATCGCGGGGTAGGGCGCGTGCAGCGCGCCCTCCAGCGTGCCGTGCTTGGCGCGCTCGCTGTTCTCGCGCAGGTCGACCAGCAGGATATCAGGCCGCCCGAGACGTTCGATCGCCTCGCGCGCGCTCAACGCCAGCCCCTGCTTGGCCAGCTCGTCCTGATGCAGGCCGACATGCATGTTGGCCGGCACCGCGACATCCATCATCTTGGGATTGGGCAATTTCAAATTGCCCATCAGCTCGACATATTCGTCGATCGAGCGCACCTGCAGCCGCGGATTGTAGCGCTTCTCTTCGCCGATGGTGGAGACGGTGTCGCCCTTGTAGTCGTGGGCGGGAAACACCAGCGTCTCCTCCGGCAGCTTGAGCAGGCGGTTGAAGATGGAATCGTACTGCGCCCTGGCGCTGCCGTTCTGGAAGTCGGTGCGGCCGGTGCCGCGGATCAAAAGCGTATCGCCGGTAAAGACGCGGTCGCCCATCAGATAGCTATAGGAATCGTCGGTATGGCCGGGCGTGTACATCACCTCGAGCGCGAGCCCCTCGATCGTCACCCTGTCGCCCTCGGAGACCCGCATCGACACCACGTCGGCCTTGCTTTGCTCGCCCATGATGGTGATGCAGTGGGTGCGGTCACGCAGCTCGCCTAACCCCGTCACGTGGTCGGCGTGCAGGTGGGTATCGACGGCCTTGACCAGCTTGAGGTCGAGCTCGCGCAACAATTGGCAGTAGCGATCGGCTTTTTCCAAAACGGGATCGAGGATCAGCGCCTCGCCACCGGCGCGGCTCGCCAACAGATAGCTGTAGGTTCCGGAGACGCTGTCGAACAACTGGCGAAAGATCATGACTGGCTCCCTCGCGAGGTGATTCCTGGCATTATGATCATGTTACGGCCGGACATAGCTCCAGCCCTGCTCCTGCAATGACGCTCACGGCCGCACCAGCGTATACCCGTTTTCGGTCAAGAGCAGTATCTGTCCGACGCCCACCTGAACCGGCGTTGCGGCCGGGATGATCTCTGGCCGCTTGCCGGTTTCGCGCTCGAGGGTGTCGACGGTATTGAGGCACACATCGAAACGCACACCTTGCGCGATCAGGCTCTCGACCAGCTTCCGATTGCCGTTGTCGGTGCGCAACAGGTCGATCCCGGGACCAAACGTGACCACCTCGATCGCGACCTTGTCGGGGTCGTAGAATTTCAGGAGATTATAGGCGACGCTGATCACCAGCGCCTGCCGCTTCGGATCGTTGTCCGAGAGCTGCAGCACGATCTTGTGCTCGGCAAACGGCTTGTCCTGCAACGGCGCCTGCTGGGCGCGGGCGGGCGCGACCAAGGCGGGAATGAAGGTCAGCATCAGTGCCGCGACAAGAGCGCAAGCCGGCCGCCGATATGTCGGTAACATCTTCATCCTTGTCCCGCGATGCCCGGATTGTCGTCAACGCCCTTCAGCGTGACGCCGGAGGTTTGCCGGTTTGGCGGTCTGCCCGACTGTAGATGCCTTGCCACCACATCCCACACCGCCGCGCCGGTCTGCTCATTGACCGATGCCCAACCGGCGACCTTGTAGCGCTTGCCGGCCTCAAGCGGACGGCCGTGGGCGAGCTTCAATTCGGAGATCCTGCGGCCGATATTTTCCGCAGGCGTGCAAGTATAGGACAAGCCGCCGACGCGAACCATGTCGCCGCCCTGCTGATAATAGGGATCGGCGTTGAACAAATTGTCGCAGACGTCTTCCAGCACATCCTTGATCTGGCTGCCGGTCATGCCCTGCACATAAGTTTCGGGATAGCTAATCGCGGTTTCCGCCAGTACGTCTTCCATGGTCAGCGTTTGACCGGCCAGCACCGTCGAGCCCCAGCGAAAACCCGGCGACAGCGCGATCTCGGCATTCAATTCACTGCGCAGCGCGTCGCAGATCAACTGATCGACCGGGCCGGAAAAATTGCCGCGGCGATAGAGCAAATGGTCTGATGTGGCGATCTTGCCGGACCACGCTGCCGCTTGCGCGCCGCGCACCTTGTCGATCAGCGCGGCCATCGCCGCGTCGGGCTTCAGTAGCTCCGAAAATACCGGCAGCAACCGGTAGCGCACGTCTTTGACTTTTCCCTTTGCGAGCTCGAGGTCGAGCACGCCCAGGAATTTCCCGTTGGAGCCGGCATTGGTGACCAAGGTGGTGCCGCCGGCATTGGTTACCGGGACCGGCTGTGGAACGGCATCGTGGGTGTGGCCGCCGAGGATAACATCGATGCCGGTGACGCGGCCCGCCAGCTTGAGGTCGACGTCCATGCCGTTATGCGACAGCAGCAACACCGCGTCGACCTTGTCGGTGTTGCGCAAGCCATCGGTCAGCTTCTGCAATTCGCCGTCGCGGATTCCGAACTTCCAGTCCGGCGTAAAACGCTTGGGATGGGCGATCGGCACATAGGGAAAGGCTTGCCCGATCACGGCCACGCGATGGCCGCCGATCTCCTTGATGGAGTAAGGCTTGAACACGCGCCCCGACGCCGGGTCGAGCGCCTTCGCATCGTTGAAGGCGGCTTCCTCCGTGAGGTAGACGTTCTGCGCCAGGAATTCGCCCTTGAAGCGCTCGAGATTGGCGCGCAGCGTCTTTTCGCCATAGGTGAATTCCCAATGGCCGGTCATCGCCTCGACGCCGAGCAGGTTGGCCGCCTCCACCATGTCGGCGCCCTGCGTACTGTTGGCGAGCCCGGTGCCCTGCCACATGTCGCCGCTGTCGAGGAGCAGCGAGCGTTCCTGCCCGACGTCGTTACGCAGGCGGTCGATCAGCGTCTTCAGATGCGCAAAGCCGCCGAGCTTGCCGAAGCGGCCAGCGGACTTTTCGAAATCGATGGAGGTGAAGGCATAGGCGTCGGCACTGTCGGGCCTGATGCCGAAATGGTCGAGAAAGGCGCGGCCGACCAGATGCGGCGGCCTGCCCTGCATCTCGCCGATCCCGATATTGACGCTGGGCTCGCGGAAATAGACCGGCAGCAACTGCGCATGCGTGTCGGTCAAGTGCAGGATGCGGGCATTGCCGAAACGTTCGAGATCGTAAACGGTGGGAGCGTCGGCGGCGCGGGCAAGGCGCGGCCATCCGCTCGACAGCGCGGCTCCGCTCGTCATCTTCAGAAAATCCCGGCGGCGGATTTTCATCGCAAGCTCTCCGCGCCTCGCCAAAAGGTTTCTCTAACGTATTTCCAAATCCTTCCAGCGTTGTTTTTCGCTGGTCGCCTGGAAGATCGAAGCTTTGGCCAGCGCTTCGGCCTCCTTCGATGAGGCCACCGCCTGATCGAATTGACTTGCCTCCGCAGCTTTTTTCGCCGCTGTCAGCATTGCTTCCGTGGTGGTCCACTGGTTGCGCAAGGCGCCGGCCTCTTTCTCGGCGGCCTCGGCTGCCGCGTAGGCGGTCTTGAAGTCGGCTTCGGACGCAGCGCATGCCGGCGTCGTGCATGCTATCAGCCCCGCAGCGATCAGGTTTCTCATGGTGCTGCTCTTTATTTTGAGCATGATCTCAGCGCAAACGCGTTCCGCGTTTGTCGCGAGGGAAAACCGGTTCCCACCCATCGTGTCGTGGCCCGAGGGCATGCTTTTCCGGATCATGCTCATGGGCGCGCTCCCGGGCCGGAGATCGGCAGCCCATTGCTCACGTAAGACAAATAATATTCGAGATCGCGATATTCTTCGTCCTGCGGACTGAGTGGAACGCCGCGGATCTGGCTGTTGCAGGTGGTGAAACGCCGGCTGATCGTGCCCATGCCGCTCCACTCGGAACGATAGATCGGCATCGCGTTGAGAATGCCCAGCGCGGGCGCCAGTATCTCGGCGCGTATCCGCTCGCCCGGCGCCTGCACATGGCAGGTGGCGCACGAGAAATTGAGCTGTCCGCGCCGCGTATAGAAATATTCCTTACCCTTCTGGTAAGCCTCGAGCGCGCGCGGATCGTCCGGAATCTTGATATCAAAAGGCTTGCCGCGCGAGGTGAACGCCATATAGGCGGTCAGCGAGGCCATCTCGTCCTTGACATAGGAGAATGGAGGTTCGCCATTGGCCTCTCGGCAGCGGTTCAACGCCAGCTCCAGGGTTATGACCTTGCCTTCCTTGTCGTCGAAATAAGGATAGTTCTGGCGGATGCCGATGCCTTTATCGGGAAAGCAATCGCCGTAAGTCTTGCCGTTCTTGAACGGCGTCGCAAACATCTCCTTGCCGGTCTCGAGCGCGAATTCGTAAGGCGGGAACTGTTCCTTCTCTTCCCATTGCCGGTGCAAATCCTCATTCATCGAATAAGGACCGTTGACGAAATCCTCCGGCTTCAGCTTCGGGAATTTGTTGGTGAAGAACTTCTGGAACGCCGTGGCATCGGCCGCAGGGTTCGGCGTGTCGGCGGCGATCGCCGGCGGCGCCGCCAACGCCGTCAGCGCAAGCGCTGCTGAGACAAACGAAATGGCCACACGCATGATCATTACTGGATCTTCGCCGTGGTGGTGTCGGTCGCGCCCTTGTTGTCGACCCAGCCGATTTTGAGATCGTCGCCCTTCTTGCCGCCTTTGAACGAGAACTTGACATAGGGGTCCTTCGAGACGGCGGCACCCCAGTCGGCGACGAACACCGCCTTGCCGTCATATTCGAAGGTGAGCTGCTGGATGAAGTGCGGCGGGATGATCTCGCCCTTGGCGTCCTTGACGAAGCCGGAATCCATCGGATGCTGGACCAAGGCCTGCACCTCGGTGATGTCGCCGTTCGAGGTGGCGCGTACGCGAATGGTCGATGCCATTTTATAATGCCTTTTCTATGGGCGCATGATCTCCGCGCAAACGCGTTCCGCGTTTGTCGCGAGGGAAAACCGGCTTCCACCCATCGTGTCGTGGCCCGAGGGCATGCTTTTCCGGATCATGCGCGTTACCCGCCGCAGCCGCCGACGGTGACTTTGACTTCCTTGGTGGCGCTGTAGAGCTTGCCGCCGGACTCCACGATCGCAATCACGTTGCAGGTCTTTGCCATCTTGAGCCGATTGGCCACGTTCGGCAGCGTGCCCGCCGGAATCTTGTAGTGCGCTGCCAGCGCGTTTGGGTTTTCGCTGACGAAGAAGGCGATCGAGGTCACGTTGTCGAGCGTGGTTGACACCGAGACCGGGACCACCGCGCCATTCTCAGCGATTTCCGGCGCATCGAGCTTGACCTTGTCGGAGGTCTCCGCGCTTGTGCCGTAAAGCGTCTTGATCGCATCCGCATCGCGCTTCTGCTTGAACGCGTCTTCGGGATATTTGTCGCTGGCTGCGGCGAGCGCGGCGCCGAACGGCAGATCGCCGAGGCCGAACAACGCGATCAAGCCCGCGCCTTGCAAGACCTTGCGGCGCAAGACCTTGTGGCACAAGACCGGGCGGCGCGTCGCCGGAAAGCCGTTGGCTGTGATCATCTAAGAGTCTCCAGGAAAGCGCGTCGTCATCACGGCGCGTCAAAGGGTCTGCAGGAAATCCACTACCGCGTTGATCTCCTGTTCGCTCAGAATCCGGTTTCGTCCGAACGGCGGCATCACCGTCTGCGGATTACGCTTGGTTTCATCTGTAACGATGGCGACGAGATCGTTGCGGTCAGGATACTTGCTCTTGATGTCGCTGAGCTGCGGCCCGATCGTGCCGGGCAGGTCGCCGCCCTTGATATCATGACAGGTCAGGCAATTGCCCTTGCCGCGATCGAAAGCGATCTTTTGCCCTTCGGCGGCGGCCGATTGCGCGCAGGCTGGAGGCGTGGCTACGGCAGCGCCGGCCAGCAGCGCGAGAATAAGGATCGGCCTCATGGAGGGAGTGGCGATCAAGGGTTTTCCCGGACGTTCTTTCGATGATCGAATATAGGTGGTCAAAAGCACAAAGGCCATCGGCTGGCAATGTGGATGTTCGGCGCAGCAAAATGCGGCCAGATGCAGTCTCGCAGCGCACCCGAAAAAGCGGCTGGTTGTTCCGCATTTGCGGCTTTCCGGCTAAGCTTCGGCTGCCGACAAATCTGGAGGGAAACCGTGGCTGAATATGTCGTCGAATTCGGCAAGGATGGCCGGCCGGTCGAGGCAGACGGCCGCCTCGACGCAGCCGCATTCCATCGCAACCATGCACCGATCTGGGCGGTGCTGCAGAAATTCCTGGGGGGCCAAGCCGGCGACGTGGTGGAGGCCGGTAGCGGCACTGGGCAGCATATCGTCTATTTCGCCCGTCACTCGCCTGACATCGTCTGGTGGCCCAGCGATCTCAACGAGGCGCATCTCAAGAGCATCGCGGCATGGCGCAAGCATGCGGGCCTGCCGAATATCCGCCCGCCGCTGCGGATCGATCTCTCCGATCCGGCCTGGTGCCCCGAGATGCAGGACGGCAGCGGGCCTGCAAAACTGCTGGCGGTGTTCTGCGCCAATGTCATCCATATCGCGCCGTGGCGCGTCGCGGAGGGCCTGTTTGCGGGCGCCGGAAATTACCTGCGCGCCGGCGGTCGGCTTTATTTGTACGGCCCGTTCAAGCGCAACGGCAGGCACACCGCGCTCAGCAACGCCGTGTTCGACACGAGCCTGCGCGAGCAGGATGGCGAATGGGGCGTGCGCGATATCGCCGATCTGGAGCGGCTTGCCGAGCGCGCCGGGCTGGCATTGTGCGAGATCGTCGAAATGCCCGCCAATAATCTCATCCTGATCTTCGAACGATCGAAAATGTAGATGACCTGAGCGCATAGCCCGCGCCCGCTTGCGCTGGTTGATCGACGCGCGTGATCTCTTCATAGTGCGGCGAATCAATAAGCCCATAGGGCTCGCGGGCGGAAGTGCCGATGATCGACGTGACTGCAACCGACGAAATGGCCGACGACGCCCGCGTGCGGTCCAATGTCGTGCGGCTTGCCGCGGCGCAGGCGCTCACCGGCGCGAACTCGGCGGTGATTTTCGCCACCGGCTCGATCGTCGGCGCAACGCTGGCGCCCAGCATCTCGCTCGCGACCGTGCCGCTCTCGATGTATGTGCTGGGCTTGGCCAGCGGAACGTTGCCAACCGGCGCGATCTCGCGCGCCTATGGCCGCCGCACCGCCTTCATCATCGGCACCGGCTGCGGGGTGCTGACCGGGTTGCTCGGATCGTTCGCCATTCTGCACGCCTCGTTCTGGCTGTTCTGCGGCGCGACCTTCCTCGGTGGCCTCTATGGCGCGGTGTCGCAATCCTATCGCTTTGCTGCGGCCGACGGCGCCAGTGTCGCGTATCGGCCGAAGGCTGTGTCGTGGGTGATGGCCGGCGGCGTGTTCGCGGGCGTGCTCGGCCCGCAGCTCGTGCAATGGACGATGGATGTCTGGTCGCCTTATCTGTTCGCGTTCAGCTTCGTGGTGCAGGCGGCCGTTGCGCTGGTGGCGATGGTCGTGGTGTCCGGCGTCGACGCGCCGAAGCCTGCGGCGTCCGATCTGCACGGCGGTCGCCCGCTGTTTGAGATCGCGCGGCAGCCGCGCTTCATCGCAGCCGCGCTATGTGGCGTCATCGCCTATCCGATGTGAACCTGGTCATGACTTCGGCGCCGCTGGCGATGAAGATGTGCGGGCTTTCCGTCAGCGATTCCAACTTCGGCATTCAATGGCATATTGTTGCGATGTATGGGCCGAGCTTCTTTACCGGCGCGCTGATCGCCCGCTTTGGCGCTCCTCGCATCGTCGCCGTTGGGCTGTCGCTGGAGGCCGTCGGCGCGACGATCGGCCTGTCGGGAATAACCGCGGTGCATTTTTGGGCAACCCTGATGGTGCTCGGGGTAGGCTGGAATTTCGGCTTTGTCGGCGCTTCCGCGCTGGTCCTGGAAACGCATCTGCCGCAGGAGCGCAACAAGGTGCAGGCTTTCAACGATTTCCTGGTGTTCGGAATGATGGCGGTCGGATCGTTCGCATCGGGCCAGTTGCTGGCGAATTATGGCTGGTCGGCGGTCAACATGGTGGTGTTTCCACCGGTGCTGCTGGGGCTCGCCGTACTGTCGTTTGCATCGTTCGCCAAACGGCGCGCCAGCTTGCAGGCGGTGGACGAATTTCCCGACCATGGCATTTGATCGATCTGGTGAAGCATAACCGGAACGATACTTCGGCAATGGTCGAAGCTTTGCGATAACCCGCCCGTTAGAATCTCGCCTGCATGGACGCATCCTTCCACGCGACGATCGATGAAACGTCCATCCGCTACGGCGGCTGGCGCATCGTTGCGGTCTGTTTCCTGGTGGCGACTTTCGGCTGGGGGTTCGGCTTCTACGGCCAAAGCGTCTACGTCGCCGAATTGCATCGCCTGCACGGCTGGCCGGCCTCGCTGATCTCGTCCGGGACGACGTTCTTCTATCTGTTCGGCGCGCTGATCGTCGCCTTTGTCAACGAAGCGGTGCGGGCCTTCGGTCCGCGCAACTGCCTGCTCGGCGGCATATCGGCAACGGCCGCGGCCGCCGTCATGTTCGGCCAGGTCACGGCACCTTGGCAGCTCTATCTTGCCGACGCGCTGTTGGCATTCGGCTGGGCCGGGACCAGCCTTGCCATCATCACCAACACGCTCGGCCTTTGGTTCGATCGGAAGCGCGGCATGGCGATCAGCCTGGCGCTCAACGGCGCAAGCTTTGGCGGCATCGTCGGCGTGCCGCTATTGGTGGTTGCCATCGGCCGTTTCGGATTTTCCAGCGCCATGATCGCTGCTGCGGTGACGATGCTCGTGCTGACGATCCCCATCGTTGTTATTTTTGTCGGCCGGCCGCCGGCCCGCGGCGGCACGGCGGCGGAGCTGGCCGCAACGGAAGCGTTGCCCGCGTCAAAGGTGCGGGCGCTGGCCTTGCGTGACGTCGCATTCCTGAGTGTATCGATTGCATTTGCGCTGGTGCTGTTTGCACAAGTGGGCTTCATCGTTCACCTGATCGCATTCCTTGATCCGGTGATCGGCCGCCAGCAGGCGGCGACTGCGGTCGCGCTACTAACGGCGATGGCGATGGCCGGACGTGTGTTGTTCTCGACCGTGATCGACCGGCTCAACCAGCGGCTGGCCTCCGCGATCTCGTTCGCAAGCCAGGCGGTGGCGCTCTTGATCCTCATCAATTCACGCAACGAAACGCTGCTCATCGCAGCCTGCGCGCTGTTCGGGTTTTCCGTCGGCAATCTGATCACGCTGCCGTCCCTGATCGTGCAGCGCGAGTTCGATCCGCGCTCGTTCGGCGTCTTGATCAGCCTGATCACGGCGATCAACCAGGTCACCTATGCGTTCGGCCCCGGCGTCATTGGCCTGCTGCACGATGCGTCCGGGAGCTATTCGCTGCCGTTCTATGGGTGTATCTTTCTCGAGCTGGTCGCGGCAGTCCTGATTATGATTCGTGGGCGAAACACTAAGACCTCATCCTGAGGGCCGCGCTCTTGCGCGGCGTCTCGAAGGATGGGCTCAAAGGCATCCTGGGGCCTCATGGTTCGAGACGCGCGAAGACGCGCTCCTCACCATGAGGGTGCTACGCTTCCCGCTGCCGCAAGAGATCGTCAAGATCGAGCCGCTTCGTGAACATCGCAAGCTTGCCGTCCGGCGTGCGCGGCCATTGCTCCTTCGGGCGGTCCCAGTAGAGCTCGACGCCATTTTCGTCGGGATCGCGCAGGTATAGCGCCTCGCTGACGCCGTGGTCGCTGGCGCCGTCAAGCTCGATTCCGGCGCTGATGACGCGATGCAGCGCGTCCGCCAGCGAAGTGCGGGTCGGATAAAGGATCGCGGTGTGAAACAATCCCGTGGTGCCGGGCGGCGGCGGATGGCCGCCTTTGCTCTCCCAGGTGTTGAGCCCGATGTGGTGGTGATAGCCGCCGGCCGAAATGAACGCCGCACCCGAGCTGAGCCGTTGTGTCAGCTCGAAGCCGAGCACGCCGCAATAAAACCCAAGCGCGCGGTCGAGATCGGCGACCTTGAGGTGGACATGCCCGATTCTTGTGCCGGCAATGACGGGTGGATTGTTGGGCATGCTCTCTCTCCAATGTGTCTTGCCAATGTGTCTTGCTTACCTCGCCCAGCTCGCGGGGAGAGGTCGGCGCGCAGCGCCGGGTGAGGGGGACTATCCGCGAGTCTCATATGGGGAGGGAGCCCCTCACCCCAACCCTCTCCCCGCAAAGAACGGGGAGAGGGAGATGTGCGCTCACGCAAGCTCGGATACCTGCCCTTCCGGCAAGCCGAACTCAAAGGTGTTCAGCGTCATCGACACCATCGTGTAATAGCCGCACAGGCCGATGATCTCGACAATGCCGCGTTCGCTCAGCACGTTCACCGCCTCGTCGTACAGGCGCTTGGCGACGCCGTGGCCTTCATGCAGCGACTTGGCGACATCGTAGATCATCTTCGCCTTGGGATCGTCGAATTGGGGCGTGCGGCGGTCGCGGATGTCGTCGATGATGGTGGGATCGAGGCCGGCCTTCAGCGCCAGCCGCTTATGGGCGTACCATTCGTAATGCGAGGTCCAGTGCCGCGCCGTGACCAGGATCGCGATCTCCGAAAGCTTCGCCGGGAATATCGTATCAAAACGCAGGAAACCGCCGAGCCGCGTAGCATGCCGCGCCATTTCCGGGCTATTGAGCCAGGCCATCATCGGCGGCGGCGGCGCGCCGCGCTTGCCGGCAATCGCCTCGTCGTAGGTTTGTTTTTGGTCCGCGCTCATTTCGCCAGGCGAAAGTAACTTCAGGCGCATTTCCGTTTCCTCTGTTCTTTCAAGTGTTACTACTCAAGGCGATACACCCGATCGCGCGCCGAGGCCACCGCCACCGTCGCATGCGGCCGCCAGACGTATTGAATTCCGTTTCCCACGGGCTATGATCGATGCAACGATCTGTTTAATGGAAACGCGCCATGTCTGATTTGGAAAAGTTTCGCCGCGAAACCCGCGCCTGGCTGGAGGCCAATTGCCCGCCGGAAATGCGCAAGCCGATGACTTCGGACGAAGATACGTTCTGGGGCGGTCGCGACGCAAAGTTCTCCTCCGAGCCGCAGCGCGCCTGGTTCGAGCGCATGCGCGACAAGGGCTGGACCGTGCCGCATTGGCCGCAGGAATATGGCGGCGGAGGCCTCGATGGCGAACAAGCCAAGATCGTGCGGCAGGAGATGGCGGCGATCGGCGCGCGGGCGCCGCTCGTTTCCTTCGGCATCTCCATGCTCGGGCCGGCGCTTCTGAAATACGGCACAGAGGCGCAGAAGAAGGAGCATCTGCCGAAGATCACTGCCGGCCTCATCCGCTGGTGCCAAGGCTACTCCGAGCCGAATGCGGGCTCCGACCTCGCATCGCTACAAACCCGCGCCGAAACCGACGGCGACGATTTCATCATCAACGGCCAGAAGATCTGGACCTCGTATGCGAACTACGCCGACTGGATTTTTTGCCTGGTGCGCACCGACCCCAAGGCCAAGAAGCACGACGGCATCAGCTTTATCCTGTTCGACATGGCCTCAAAGGGCGTCTCGACCAAGCCGATCCTCCTGATCTCCGGCCGCTCGCCGTTCTGCGAAACCTTCTTCGACAACGTCCGCGTGCCGAAGTCGCATGTGGTCGGCACCGTCAACCGCGGCTGGGATGTCGCGAAATACCTGCTGCAGCACGAGCGGGCGATGATCTCCGGCATGGGCGAGCGCGGCGTCGGCCGGCCGCTCGGTCAGGTCGCCGCCGACTCTGTAGGCCACGACGAGCAGGGCCGGCTCGAGGACCCGATACTGCGCGGCCAGATCGCGGCCTTCGAGATCGACGAGGCGGCGCTTGCCGCCGCCGCCGAGCGTGCGGTCGATCTGGCCAAGGCAGGTCAATCGCATCCGGCGTTTTCCTCGGCGATGAAATATTACGGCACCGAACTCAACAAGCGCCGCTACGAAATCCTGATGTCGGCGGGCGGCATCGACGCGCTGGAATGGGAAAGCGAGCGCTCCAAAGGCGGCGCCCGGCCGCGCGCCTGGCTGCGCACCAAAGCCAACTCGATCGAGGGCGGCACCAGCGAAGTGATGCTCGGCATCGTCGCCAAGCGCATTCTCGATCTGCCGGGGGCTTGAAGCATTCCAGTCATTCCGGGGCGCGCGAAGCGCGAGCCCGGAATCTCGAGATTCCCCGATGTGCAATTGCACATCTGAGGTCTGGTCCTTCGGACCATCCCGGAATGACGATCATAGAAACACTAGCGCAACCGGAACCCTCCCCCATGGCCCTCGTCCTCACCGAAGAACAATCCATGCTGCGCGATAGCGCGCGCGGCCTCATCAGCGACAAGGCGCCGGTATCGCATCTGCGGCAGCTGCGCGACAGCAAAGACGCCACCGGATTTTCCCGCGAGCTCTGGAAGGCGTTTGCCGAGATGGGTTTTACGGGTTTATTGGTGCCGGAGGATTTTGGCGGCAGCGCGCTTGGCTGCGTCGCCGACGGCTCGCTGCTGGCAGCATTCGCGGTCGACGAGGGCGCCAAGCATCGCCCGCTGCAAACCAACCTGCAGGCCAAGCGCTCCGGCAACGGCTTCAAGCTCAATGGCGCCAAGGCCTTTGTGGTCGACGGCCACACGGCCGATCTTCTGATCGTGGCGGCGCGCAGCGCGGGCAGCCCAGGCGAGCGCGACGGGCTGACGCTGTTCCTGGTCGATCCCAAGGCCAATGGGGTCGCTGCCGACCGCACCGCGATGGTGGACTCGCACAACGCGGCGCGCATCAACTTCGACAATGTCGAGGTCAATGCCGATCATGTGCTCGGCGAAGTCGACCAGGGGTATCAACTCCTGGAAGGCGTGCTCAATATCGGCCGCGGCGCGGTCGCCTCGGAAATGGTCGGCTTGAGCGAAGAGGTGTTCGGACGCACCGTGAACTATCTCAAGGAGCGCAAGCAGTTCGGCAAGGCGATCGGTGAATTCCAGGCACTGCAGCATCGCGCCGCCCAGCTCTACATCGAGATCGAGATCACCCGCGCTGCAGTATTGAAGGCGCTGCAGACGCTGGATGCGAATTTCGACAGCGCCGGCGCGGCGGTCGCGGTCGCCAAAGCCCGCGCGGGCTCGACCGCGACGCTTGCGGTGCAGGAGGGCGTGCAAATGCACGGCGGCATGGGCATGACCGACCAGTTCGACATCGGCTTCTTCATGAAGCGCGCGCGGGTGTGCCAGGAGTTGTTCGGTGATGCCAATTTCCACGCCGACCAGTTGGCGCGGATGAAGAGTTATTGATGTTCGGAGCCGTCATTCCGGGATGGTCCGAAGGACCAGACCTCAGATGTGCAATTGCACATCGGGGAATATCGAGATTCTCAGATGTGCAATTGCACATCAGAGTTCGCGCTTACGCACGCCCCGGAATGACGGCTTGAAAGCGCTCACCGGATCGGCGGGGCGTACTGGATGCCGCCGGCGCTCCAGAGCTGATTGAGGCCGCGTGGGATGTGGAGCTTCGAGCCTGCGCCGACGTTGCGGTCGTAGACCTCGCCATAATTGCCGACATGGCGGATGATGCGCACGGCCCAGTCCTTGGTCAGCCCAAGATCCTCGCCGTAGCTGCCTTCGGTGCCGACCAGCCGCATCACGTCGGGCTTCTTCGATTTCAGCGCCTCGTCGATGTTTTGCGAGGTGACGCCGAGCTCCTCGGCATTGATCATCGCATACAGCGTCCATTTCACGATCATCATCCAGTCGTCGTCGCGCTGGCGCACCACCGGCGCAAGCGGCTCCTTGGAGATGACGTCAGGCAGGATGACGTGATCGTCGGGTTTTGAGAGGTTCAGCCGCAGCGCATAGAGCTGGGAGACGTCGGCGGTGAAGGTGTCGCATTTGCCGGACTCGTAGGCCTTGAAGACCTCGTCCAGCTTGGCAAACTTCATCTCCTCGATTTTCATGTTGTTGGCGCGGAAATAATCGGCGAGATTGAGCTGCGTCGTCGTCGCCTCCTGCACGCATACCTTGCTGTTGTTGAGATCGAGCGCGGAATCGATGTTGCGCGCGCGCGGCAGCATGAAGCCCTGGCCGTCATAATAGGCCACCGCCGGGAAATAGAGATCGTAATTCTCTTCGCGCGACATGCTCCAGGTCGAATTGCGGGAGAGGATATCGACCTTGCGACTCTGCAATTCCTTGAAGCGTTCGTTGGCATCAAGCGGGATGAACTTCGCCCGCTTCGGATCGTCGAAGATGGCGGCCGCGACCGCGCGGCAGAAATCGACATCGAAGCCGGTCCAGTTGCCCTTGTCATCGGGGATCGAGAAGCCGGGCAGGCCGGTGTTGACGCCGCAGAAGACTTCGCCGCGCCGGATCGTCCGCTTTAAGGTGCGCGTGTCGTAGCGCTCATAGGTGATGGCGGCAGCCCCGACCAGAACGGCGACCGCGAGCCCGAGCAACAGGCCGCCTCGGAATGTGCGCATGATTATTTCTCGCTAAAATTCGGGAAAGGAAACTGTCTGGAAAACAGCAGGCGCCGCTACAATTCGGGCTTCTGCCGCACGACGACCTTGGTGCCGACCGGTACGTGATCGTAGAGATCGCTCACGTCGGCGTTGACGAGGCGGAAGCAGCCGGAGGAGACCTTGGTGCCGATCGTATCCGGCCGGTTGGTGCCGTGGATGCGGTAGACGGTGGTGCCGAGATACATCGCGCGGGCGCCGAGCGGATTCCCGGGGCCGCCCGCCATGAAGCGCGGCAGGTAAGGCTGGCGAGCGATCATCTCCGGCGGCGGCGTCCAGTCCGGCCATTCCTTCTTGTTGGTGATGTTTAACAGTCCCTGCCACTGGAAGCCGTCGCGGCCGACGCCGATGCCGTAGCGTATCGCGCGGCCGCCCGGCTGGATCAGATAGAGGTGGCGCTCCGCGGTCGAGATGATGATCGTGCCGGGTGGTTCCGTGGTGCGGTAAAACACCACTTGCTTCCGAAATTCCGGATCGAGTTCAAAGGAATCATCGGCCAGCAAACCCGGCTGGTCGGCGTCGGGCTGCTGCGCGTGGCTGTGCGAGGCCGAAAGCATCAGGCCAACGGCGGCGATCATCATCCAGATCAGGTGACGAAGTCTTCTCATCGCAAAGCGCTCCCCCATGGGCATTCCGGCCGAACCCGTAAACTGCATCAAATCTCAGGGCCTGCTTGATGGCAAGTTCAAGGCGACGGTTGCCGGAATTCTTTCATTTTCCGTGACTTAGCGATGACACCGAGTGGCCTAAAAGCCTCACTTCGGCGCCAGCCAGAGCCGCAAGCCAAAGGATAGCATGGCGACCGTGCCGACCCCGAGCAGCCAGAGCGCAGCGAACCACAACAGACGTTGTGCCAGCGGACGCTGGCTCCGCCCTGGGTTTTGCTTGTCCGGCATCAGTGATATCCGCTCTCGGGCCTCACCTTGCCGCGGAAGACCCAATAGGCCCACGCCGTATATCCGAGAATGAGCGGCACCAGCACGGCGACGCCGAACAGCATGAAGATCTGACTGTTCTCCGGCGAGGCCGCCTGCCAGATGGTGATGCTCTGCGGCACGATGTAGGGATACATGCTGATCCCAAGCCCGGCATAGGAGAGCACGAACAGCGCCAGCGACAGGAAGAACGGCTGGCTATCCTGTCGCTTGGCGAGGCTGCGCAACAACAGAATGGTCACAGCGGCAACCGCAATCGGCACCGGGGCTGTCAGGATGACGTTCGGCCAGGCGAACCAGCGCTGCGCATATTGAATATGGAGAAACGGCGTCGCGATGCTGACCGCGCCGATCGAGCCCAGCATGGCAAACAGCAGCGACCAGCTCAGGCCATAGGCCTTGTCGCGAAGCTCGCCTTCGGTTTTCAGCACCAGCCAGGTCGCGCCCAACAAGGCGTACCCGACCACGAGCGCGAGCCCGGTCAGAAGGCTGAACGGCGTCAGCCAGTCCCACCAGCCGCCGGCATAATGGCGTCCCTCGACATGAATGCCCTGCAGGACGGCGCCGAGCGCTATTCCCTGCGCCAGCGTCGCCAGCCACGAGCCGCCGGCGAATGCAATGTCCCAGCGATTGCGCTTGCTCTGCGTGGTGCGCCAGCGAAACTCGAAGGCGACGCCGCGGAAGATCAGGCCGATCAGCATCGCAATCATTGGCGTGTAGAGCGCGGGCATCAGCACCGCATAGGCCAGCGGAAACGCTGCCATCATGCCGCCGCCGCCCAGCACCAGCCAGGTTTC
>VAZG01000464.1 GCA_005885285.1 Alphaproteobacteria bacterium | reverse complement strand
CGGACCGAACGAGCGACTTTCGGCGCGCTGCGGGCTCCATCCGAGAGCGTTTCGTTGTTGTATTGGACATCCCAGAAGTAAACGGCTGCGATAACGATCAGAAAGGTCGCCAACATTCGCATCTGGTCCCCCCATCAGTCAGTGGCTGCCAGCGACTTGGACTTCCGCTTGATCGACCGGGCCAAGATAACCGTCTGTCAAATAAGCGGCGCACATCGCGAGGGCGATCCCCAGCACTAAGGCTATGACCGTCGGAACGACGAACTCCAGAGTAATCACCTTGTGGGTCATCGCAGAGACTCGCTTTGACCTACCCCATGCGCTAGATGCCACCTTCCGGGAGTCGCGGAACCGAAAATTAAGCGCGCTGGATGTGGCGCCCGCGCTTTCCCGATCGAACTAGTTCTATGAAGGAATTATCGGATAGGTTGCCCGCGCTAGCTCTGTAACGTCATCGATCGCGTGCCAGCTTCCGTTTTCCGAATGATGCTCCTTCCGATCCGGATTGAACACGCGCTCGATGTGACGGTTCAATGCCCGCATAACGCCTGTGCGCGCAAGCATCGTTGGCCATCCCGGCGTCGCGAGCAGGATCAAGGCTTCTATCGCTACCTGCCATTCCGGGGCTTCGTGCTCGGTGTTCGGAAGCTTGGTGATGAACTTGCCGGCGTCCTTGAGCGTGACAAGCTTTTTGCTGTTTGGAAGTTTGATCGGTTTGTCGAATGCTCGTTTCCATCCCCGCTGGGATGCCATTAGGAGCGAACTCTAATTTGCCGTGCTGCCAGTTTTTGCCGGAGACCTCTTCGCTGCGGGGGTCTTTGCTGCGGTATTGGGCGCGTTCATGCTGCGCGCGCTTCCCCACGGGTCAGCAGGTGCTTTGGCGTCTGGAATCTTTTTTAGCGATTCCTTGTAGGCCTTGTCGGTCGCCCGCTCTTTCTCGGCCTGCTCTGGTGTCTTTGCGTCCATCATCTCTTCAAGGGTCTTGGGGGCTTTGCTTTGGGCACAGGCAGGTCCGGCCAGCATTGCGACGATTGTCACGGCGCAGACAACTCTCATGCGAATACTCCCTTGATGCTTCTTAGTTTCCAATCAGCCAACAGCGTGGCTCCCTGGCGCGCTCCAGTCCGGCGGCATGCGCTCGCCGCGATCGAAGCGGCGATATTTCTCCGCCGTCCAAGCTTCCTGATCGCGCCAAGCTTGAAAATGCGCCTCGCTCAGCTTTGGCAGAAGTGATCGCCATGCAGTTTCGAAGGCGGCGCGGGCTTGTTCAAATGTCACCGTAGTGCCGTCCGCCTGCTCGCCGCGGTGTGAGGCAGGATAGAAGCCGCAGCGCCAGCCCCACTGATCCTGATCATGTGGGATGCCTGAGCGGACCGCGATCGTGCCGACATGCACTTCGCCGCAATAAGATCAGCCAGCATTCCTGGCGAGCTCCTGGATCGCGGCGGCGGGTGAGGGCGGCATTTCTTTGATCGCGATTTTCACAGGCGCGCTAAAGTGTGTTTTTCGAGGTTAGAGCTGACCTTGCATGGGTCGCCCGCTCTATGTCTGGCGGCGGATGTTGGAGTCCTGCCATTGCACACCAGACGCCGACATAGGCAGCATGCAATGACCTGTCTTCGACACTATCCTTGAAGTTCGGGTAATCGATATGGTCGATCATTGCGGCCAAGGCCTGTTTCACCACATCGCGTGGCAGAACTGCCCGATACAGATAATCACTGTTGGTGTTCCGGGTTACCTTGGCATCTGGGAATACCTTCTCGATATCCCCGGCACGCCGAGCCCTAACCAGCAATTCGGCCGGGCCACAATCCTTGCTTACGATCGACAGGTAGCTGTTGTTCGCCATTATCCACATTTAACCCTCTCCTTTTTTAACTGAGCGGCCTAGCTCCTTTCTAGATATTCTTTCGCCCAAGCTTCTGGGTCATCGCGCAACATCTGCCGGAAGCGCCTTTGTTTTGCAGCGTCGCTCGCTGCCTGTTCCAGCTCCGCCTGTTTGCGTTCAGGCGAAGAGGCGAGGGCCCGGTCGATTCTTATAGGTTGGCGCTGAGAAAGATGGGCCATTATTGGGATGACGATTGCTCAATTGCCGCTCCCCTGAGAGGCAATGAGCAATATTAGCACAGATCGGCTCGCCAAATTAGGCCACTGCACTGGCGCCGCTACCGCGCGACGGCGCCGGCCCGGCAAAGAGCAGCGATCCGAACGGCTTTTTGCCACCGAGTTGCCACCAGTTTGTCTGACGAATCACGTTCGTTCGATCCACTTTTCTAGAGGAGATACTCAAGTGGCGATGGGGACGGTGAAGTGGTTCAACGCGACCCAGGGTTACGGGTTTATCCAGCCGGACATCGGCGGCAAAGACGTGTTCGTCCATATCTCTGCGGTCGAGAAGGCCGGCTACAACGGCCTGGCAGAAGGCGCGAAGGTGAGTTTCGACGTCGTCCCGAACCGTGGCAAGGAATCGGCCGAAAATTTGAAGATCCGCTGAGCGGCCGATCCGGTCGCCGGTCGACCAGGGCGCGTGGCTCGGTCCAGCGGCCAGCCGGCTGGCTAATGGTCACAATTGGCCCGCAATGCTGACGGAACAGAATGACTGTCTCTGAGTGCATGTTGAGCGTTGATGTCGAAGGATGGAAGAACCACGTTGGCTACGGCAGCACTCCTGCTGTCGGGCCTCTCGCTTGGCGGGTGCGCGACTTCAACTGCTGGGTCAGCACTGATGGACGCGCGGGCTGAGGCAAGTGCGCTTCCGAAAACAAGCGTTTATCCCCCGGTAGAAGATCTGCCGCCCAAGCGCGAGAAGCCTGCAATGACGGCGGACGAACGGTCGAGGCTCCAGAAAGAACTGATCGCCGCGCGCGATCGCCAGACGTCTGCCGTTAAAGCCAGAGCGGGCGCTGCGCGCCCTAAACCGATAAAGCCCTAGAAAGCGGAAACCCCTTAGGGGCAAGCAGGCGTTGCGGAGCGGGAAATCGTTTCAAAGACGGGCTCGACATGACCGCGCCGGGCCGCCTCGCTTCATGCCGTTCCCGGTGCCACACTATGCCCGATGTCGAGTTAGAGATTATCGGGCGTCTTGAGTTCGTGCCGGATTAGCTCTTCCTTGAATTGTCGCTGTGCTTCGAGATAAAATTCTTGGTCCCTCCCTTGGGGCTGGCCTGCTTCTTCCCACAGCCGGTATGCGCGGCGCTCGATATCCTTCTGCGAAGGCACTGTCATTGTGATTCCTCCCGATGTGAGGCGGCGTTAGGCGGTTTATTGAATCTTCGGCGAAGGTTTGTCACCGGGAGACGATGCCTGACCAGCGGCGACCGGCACAAGGCTAGAACCGGCGATGTCGAGCATGGCGAGATCAAAAATAGCCGTCTCTGCTAAAACCTGCGCATCTTGGATATAGCCCGCCTCGGCAACCACACGATGCCCAAGCTCCTCAATCATCTCGGCGAGCTTTCATCCGGATGAGGGCTTTATCTTCCAAGAATATGGATGCTTGGCGGGAAGCGCTGGTTGTTTTTCCGTAGCTCAGTTGTGTAGGCGCCAGCATCCAGCGGGGTAACCAAAGTTCGGCCGGCCGGGAGCCAGGATTCGTTCGTCAAAGCGGCGCGACCAGGACCTCAGCCGACTCCCTTGCTGAAGTTATGACCTCGCACTCGGGGATGTGGACAGTGGAGGATAATGCTTGCCGATCGGAAGACGGAGTCGTGTCGCGCGCTGATCGCGTTCCATTTTTTGAAATTCAATCTCTTTGCGTTCAAATTTGGCAAGCTCATCATGGACAGTCAGTGCTCGCGCGGCGCTTTTCCAACAACTCGAGACCCGGCCGGCATAAGGAGGATGGATTTTCGGCGAGTCGTTCGCCAGGCTGTCCATCGCCGATTTCTCTTCGTTTAGGCGCCTCTCAATGAATTGGCGCTCGAGCTCTGAAAGCTCGGTTTTAAGCAGTCGATGATAGCGGTTAATATTGTTGCGGCATGTGCGCAGACAGGCAAATTTCTCGTCGATCATAATCGTCATCCCCCTGAAGGGTCGTATGCCTCCGTTGGCTAAACGGCGAACTAGCTGCCGAAAGAAATAAAAAGGCGGGCGATTCAGGACGAAATCAGGCCGCCAGCTCAGGCGGCCTTCACCATGTGTCTTTTCTGTCTTATCCATTTTCGATGGCTTGTCCGCTGCGATTTGCGGGCGGACAGTTCCGCTTGCCTGACCCGGTCGCGCAATCTGTTCAATTCGGATAACCGAAGATTGAGGTTGGCTGCGTTGCGGAAGAGAACTGCAAGGCGCGCGGCGGCGTCAAAGCGCTGCTGAAAGGTACTCATTTGAAACCCAACTAACTTAAAAATGGACGCTACAAGTACAGGGCAAAAATTATCTAGGACGTATGTCACCAGGGTGAACTGAAGGCCCAAATTAGTCCACCATTAGCTGGCCCCGTAGAACTACGGGCTTCTGGTCTTCTCCTTTAACCAATCGAAGTTCGGCCGGACGTCCGCGCCCTTCTTACCGCACGCCTCGCACCTGAACAGAGCCTCCAGATTAGACAGCCGGACGTGATCCGGCCATTGATCTGCGTTGATCGCAATTGAGTGGCTGCACTTGAAATCCGAGCAATAGATCTCCCACGGCTGGCGTCGACGTCGTGCGGGCATATATTCGGGACACTAGGAGGTGCGAGATGGCGGCGATCGCCACCCAGGTCACTCTCGCTACGCCGGCGGCGGAGTTTCGGCTTCCGGCCACCGACGGCAAGACTT
>VAZG01000623.1:884-1990 GCA_005885285.1 Alphaproteobacteria bacterium | reverse complement strand
CCTATTACGATATCGCGCGAACCTTGGGCGCAAGCGAGCGGTTCCTCGTTTTTAAGGTCGCGATCCCGGCGGCGATGCCGCACGTCTTCGTCGGCCTGTTCATGGGACTCGGCAATTCCTTCGCGGTGCTCGTCGTGGCCGAAATGTTGGGCGTTAGGGCGGGTCTCGGCTGGTATTTGCAATGGGCGCAAGGCTGGGCGGCTTACGCCAACATGTATGCCGCACTGCTCATAATGGCGCTGGTGTGCTCGGGGCTCGTTACGCTGCTGTTTCGGCTGCGTGACCGACTGCTCTCATGGCAGAGAGGCCTGGTCCGATGGTAGAGGCGCGCTACTCGCAGGCGCTGCCGGCTGCCGCGCAGGACCGCGCGCGCGGCGCGACCCTGGCTATCCGCGAGGTCAGCCACCGTTTTGAGCTGGGTGGAGAGCCCTTGCCGGTGCTGGACAGCATCAGCTTGAAGCTCGCGAGCGGCGAGTTCGTGGCGCTGCTTGGACCAAGCGGCTGCGGGAAATCGACCCTGTTGCGCCTGGTTGCGGGACTCGACGCACCGAGCGCCGGTCAGCTCCTGGTCGATGATCGGGCGATCGAGGGTCCCGATCCGACGCGCATCTTGGTTTTCCAAGACCCGACCCTGTATCCGTGGCGGACCGTTCGCGGGAATGTTTCGCTCGGTTTGGAGGCGCGCGGACTCCTTCGGACGCACGCGAGCCGCGTCGATCAAGCCTTGCAGCTGGTCGGGCTCGACGGCTTTGACAATGCCTATCCGCATCAGCTTTCCGGCGGCATGGCTCAACGTGCCGCTTTGGCCCGCGCGCTCGTCAATGATCCGAAGCTTCTCATTCTCGATGAGCCCTTGGGTCAGCTCGATTCGCTGACGAGACTCGCAATGCAGAGCGAGCTCGTCTCGCTTTGGGAAACCTCCGGCTTTACCGCGCTGCTCGTGACGCACGATGTCGAGGAAGCCCTGTTTTTGGCTGGCCGGGTGATTTTGTTAAGCGAGCGTCCCGCGCATGTTAAGGCCGAAGTCGTCAACGCTCTCCCCTATCCCCGCCATCGAGGCGATCCTCAGCTCGCCGAGCTCCGACGCGAGGTATATGCGCAGCTCG
>VAZG01000623.1:0-802 GCA_005885285.1 Alphaproteobacteria bacterium | reverse complement strand
TTGCTTGGTCGGGCAGGGGTTGCTCTCGACCTTGATGACGCCGAGGTCGCCGGCCCGTTGCATCGCGTCATCCATGAAGCTGCCGGAGAGCAGCTGCCCCGACTCGCGGTCCTCGATGAAGGTCCTTCTGAAGGGAGGGCCGTCCTATAAAGGGCGGCCCTCCGTCAGTCTTAGCGATAAAAATCAGCTCGCCGGACGCGCAACCGCAACGATTTTGTTGCCGTCGGGATCACGCAGATAAGCGAGATAAGCGCCATTCGGACGGACGCCCGGCGGGTCCTCGATCGACTTGCCGCCATTCGCAACGCCGGCTTTGTGCCACGCTTCGGCCTGCGCCGCATCCTTCATCATAAACCCGATCGTGCCGCCGTTGAGCGCCGTCGCCGGCTTGCCGTCGATCGGCTTCGACACCATGAGCCGGCCGCCATTGTGCGAGTAAGCCAACCGGCCTCTGGCGTCCTGAGTGCCGGGCTCGGCCCCCATCGCGGTAAACAGCGCATCGTAGAATTTCTTCGACCGGGCGATATCGTTGCTCCCGATCATGATGTGGCTGAACATTCCGTTCTCTCCTCTAGAAAAACACAAAAGACCGTACGACGACGTTCTTGCGGCACCGGGCGTCGGCGGGCGCGGTCGGGTCTTTGCAAGCGGTATGAAAAGACCAGCGCGAGACGGAGCCGTCGGTCACCGAGTCATAGCACTTCAGCATCGAGACCTCGGTCGGCTTCTGCTGGGGAAACCAGTACCACTCGTGGTCGGGACGGTAGGTGAAGCGGGTGGTCTCGCCGACGCGGTCGTCGTA
>VAZG01000427.1 GCA_005885285.1 Alphaproteobacteria bacterium | reverse complement strand
GAGGCGAAAACGATCGCGGTCATCAAGGCAAGCCTGGGTGATCGTGTCACCGATGTGCGGGCGTCGACGCGGCTGACCACCAGCGCATCATGCCTCGTTGCCGGCAGTCACGGCCCCGACCGCGAGCTGGAGCGGTTGTTGTTGCAGCAAAATCGAGGGTCCCGGACCAAACCGATCCTTGAGATCAACCTGCGCCATCCGCTGGTGGCCGCGATCGCCAAGGCGGGCGCCGAGGCAAAAACGGCCGACGATTTGTCGCTATTGCTGCTCGAACAGGCGCAAATCCTTGACGGTGAATTGCCCGAGGATCCTGCAGCGTTCGCCGCGCGACTTAATCGGCTGGTGCTGCAGGGGGTGGCGTAGGGCTTCGCTGCCGAGCTGATCGGCATTGCGCAAATCCGCAGCCAATAGTGATCCGTCTCACAACGCCGGCAGGGGTCATGCGCTAGTGTTACGGCAAACGGCACCAGCCGACAGGACAATGGTCGTGGCATCGAAGCTGATTGCGTTTGCCCTTTCGATGTTGGTCATGGTTTCGGCCGATATATCCACGCGGGCGGCCGAACCAAACACAACGTCGAAAGATGTCGCCAGCATGCCGGAGCCGGTGGAGCGGGCATCGGCCGATGATTGCGCGATCATCATTGAAGTTGGAAAGAACAAAATGAATTGGGGCGCAGCACCGCCCGATTATGCGTACTACCGGGAATTCGATCGCGATGGTGGGGGAACATACCTGGAAGATTGTTCGTGGCGACAATTTGGTGTGGCCGAACCTCTCACCCGAGCGCAGCAACCGGTAAAAGCATTTTCCATCACGCGCCCGCGCTATACCGGCGCTTCCGCAACCGTCGATCTGCAGATTTTCATTTCAGGACAGATCGTCGACGGGAAGAGAACTCCGCCGTTTATCAGCGTAGAGATCTGCGATTTGGAGAAGCACGGCGATCGTTGGCAATTCAGGAAATGCAAATTGAGGCTCATTACGTGAGAAGCGCCAGCACCGGATGACCGGACATCGCCGCCGTGGCAAAGTTCGAGTGCCCGGGCGAAATCGCTATTTATTCTGCGGCGTGTTTGATCTCGTCGGCGGGCAGTTCGGAACCGTCGGTTTTCCCGGCTTGGGTCCAGCGCGTCAGCGCGTTCGAAAGATTGTCGAGATAGAGATATACCACCGGCGTCGTGAACAGCGTTAGTGCCTGGCTGACGATCAGGCCGCCGACCATCGCATAACCGAGCGGCTGGCGGATCTCCGATCCGGTGCCGGTGCCGAGCATCAGCGGCAGGCCGCCGAGCAGTGCCGCCATGGTCGTCATCATGATGGGGCGGAAACGCAACAGCGCCGCCTTCCGGATCGATTGTTTCGGCGACAGGTGTTCCTCGCGTTCGGCGGCGATCGCAAAATCGACCATCATGATGCCGTTCTTCTTGACGATGCCGATCAGGAGGATGATGCCGATCAGGGCGATCAGGCTGAAATCAAATCCAAACGCCATCAGGATCGCGAGCGCGCCGACGCCCGCCGACGGCAGCGTCGAGAGGATGGTCAGCGGATGGATGTAGCTTTCGTAGAGAACGCCCAGGATCAGATACACCACAACCAGCGCCGCCAGGATCAGAAGCGGAACCGTGCCGAGCGATTGTTGGAAGGCTTGCGCCGTGCCCTGGAAGCTTGAACTCAAGGTAGCGGGCGCGCCGAGGTCGTAGACGGCCTTCTGGACCGCATTGGTCGCCTGGCCCAGCGCCACGCCCTGGGCGAGGTTGAAGCTGATGGTAATCGCCGGAAACTGGCCCTGGTGCGCGATCGACAGCGGGCGCACCGGGACCGTCGTCCACTTGCAGAACACCGATAGCGGCACCTGATCGCCCGTGATCGGTGACTTGATATAGAGCTTGTCGAGCGTGTCGAGCTTGCCTTGTAGTTCGGGCAGGATTTCCAGAATCACGTGATAGCTGTTGAGCTGGGTGAAATATTGCGTGACCTGGCGCTGGCCGAACGCGTCGTACAGCGTATCGTCGATCAGTTGCGGCTGGATGCCGTAGCGCGAGGCGGTATCGCGGTCGATCTTAAGGTTCAGTTCGGCCAGATTGGCATCCTGCAGCGTGAACTCGAACTGCGTGCGCGTAGCGCGGCCGCCGAGACGCACATCCTGGGAAGCCTGCATGTAGAGCCGGGCGCCCTCGACGTTCTCAAGCTTCGGCCGCAACCGCGCGATGATCTGCTCCGCATTGGCGTCACGCTGGTCGTGCGGTTTCAAGGTGACGTACATGGGCCCCGAATTGAGCGCGGTGCCGCCGCCGCCGATGAACATGGCGATGCTGTCGACGGCGGGATCGGCTTGCACGATCGCGCTCAGTTCCTCCTGATGCCGTTCCATGTCGGCAAAGGAGATATCCTGGGCCGTCTCCGACACCCCCGTCAGGAAGCCGTTGTCCTGCTGCGGGAAAAAGCCCTTGGGGATGATGACGAACAGATAGACCGACAACGCCACGGTGGCAAAGAAGATGCACAGCGTGGTCAGACTCCATCGCAGTGCCAGATCGAGGCCGCGCTCATAGGCATGCAGCATTCGCTCGAACGCGCGCTCGCTCCATTGGTAGGCCTTGCCGTGCCTGGTCTCGCCATGGGCACGCAGGAAGCGCGAGGCCATCATTGGCGTCAGCGACAGCGACACCACCAGCGAGACGAAGATCGCCATCGCCAGTGCCACCGCGAATTCGCGAAACAGCCGGCCGATCACGCCGCCCATCAGGAGTAGCGGGATCAGCACCGCGACCAGTGAAACGCTGATCGATACGATGGTGAACCCGATTTCGCTGGCTCCCTTGAAAGCGGCGGCGAGCGGCTTTTCGCCTTGCTCGACATAGCGCGTGATGTTTTCCAGCATCACGATAGCATCGTCGACCACGAATCCGACCGCGATCGTCAGTGCCATCAATGACAGATTATCCAGCGTGTAGCCGAATACCCACATCAGCGCGCAGGCGCCGAGCAGGGCCAGCGGAACGGTGACGCTCGGTATGATCGTCGCCCAGACGCTGCGCAGGAAGATGAAAATCACCATCACGACCAGAACGATGGTGATCGCCAGTGTGAGCTGCACGTCTTCGACCGCGGCGCGGATCGTCAGGGTACGGTCACTGATAATCTTGATTTTGATCGCCGGCGGAATGGCCGCGATCAATCTGGGAAGCTGGGCCTTGATGCGGTCGACGGTATCGATGACGTTGGCGCCGGGTTGCTTGAAGATGACCAGGAACACGCCGCGTTTGCCGTCGGCCCAGGCGGCCTGTTTCATGTCCTCCGGCCCTGCCACGGCCCGGCCGACGTCGCGGATCCGCAACGGCCCGCCGTTGCGGTAGGCGATGATGACGTCGTTCCAGTCCTTGGCATCCGGAAGCTGGTCGTTGGCGTAGATCGTATACGCCCGCTTTTCGCCGTCGATGTTGCCCTTCGGGCTGTCGACGGTGGTGATCGCGATTTGGCTGCGAACGTCTTCGAGCGACAACCCCTTGGCCACAAGCTTCGCCGGATCGATTTGGACCCGGATCGCCGGCTTCTGCTGGCCGCCGATGAAGACTTGCGACACACCCGAAATCTGGCTGATCTGCTGTCCGAGCTGGGCGTCGACGGCGTCGCTCACCTTGATCAGAGGAAAAGTGTCCGACGTCGCCGACAGCAGCAGGACCGGCGAATCCGCCGGATTGACTTTGTGGTAGGTCGGCGGCGATAGAAGGTTTTTCGGCAACTGACCGCTGGCCGCGTTAATCGCGCCCTGCACGTCGTTGGCCGCTCCGTCGATGCTGCGGTTGAGATCGAACTGAATTGTCACGGCGGTAGAGCCCAGCGAACTGGTCGAGGTCATCTGGGCGATGCCGGGTATCTGTGCAAGCTGCCGCTCCAGCGGCTGCGCCACCGACGACGCCATGGTTTCGGGGCTGCCGCCCGGCAAACTTGCCGAGACCTGGATGGTCGGGAAGTCGACCTGCGGCAGCGGCGCGACGGGAAGCAGCGGATAGGCGACCACGCCGACGAACAGGATGCCGGCCATCAACAGCGACGTCCCGATCGGGTATCGGATGAAAGGTGAAGAGATGCTCTCGTTCATGCGTCAGATCCGTCGGATGGCTGGCGCATCTTTTCCCGAACGCCGGGAGTCGTCCTCTGGGCCCAAACCCGAGCACGAATGTGCGTGTTCCTCGCCGCAGGTCAGGCGGTTCTCAGGATCAGGGAATCCAGGACCATCTGTTAGCTGCCAGCATAATCGCTCCCGGTCATGGCGCGAACCGAAACCTTCAGGTGCCTATTCGACCTTCGTCCTATCGGCGATCGCCTCAAGCCCATGGCGAACCGCAGGGATTGAGCGAAGGCAAACCGATATTGCTTTTCGGGAACTCCGGCGCATTGCGAAGGTCGCATTTACCACGGAAGGCAAAACATGGCGGGACGGCGGCATGATCTCCGATTTGCGCTGTATGATTGAGGCCTCCAGTTTAACGGGAAAGCGCATCATCCCATGTCGGTAAGGTTAAGGATTATCTCGGAGGACGCCACGTTTCCCCTGACGGTCGGCGACTTCGTCCGGGCCCGCGAAAATGTCCCCGCGTGAGATCTTCGCGCTGCGTGATTATCTTAGCCCGGAGCTGAAGGGCCGTACCCTTTGCGACGCACGGCAAATCGTGTCGCTGACGAACATCCTTGAACAGACCTGCCTGTTCGGTGGCCCGCGTGAGCTCTCCGGACGCTCGGTGCTGTTGAATGTGACCGACCAACTGATGTCGGCACTCGCGATGATTGAAATCGACGGCGTGGCGCGGCGGATGCTGCTGTGTCCGCCCAACCTCAAGGCCGATCAACTCAAGACCCTGATCGACGATGCCGAGATCGACGCCGTCGTCACCGACCAGCCGGCACGCTGGACGGATTCGGAGGTCTATCTGGTGGTGGCGGCCCGGCCACCGGTGCGTGCAGGTACCAAAGCGAGAACCGAGCGCGCCACCGAATGGCTGATGCTGACATCCGGCACGTCCGGCGCGCCGAAGATCGTCGGCCATACCCTGGAAGGATTGATCGGCGCGATCCTCGCCGACGCTCCGTCGTGCGATGCCGCGCCGGTGTGGGCGACCTTCTACGACATCCGCTGCTACGGCGGCCTGCAGATTTTCCTGCGCGCCATCCTCAGTGGCGGTTCGATGGTGCTGGCCGATCCGACCCAACCGCTCGCCGACCACGTCGCGCGGCTCAACGCGCATGGCGTCACCCACATATCCGGCACGCCGTCGCACTGGCGCAAGCTTCTGATGAGCGGATCGGCTTCCGGTCTCTCGCCGCGCTATATTCAACTGTCCGGCGAGATCGCCGATCAGGCTGTGCTGGACGGATTGAGCAAGGCGTTTCCCGGCGCCTCGATCGCCGCAGCGGCACCATCGATGTCGGCGGCGCCGGCAGCACCGCCTGAGCCTGCCTTGCAGGCCGCTCAATGCCCCTGGCGGGCGTAGATTTCGTAAAACGTGATCACGATCTCAAATGCGATCAGGAACACCACGATAATCTCGAGCCGCAGCGAGCGTTTGGTGTCGACGATGTCGGCCAGCGTGGTAGCGGTGTCGGCGATAACAGCCAATTTCCTGTTCAACGTCTCGACGCGTTCAGAGAGCTCGTATTCGTCTTCCAGTCGCGCATAAAGCCGCTCCAGATCGGGCCGGTCCCACAGAACGTCCGGCTTCTCTGCGACCGCGACGCGGCCCGAGAGGCGATGCTGGACCAGCAACGCATTACCTATCAGCTTGAGCAGATCGGTCCTGTTTCTTGAAGTCTTGCCTAATCTTGCGAGCTCGCGGGCGAAAGGGTCGATGGTGTCGAATACGTTTGCGACCTCTCTTTCGTCGCGCCCGAGCACGACGCTTTTCGCAAGCGCGTCGGATACCACCAGGATCCTATCAAGGGAGAAGTCCATGACTGGAATCGGTCCACCGACCGGGATCGGTTCTCCGGATTCTCTCGCGATCTGTATTTTCGCCCATTCTTCTTCGGAAGGCGTGATCTTGCCGAAGGTGCGCGTCTGCAATCGCTCGACAAATTCCGCCTCCTCATCGGCCGTCAGCCCAATGAAGACCACAACGCCATAACGAAACACCACCGCCGTGCCGTTCGCTCCGATGCGCAACGCCAGCGGCGTGTTCGACAACACCTGACCCTCGAAGCCGGCCGTATTGATGCGGTCGCCGATCAGAAGGGCGTGCGCAGTCAATTGTGTGGCGGTCGGATTTGAGTTCGCCATCTTCTACAAATACCAGGCCAAAACGGGTTTTTCGACTCTCGAAAGGTGCCCGATAGCTCGTCGGAGCTTCGGTTCCCATCATAACCGGGCGCAGCCCGCCGTCTCGGCCGGCAAAGCGGGGTTGGTTCTCTGCGGCTACGATTTCAAGTTTGAACTTGAAATTTTTGCGCGCAGCTTCCCGAGCGGTGACCGCTGAACTGCGGCTATACGAGTTGCAGCCGCAGTTCGCGTCCCACAATCTTGGCGGCGCGCTGAAGGCTTTCGATCGTGGCGCTGCCATTGTCGGGGTCGAGCAAACGGTCGAGTTGCGCACGGCTCGTCTTCATCAGCTCCGCCATTCGCTGTTTGGTGATTTTCTTTTTCTTCATTTCCCGGGCAAGCTGGCGTGCGATCACCGCCTTGATCGCGGCGGCATTCACCTCTTCGCGGATTCCTTCGCCTTCCAGCCAACTCTCGAAACTTGAACCTATGTGCGGGTTCTTCCTTGCCACGATTGCAACTCCTTAAATCTCTGCCTTGCCAACGCCAGGTCTTCCGCCGGTGTCTTCTGCGTCTTCTTAATAATCGCGTGCACCGCGATCAGCATGCCATTGTGGAATCCGAAGAATACCCGCGCCTCCCGCTTGCTTGGCAGCGATGCACGGACTTCCCACAATCCGCCACTCAGCGGACGGCACAACGGCAAGCCCACCGGCCCAGCCATACTGCACCTTGGCGATGTCGCGCCCGATGGTCCGTTTATCCTCGCGGGATAATTCGGTTTAGCCATTCTCGCACCGGCTCCCGGCCCGTAGCGGATCGCCAAAACACAAAAGGGATGGGCTTGAGGCTGTCAGCCATTCACACCCGAATGTACCAAAAAAGATGCACAGGCGCAACGTGAATTTCTTGAGACCGTTTTGATTTCCGCGAGGATAGTATTCAATATGTTGTTTCGAGGCGCCACGCGAACCCGATTGTTGGATCCGCCCGTATCTGTCTGAAGGTTCGAGAAATCCGGATTACCCGCATTCCATGACCACACCTGGCAGCGATCCGTTCTACAGCGGCATCCCGGTCTTTCGCGGCTTTTCCAGCCTGATGGACCCGGCGCTTTACTCGTCGCTGCCGGATGACTGGAGCATCGGCGTCGCCGATATCGTGGAATCGACCAGGGCGATCGCGCAGGCCCGCTACAAGGCCGTCAACATGGCGGGCGCCGCCGTTATCGCTGCCGTCACCAATGCGTTGGACGGCCGCGAGTTTCCGTTCGTGTTCGGCGGCGACGGCGCAAGTTTTGCGGTCTCGCCCGACGATCTCGATCGCGCCCGTGAGGCGCTGGCGGCGACCGCAGGCTGGGTCAGGGACGACCTCGATCTCGTCATGCGGGTCGCGCTCGTGCCCATCAGCGCGATCCGCGCGCAGCGCCTCGATGTGCGGGTGGCGCGGTTCGCCCCGTCCGCGAATTTGTCCTATGCGATGTTCTCCGGCGGCGGCCTCGGCTGGGCGGAGGCGGCGATGAAGCGCGGCGAGTTCGCGGTTGAGGTGGCGCCATCGGGCACGCAGCCGGACCTCTCGGGGCTGTCGTGCCGCTTCGAGGAAATGCCGGCGACGCGCGGTCTCATTCTTTCCGTGCTGGTGGTGCCGGCGGCCAACGCCGATCCGACCGCCTTTCGCAAGCTGATCGAAGACATCATCGACCTCGTCGAGCGCAGCCCCGATGCGGGACGGCCGGTGCCGCCGGGCGGTCCACCGCTGCGCTGGCCGCCGGCCGGCATGGACTATGAGGCGCGCGCGGCGCGCGGCGGCTCGCTGGCGCGGCGGCGCATCTCAGTGCTCGGCCGCACGCTGTTCGTCTATGTCATCATGCGCTTCGGCATTAGGGTCGGCGGCTTCGTGCCGAAGACCTACACCCGGCAGGTGGTGGAGAATTCCGACTTCCGCAAATACGACGACGGACTGCGCATGATCCTCGATTGCACGCTGGAGCTTGAGCGCGCGCTGACCCAGCGCCTTGAAGCTGCCGCCTCAGCCCGCATCATCCGCTATGGGCTGCATCGGCAGGATGCGGCGATGATGACCTGCTTCACGCCGTCGGCGATGCGCAGCGACCACGTGCATTTCATCGACGGTGCGCGCGGCGGCTATGCTTCCGCCGCGACCGCATTGAAAGCGATGGTGGCGTAAAGCGCTCGCTCCTTAAGGCCCAGGGAAGCGTTTTCAGCAGGTGCGGCGGCCTCGTCGAATTGAGCCTACCGGTTTTGCCAAATTGCGGTGTCTTGCGATCATGGAACCTTCTATAAGGGATTTCCGTTAAATCACGTCTTCCCCTCAGTTGCGGACATCATCCCATGACCTTTTCGCTTCCCAACCTACCTTACGCCTATGACGCCCTTGCGCCCCATATGTCCAAGGAAACGCTGGAATACCACCATGACAAGCATCACCAGGCCTATGTGACCAACGGTAACAATGCGATGAAGGGGACCGAGTTCGAGGGCAAATCCCTTGAGGACGTCGTCAAGGGATCGTTCGGCAAGAACGCCGCGGTCTTCAACAACGCCGGCCAGCACTTCAATCACATCCACTTCTGGAGTTGGATGAAACCCAATGGCGGTGGCAGCAAGTTGCCGGGTCGCCTGGAAAAGAAAATCAACGAGGACCTCGGCGGCTTCGAAAAATTCAAGACCGATTTCGCCGCCGCCGGCGTCGGCCAGTTCGGCTCAGGCTGGTGCTGGCTGCAGGTCAAGAATGGCAAGCTCGAAATCTCCAAGACGCCCAACGGCGAAAACCCGCTGGTGCACGGCGCGATCCCGATCCTTGGCTGCGACGTCTGGGAGCACTCCTATTACATCGACTACCGCAACCGGCGTCCGGATTACCTGAAGGCGTTTGTCGATCATCTCGTGAACTGGGAGTACGTCGACCAGCTGTTCGCGAAAGCGACCTGACGACACGTCAGACTTTTTTGATGTGAACGTCGGGGCGGCAGCATGAAGTTGCCGCCCCGTCGTCTACTGGCGCGCCAACTGAGCGGGGCGGCATTGCCGCATGGGCCTCCATGAACCGCGCATGGGTATTGCCGTTCTTCCGTTTGCATCGCTGTTCGAGCGAGCCTAAGCAGATTTAGCCTGTTCATTCGTCAGACCGATTCTCTTGTCAGAACTTCCATCGAACGACCCGGCGTCTGCCGATGACGCCGCGGAAGGCGAATCGCGGCGGGGACGCGCCCGCAGGCCGATCGGCTGGTCGATGATCACGATCGGCGTACTCGTCGCGGCCAGCGCCACGCTGGTCTACCGCCGCGATGGCGTCGACGGCGTGCTCGACATCCTGACCCGCGATCTGACGCTGTTTGGCGGCATCCTTCCGCGCGTGCTGGCGGGCTGCCTGCTCGGCGCGTTCATCGCGGAGATCTTGCCGCACGAGAAAGTCTCGCGATCGCTCGGGCCGAACTCGGGCCTGAAGGGACTGCTGATCGGCGCCGCCTTCGGCGCGATCCTGCCGGGCGGGCCGTTCACCGCCTATCCGGTTGCGAGCGCGCTGCTTGCCGTCGGCGCCGATTTCGGCGCCACCATTGCGATGGTCGTGAGCTGGACGCTGATCGGCTACGGCCGGGCGGTCGCCTGGGAATTGCCGATCATGGGCACGGATTTCACACTGTGGCGCATCGTGATCTCGCTGCCGCTGCCCCTGCTCGCCGGCGCGCTCGGGCGCTTCGTCTATGTGCGGATGTACCCAAAGGACGACGTCGAATGAGCGCGGCGCTGCTCATCGATATCATCCTGTGGGGCTCGGTCGCAGCCGTCGGCTTTATCGCCTATCGGCGCGGCCCCAAGGTGCTGACGGCATCGCTGCGCGAGGGCTCGATGGATTTTGTCAACATCGTGCCGCGCATCGCGCTTGGCGTGATCGGGTCGGGCTATATCGCAGCCGTCATCCCGCAGGAAATCATCACCGGCTGGCTTGGGCCGAACTCGGGCTGGTTCGGCGTCGCTACCGCCGTGATCGCCGGCGCGGCGACGCCGGGCGGCCCGGTGGTCGGCTTCTCCATCGGCGCGGTGGCGCTGAAGGCCGGCGGCGGCCCGCCGCAGGTCATCGCCTATGTGATCGCCTGGGCGCTGTTTGCCTTCCAACGGCTCCTGTTGTGGGAAATCCCGTTCATGCCGGCCCGTTTCGTCTGGTTTCGCGCCACTGTATCGGTGCCGTTTCCGTTTGTGGCGGCCGCGATCGCGATGGCGATCGGGAAACCATGAGCCACCTCTTGGTGGACACCCGTTATGTTATAATATAACGTTCCTGGATGGTTCCACCCGGTCCCCATGGTCACGACCACGGCCATGCGCATGCGCATGCCCACGGCCCGGCGTCGCCGCATCCGCCGCAGGCCGCTGCGTGGTCGATTTTGCGCATGCCGGTCGTCTCGCGGCTTGGCGCTGCACTCGCGGTCAGCGCTGGCCTGTGGGCCGTGGTGTGGTTGGCGATGAGATGAGCATGGCCGCGCAAATCCAATTCCGCGACGTCACGCTGGGCTACGATCGCCACCCGGCGGTGCATCATCTCAACGGCGAAGTCCCATCCGGCGCGCTGCTCGCCATCGTAGGCCCGAACGGCGCCGGCAAGTCGACGCTGTTTCGCGGATTGGTCGGCATCTTGAAGCCGCTTGCGGGCTCGATCGCAACGGATGGTCTCGATGTCCGGGATATCGCTTATCTGCCGCAGACCGCCGATATCGACCGCAGTTTCCCGATCTCGGTGTTTGATTTGGTTGGCACCGGGCTATGGCGCGCCACCGGATTTTTCGGCGGCATCGGCAAGGCCTCGCGTGAGAAGATCGGCCAGGCGCTGGCTGCGGTCGGCCTCACCGGCTTCGAGAACCGCGCCATCGGCACGCTATCGGGCGGGCAGCTGCAGCGCATGCTGTTTGCGCGGGTGTTGTTGCAGGATGCGCGGCTGATCGTGCTCGACGAGCCCTTCAACGCCATCGATGCCAAGACTTCCGCCGATCTGCTCGCGCTGATCAAGCGCTGGCACGCGGAGGGCCGCACCGTGCTGGCGGCGTTGCACGACATGGATCTGGTGCGCGGCAATTTCCCGCAAACCCTGCTGTTGGCGCGCGAGCCGGTGGCCTGGGCTACGACCTCCGAAGTGCTCACGGCCGAAAACCTGCTCGCCGCGCGGCGGATGTGCGAGGCGTTCGACGACAGCGCGGCACCTTGCGTCGCCGACGATATGCCGTCGCAAGCGGCCTGATCGCAACATGATCACCGAAGTGCTGATCGCGCCGTTCACCGAATTCGAATTCATGCGCCGCGCGCTGGCGGCCGTGATCGCGCTGTCGCTTGGCGGCGCGCCGATCGGCGTGTTCCTGATGCTGCGGCGGATGAGCCTCGTCGGCGACGCCATGGCGCACGCGATCCTGCCGGGAGCCGCGATCGGCTTTCTATTGTCCGGGCTCAATCTGTTCGCGATGACGACGGGCGGATTGATCGCGGGCTTTACGGTGGCAATCCTTGCCGGTGTCGTATCCCGCACCACGGGATTGAAAGAGGACGCCTCGCTCGCGACCTTCTATCTGGCCTCGCTCGCCCTCGGTGTCACGATCGTCTCCATCAAGGGCACCAATATCGATCTGTTGCACGTGCTGTTCGGCAATATTCTCGCCATGGATGACCAGACGCTCTTGGTGGTCGCATTCAACGCCACCATCACGCTTCTGGTGCTGGCCGTGATCTATCGGCCGCTGGTGATCGAAAGCGTCGATCCGCTGTTCCTGCGCACGGTCAGCCGCGCCGGCGCGCCGGCGCATCTGGCGTTCCTGGCGCTGGTCGTCATCAATCTCGTCAACGGTTTTCAAGCGCTCGGCACCTTGCTCGCGGTAGGATTAATGATCCTGCCCGCAGGCATCGCGCGGTTCTGGTCGCGCGATATCACCGGCATGATCTGCATCGCGGTCATCGCCGCCGTCATTTCGGGCTATGCGGGACTGGTGCTGTCGTTCCAGACCAAAGTGCCGTCGGGACCTGCGATCATCCTGGTGGCGACGGTGCTCTATGCCGGCTCGGTGCTGTTCGGCAGCGTTGGCGGGGTAATCCGGCAGATGTTTCCCGCACCCCATCTCGAAGCATAGCTGTCGAGATGATGCGCTCCCTACAATTCTGGACCAGCTTCCTGGCGCTGCTGGCCTTTGCATCGCCGCTGCGGGCTCAGGATCGGCTGAACGTCGTCGCCAGTTTTTCCATTATCGGCGATTTCGTGCGTAACGCCGGCGGCGTGCGCGTCAATGTCACGACGCTGGTCGGGCCCAATGGCGACGTGCATGTCTATACGCCGGCGCCGGCCGACGCCAGGAAGATCGCGGATGCCAGGCTCGTCGTTATCAACGGCCTCGGTCTCGAAGGCTGGCTGCCGCGGCTGTTGCAATCCTCCGGCAGCAAGGCTCCGATCATCGTCGCGACCAAGGGGATCATGCCGCTCAGGCTTGGCTCCGATGCCGATCCGCATGCCTGGCAATCAGTGGCAAATGCGAAGATCTTTGTCGCCAACATTCGCGACGCGCTGGTTGCCGCCGACCCCGCCGATGCTGAACTATTTCGCGCCAACGCCGATGGTTACTCCGCGCAGCTCGACGCTCTCGACAGCGACGTGCGGGCGGCGGTCGCACAGATTCCACCCGACCGCCGCAAGGTGATTTCGACCCACAATGCATTCGGCTATTTCGCAGCCAGCTATGGCATCGAATTCATCGCGCCGGAGGGGGTTTCCACCGAATCCGAGCCTAGCGCGCGCGACATCGCGCGCATCATCGCCCAGATCAAAAGCGCGAGAATTCCGGCCGTGTTTCTTGAGAACATCAGCGATCCGCGGCTGATGCGTCAGATCGCGGCGGAGACGGGGGCCAAGGTCGGCGGAACGCTGTTTTCGGACGCCCTGACCGACGAAAAGGGCCCTTGTCCCACTTACATTGAGATGGTCAGGCACAATATAAAGGCCCTGACCAGCGCGCTCGGCAATTAGGGCAGGGGCCACCCTGCTGCGGGGCGTGCCGCAAAGTCTGTTTCCGGAGTGAGCATGCCTTCACCGACACTGCAAAAAATTCCCGTGACCGTGTTGACCGGCTATCTCGGTGCCGGAAAGACGACGCTGTTGAACCGCATCCTGTCTGAAAATCACGGCAAGAAATACGCCGTCATCGTCAACGAATTCGGCGAGATCGGCATCGACAATGACCTGATCATCGGCGCGGACGAAGAAGTCTTCGAGATGAACAATGGCTGCGTCTGCTGCACCGTGCGCGGCGATCTCGTGCGCATCCTCGACGGCTTGATGAAGCGCAAGGGCAAGTTCGACGCCATCATCGTCGAGACCACAGGTCTCGCCGATCCGGCGCCGGTGGCGCAGACCTTCTTTGTCGATGAGGATGTGCAGAAGAATGCCCGGCTCGATGCGGTCGTGACGGTGGCCGACGCCAAATGGCTATCGGACCGGCTCAAGGATGCGCCGGAGGCCAAGAACCAGATCGCGTTCGCCGATGTCATCGTGCTGAACAAGACCGATCTCGTCTCCAAGGCTGAACTCGCCGAGGTCGAGGCGCGGATCCGCGGCATCAACCCCTATGCCAAGCTGCATCGCACCGAGCGTTGCAAGGTCAAGCTGTCGGATGTTTTGGAGCGCGGCGCCTTCGATCTCGATCGCATCCTCGACATCGAGCCGGATTTTCTGGAGGCAGGCTCCGACCACGAACATCATGACCATGATCACCACCACGGCCATGACGGACACGACCACGGCCATGGCGGGCTGAAGCATTACCACGATGAGGAGATGCAATCGCTGGCATTGCGCACGGACAAGCCGCTCGATCCGACCAAATTCATGCCGTGGCTGCAAAACCTGGTCGCCAGCGAGGGCCAGAAGATCCTTCGCTCGAAAGGTATCCTCGCCTTTAGCGATGACGACGACCGCTATGTCTTCCAGGGCGTCCACATGATGCTGGAAGGCGATCATCAGCGGAAATGGAAGGAAGGCGAGGCGCGCGAGAGCCGTCTCGTCTTTATCGGCCGCGAATTGCCGGAGCAGATCATTCGCGACGGCTTTGAAAGCTGTATCACCTCGTGATGAGCGACTTCGAACCGGGCGATCAAGCCTCCATCGCTTCCGTCACCGACCGCGTGCGTCCGGTCGCGATCGGCGCGGCGGTCACGGCGATTCATTTTCTCGGTGACCGCGCCGCCTTTGTCGGCGCCGAGGAGAGCGTTGCCCTGGTGGACGCCGAGGGCGGTATCTCGCGTGTGACCGTCCATGGCGGCGGCATCCTCTGTACGTCGTCCGATGGGGCGCGCATCGTCATGGGCGGCGATGACGGCAAGTTGGCCGAGCTGAACGGCAAGGGCGAGGTGGCGGTACTCGCCACCGACCCAAAGCGGCGCTGGATCGATAACGTCGCGCTTCATCCCGACGGTGCGGTGGCCTGGTCGGCCGGCAAGACCGCCTTTGTCCGCAGCGGCAAGGGAGAAGACAAGACCTTCGATATGCCTTCGACCGTCGGTGGCCTGGCGTTCGCGCCAAAAGGCCTGCGCGTCGCAGTCGCGCATTATAACGGCGTGACGCTGTGGTTCCCCAATATGGCGGCTAGTCCCGAATTTCTGGAATGGGCGGGCTCGCATCTCGGCGTGGTGTTCAGTCCCGACAACAAGTTTCTGGTCACCACGATGCACGAGCCGGCGCTGCACGGCTGGCGGCTGGCCGACAACCGCCACATGCGCATGAGCGGCTATCCCGGCCGCGTCAAATCGATGTCGTGGAGCGCGGGCGGAAAATCCTTGGCGACCTCGGGTGCCGACGCCGTCATCGTGTGGCCGTTCGCGAGCAAGGACGGCCCGATGGGCAAGGAGCCCACGATGCTGGCGCCGTTGCAGGCGCGCGTCGCCGTGGTCGCCTGCCATCCCAAGCAGGACATCCTCGCCGCCGGCTATAGCGACGGCACCATCCTGATGGTGCGGCTGGAAGACGGTGCTGAAATCCTGGTACGCCGCAACGGCACGGCGGAGGTCGCAGCACTGGCCTGGAACGCGAAAGGAACGCTGCTGGCCTTTGCCGCGGAGGATGGCGAGGCGGGCTTGTTGCCGCTCTGAGGACCAGTTCCGGGCGGAACCAATAGCCTGATCCGGCCGTTGAGATCGCGAACAAATCGTGGATCAACGTCATGTCTCCTGACAACAGCAAACGCGCGTACCGGAAGCAGTTGCTGCTGGCGTCGCTGCTGGTGACGGCCGGGCTCGTGATGTCGGGATTGTCGCTGATCGGGATCAGAGCGCAGAATTCACAGCAGATGGCGCAGGCGACGCCGCCGACGCAATCTTCGCCCCCTGAAAATCAAAACAAGCCGGCTGAATCAAAACCCGGCGGCGAGCGTCCGACCACGCCGCCCCCAGAGCCCGCTCGTCCCGATACGCAACCGCAAACGCAAGGCGCCCCGCCGGTGCTGCCGCCCGCGCCAGCCGAAAAGATCGCGCCGCCGATCAAGGAAAAATAGGCACGTCAGTGTCGGCCCTCATCGCGAAGTCGTGACGATGCGGTGACGCTTGCCCAACGATTTGCCTGACCTGGCAATTTTACAGCCTCGCTTGTTGTCCCTTGTCGCAGCATAATGCCTCAAGGCGCGACAGCACATGAGGCCCAGCAAATGAAGATCAATGACGTCAGGAAATCCGCTTATTCAATGCCACTGACCAGCCCGTCGTTCCCGCCGGGACCTTATCGGTTCTTTAACCGCGAATATTTCGTCATCAGCTATCGCACCGATCCGGAAGCGCTCGCCGCCGTGGTGCCGGAGCCGCTGGAAGTCACCGAGGCGATCGTCAAATATGAATTCATCCGCATGCCCGACTCTACCGGCTTCGGCGATTACACCGAAACCGGGCAAGTGATCCCGGTCCGCTTCAACGGTGAGGAGGGCGCCTATACCCATGCCATGTATCTTGATGACGACGCTCCGATCGCCGGCGGCCGCGAGCTATGGGGATTCCCCAAGAAACGGGCGACGCCGAAGATCGAGGTCGAGAGCGACGTCCTGGTCGGCACGCTGCATTACGGCTCGGTGCTCTGCGCCTCCGCCACCATGGGCTACAAGCACCGCTACGTCGATCACGACGGCGTGCTAAAGGGCATGAAGACGCCGAACTTCATCTTGAAGATCATTCCGCATGTCGACGGATCGCCGCGGATCTGCGAACTGGTGCGCTTTTATCTGGAAGATATCACCCTGAAAGAGGCCTGGACCGGCCCAGCCGCGCTTGGCCTGTTCCCGCACGCGCTTGCCGATGTCGCGCGGCTGCCGGTGCGCGAGGTGGTCTCGGCGCTACATTTCAAGGCGGATCTGACGCTGGGGCTGGGGAGCGTGGCGTTCGACTATATGAAGAAGTAGATCGCGCCCGTCATTCCGGGGCATCGCGCAGCGATGAACCCGGAATCTCGAGATTGGCTTGCCTTCTTGCCCTCACGTCGAGATTCCGGGTTCGCGAGCTCTGCTCGCGCCCCGGAATGACGAGAAGAGAGGCTGGCACCGCCTCAGGTCACCGCACCAGCACGTTCCGGAACTGCCACGGATCGCTTTCATCGATGTCTTCCGGAAACAGGCCGGGACGGTCGGTGAGCGGCGTCCAGTCGGTGTAGAAGCCCTTCACCGGACCGAGATACGGCATCTGGATTTCGAGGCAGCGCCGGAAATCCAGCTCATCGGCCTCGACGATCCCGGCGGTGGGATTCTCCAGCGCCCACACCATGCCGGCAAGCACGGCGGACGACACCTGCATGCCGGTAGCGTTCTGGTACGGCGCGATCGCGCGCGTCTCCTCGATCGAGAGCTGCGAGCCGTACCAATAGGCATTTTTGGCGTGGCCGTAGATCAGCACGCCGAGCTCGTCGATGCCGTCCTCGATCTCGTTCTCGTCCAGAATGTGCCATTTCGGCTGCATCTTGCCGGTGGCGCCAAACATCTCGTGCAGCGACAGCACCGCGTCATTGGCGGGGTGATAGGCGTAATGG
>VAZG01000463.1 GCA_005885285.1 Alphaproteobacteria bacterium | reverse complement strand
AGTCCCACGACTCGTTCTGATGGTACTGGAAATAGCTCTTGATTTTGCCGGTATCCCCATCGAGCGCGAGCGTGGAGGAGGTGTACAGGTTGTCGCCCGGCCGCTGATCGCCAAACCATGGCGAGGCGTTGCCGGTCCCCCAATAGACCGTGTTGGACTCGGCGTCATAGTTGCCATTCATCCAGGTGGAGGCTCCGCCGGTCTTCCAGGTGTCGGGCTTCTGCCAGGTGTCGCTTCCCGGCTCGCCGGGTGCCGGAACCGTGTAGGTCTTCCACGCTGAGTTGCCGGACTCGGGATCGAATGCCTGGACGAAGCCGCGCACGCCGAACTCGCCCCCCGCCACGCCGACCAGAATCTTGCCTTTCACCACCAGGGGCGCCCCGGTCATATAGTAGCCGGTCTTCCAATCCTCGACCTTCGCGCTCCAAACGACCTTGCCGGTCTTGGCGTCGAGCCCGACCAGCACGCCATCGAGTCCGGCCATATAGACCTTGTCACCGTAGAGGGCCACGCCGCGGTTGGTATTGTGCAAGGCGCTGAACCCTTCGGGGAGCTTTGGCTTGTAGCGCCAGAGCAGATCGCCGGTGGCCGCATCCAGCGCGATCACCTGGCTGTACGGCGTCGAGATGTACATTACTCCGTTGTTCACGATCGGCGGCGCTTCGTGACCAGAATCCACACCGGTGGAGAAGCTCCACACCGGTACCAGCGACTTCACGTTGCTGGTGTTGATCTGATCGAGCGTGCTGTAGCTCCATCCCTTGTAGTTGCCGCGCGTCATCAGCCAGTTCCCCGGCTCCGGGTTTTCCAGCCGGGCTGATGTCACCGGACTGTAATTCTCGATCGGACCGGCGACGACCACGGTTGAGACAAAGGTTGTGAGCGCGACAACGCTCGATAAAAGCCATTGCTTTCTGGTCATGGACGCTATCTCCCTGTGTTTTTTCTTTTCACCCACCGCATGGTGGTTGGTGCGATCGTTTGGAGCACGGGAATCCGTTGCGACCGCGCTCCATCACCTGATTGTTGAGCACCTACCTTTCCAGCAAACGAGCTCCACCGTGAACCTGGGTTTCAGTCATGATTGGACCAAAACCAGCGTCGCCGCACGATGGCGACATAGTTTTGGGGGGAAGAGTCATAGGAGTTGCAAATCAACACAAACATCCGCAGATTGTTCCGTCGCCTCTCGCTGCAGCATGCGATAATCCCCTGAGAGCTTGGGCGATCCTCCCCGCGGCCTCGAGGCACATGACCACAGATCGACGATTCCGACCCCAAGCAGATGCTTGCGATGACCCGCGGCTCGCAGCGGGAAGACCGAACATCGTAGTTGGCGGCCCGCCGGAGTTCGGAGGCGAGCCGGCACAGCGCAATCTACGTTGATCGGATTTTGAAAGGGGCCAGCCCCGCTGATCTTCCTGTTCAACTTCCCGAGAAGTTCGAGTTAGTCATCAAGCTGAAGACCGCCAGAGACTTGGGACTGACCGTTTCCAGTCAGTTGCAATTGCTCGCCGACAAGGTGATTGAATGATGTTGTCGACGTCACCCAACGGCGGTCCTCCGCCACCACGCCAGCATCACCGTGCGGGGTTGTGTCTCGGCGTCCTTACCAGAACCACGCCGGAAGCGTCACCTCTTGATTCCCATAGCGTATCACCGGCACGACGGGCGGGCCGTATGGATCGACCCGGTCGTCCTCAGGGCGATAACGATATCGTGGAACGATATAGTAATCCCAGTAAGGCCTTACCACGGGCGTGACGACAAGCCTCTGCCGTGGTGGTTCACGAACGACTTTGGCCGTCCGCGCTTGCGCTACGCCAGTAAACGTCCCCAGACTACACAGCACCAGGGCCGTTCCGAGAGCCAACGCTGCGGTCACTATCCTCATGCCTCGGCCTCCTTGCCACAGAGGCAAATTAACGAGCTTAGGCGGCCTGTTCAAGTCCGGCGGCGCGGGCTTAAGATCGTAAAATCGACGCGATTTACCCTCAGCCGACCTAACTCATGCAGCCGGGATGCGAGCTGTTTTACGGCATTCCATAGACATGTGTTGCGATGTACATGGCCAGCATCCCGAGCAGCGCGCCTCCGAAAACTTGCAAGGCCGGATGACCACGCGTCGGGTCGTAGAAGTAACACCCGATAACGAACAGCAATATCCAAGCGACAAAGACGCCGATCACGGAGATGTCAAACCGTGACCTGAAAAAGTGCGAAATGCTGTTTGGCGGCGTCCCATAGAGACGTGTCGCGAAGTACATGGCCAGCATCCCGGGGAGAAAGCCTGCAAAAGCATGCAAAGCCGGACGGCCGGGCGTCGGGCCGTAGAAGAAATACCCGATCGCGAAGATCAACATCCACGTAACAAGGACAGCGATCACGTAATGGCCAAGCCGTGACCCCAAAAAGTGCGACATAAGGCTCATTGCGAGGTCCTTTCCCATCAGCAGCCAAAGTTTCGCCTTCGACTCGGCCACTTCTTCGAGGTCGGCGAAGTTTTGCAGCATCTCCGCGCGATGCCGTTGCAGAAATGACGGCGGGTAGAGTTCCAACAGCCGTGCGTAGAGGCGTAACGATCGGGACTGCTTTGGCCGCGCGGGGCTCGTCATGGCGTCATGCGGTCCCGAGCTGGCGGCGCGCGACGCGGGCCACGCGCGACAGCCGCTCCGTTTCCGCGCGCAACGTGGCTTGGCCAAGCGCCGTGAGCCTGTAGTAAATGCGGCGCGGGTCTCGGGTGTTGCCTTTGGCAACCAGGCCCACCTCGATCATGCGGTCGAGCGAACCATACAGCGTTCCCGGACCCATCTTCACTGCATCTTCCGAGTCCGCCCTGACCTGCTGCATGATGTCGTAGCCGTGGCGCTCCTCGCCGAACAAGGCGAGTAGGATGTGGAACACGGCGGGTGTTAGCGGCAGTCTCGGTTCCGACTTGCTCATAGAGGCATGATATATCCGTAACGGATATAGTCAATAGCGAGGGCGGACTTGCACCGTTAATGTCCTATAGTGTCGCCTTCTGACCCCCGAACCGACATCAGCAGAGCCGCCCAATTGGCTTCGGTAGAGGGACGCGCGCAGCTACTTGGAAAGATCGATTGTCGCCCGTAGACCCGTGCGATTGCGAACAATCCAGCGGCAGACGCTGTTTGCGGCGACCATAAAGCTCCGGCCGAGCTTGGTCAGCGAGTAGCTGACGGTTACGGATCTTGATTGCGTGACCTCTCTGGAGACGAGCCCGGTTGATTCAAGATTGCGAAGTGTTCGCGTCAGCATCCGCTGTGAGATGGCTCCCAATCGGCGCCGCAGCTGCGCATGGCGATAGGGCCGCTCCTTCAACAAGAAAAGGACCCGGACCGTCCATTTGCCGATAAAAAGCGTGGGAGTGACAGCCAGATGCGCGTCAAATCCGTTTTTCATTTTGTTTCCGCTCTCCAGCTACGCGTCGAACGCCTGGCGTCGTGATCGGGACGACACGGCATATCGGCGTGCGTGCCCAGTGTGTAAGACCGGCGCAATCACTGAAATTCATCGGTGCTTGGCGTTTTTAATCCGTCGAAGTGAGCATGCGCGTCGGCGATTTTCGACGGCGATCGGCAAAAGCACCATGAGGAACACGGGTGTTCCTCATTGACAGAAGTCGCAGCGGAAAAAGAATGAGTTGACCATCGGCTTTGGCCCTCTCGGAGTGCCGACGCGCAACACCATGCGACCCCATGGCAAAGAATTTTCTTCGGTTACCGATGAGTTTTTGCTGCCATGCCGGTCTCACCTGCGAGCGGTCGGCATGTGTGAACCGCCGACATGATGGTTCCCACAAGGACGCCTTATGACAGGAGAGGCAAGATGAGTGGAAATACTGCAATGAGGGGCGAGAAGATTTACGAGATGGAACTCGATCTCACGGGAGTCACCGACTACGGCGTGAGCATGGAGGCCATCCTTGCCGGCCAGGAAGCGATTCCACTACACGGCGCCCGGTTCGACCTTGCGGTCGGTGGGCGGTACAAGGGCCGCCTCGCGGGCCGTGCGCGCGGCGTCGACTATGTGCGGGTGCGCGCCGATGGTCGCATGGAGCTCGACCTGCACCTGATCATCGAGACCGACGACGGCCACCGGATCGCGTTGTCCGGCGACGGCCAGGCGGCGCCGCGACCCGGCGAGCCGGTGCTCGACATCTTCGCAAACGTCCGCCTCTCCACAGCCTCCAAAGAATATGCGTGGGTCAATGAGCGGCAGATCTGGGGTGTGGGGACCGCGAGCCTGGCGACCGGGAAGGTTCTCGCCGAAGGCTTCATGCAGTGAAAGCGACATCGCGCAGGAGATCACTCCCGTGAAAACACCGACGATCGTTTCGCCCGAGGCGTGGGAAGCCGCCCGCCTCGAGATGCTGGTGAAAGAAAAGGCCTTCACCCGAGCGCGGGACAGGCTGGCGGCCGAGCGTCGGCGGATGCCGTGGATGCCGGTCGAGAAGACGTATCAATTCGAAGGTCCGAAGGGCAAGGCGAGTCTCCTCGACCTGTTCGAAGGCCGCAGCCAACTGATCGTCTACCGCGCCTTCTTCGAGCCTGGCGTCGCCGGCTGGCCCGACCACGCCTGCCGCGGCTGCTCCTTCCACGGCGACCAGGTCTCTCACCTCGCCCATCTGAACGCCCGCGACACGACCCTGGTGTGGGCTTCGCGCGCGTCGCAGGCGGACATCGCCCGCCTGAAGGCGAGTTCTTCCGCGACGGCGACAGGCTCTTTCGCACCTACTTCATCAACAGCCGCGGCGACGAGGCGATGGGGAGCACCTGGAGCTACCTCGATGCGACGCCGCTCGGACGCCAGGAGACCTGGGAGGACTCGCCGGAAGGCTACCCGCAGACCCCGCCCTACAAGTGGTGGAACTGGCACGATCAGTACTCGGCCGAGGCCGCGCCTGACAAGAGATGGGGCGAGACGGTGGACTCCGCGCGGCGCGGTAAAGCCTGACCTTACGGGCGGACGGATTGTTGACTGACGAGCCTCACATCCTATGCAGAAAAAAGTCGTCAAACACCGATGAATTTCGGCCGTCGCGCCGGTTCTACATGTGAGGCCGGCAAGGACGCCGGCAACAGGAGGATCCAATGCTTTCATTGACAGGCAAAAACGTGGTCGTCATCGGCGGCAGCCGCGGCGTTGGACGGCGGGTCGTGGAGGCGGCCATCCACAATGGTGCCCGCGTGCTGGCGGTGGCGCGTCAGGAAGGCCCGCTCCGGCAATTGGCCCATGACGTGCCCGGCACCGAAATTCTCTCGCTCGACGCAACGGATGACGGTGCGCCAGGCAAAGTTTTCGACACCCTTAGGCCGGATATCCTGGTGGTGGGCGCGGGCGCGTTTCCGCCGGCGGCGCCGCTGCACAAGCAGAGCTGGCTGGAGTTCAAGGTCAACTGGGAGACGGACGTTAAAATCACTTTCAACTTCTGCAAGGCGGCGCTGTTGCGACCGTTACCCGCAGGCGCGTCAGTTGTTTTGATCTCAAGTGGCGCCGCGCTTGCCGGCTCACCGAATTCCGGAGGTTATGCCGGAGCGAAACGTACGCAGATCTTCATCGCTGACTATAGCCAGAAGGAATCGGATCGCCTCGAGCTCGGCTTGCGGTTCACTGCGCTTGCGCCGCGCATGATTCCAGAAACCGACCTCGGCAAGCATGCGGTCGCCGGCTATTCCCGCTATCTCGGCATGTCGCCAGCCGACTTCATTAAGAGCATGGATTCACCGCCGACCGCGTCTGATGTCGCGGCCGCGGTCATCCAGCTGGCTACGAACCCCGATCATCCCAAGGGGACAACGTTCGTGGTTTCCGGCAAGGGCATGCAAGCCGCGGCCTGATTGGTGAAGCATTGATGAGGGCAAACGGAGGGCATAATGTCGATTGCCATGACAGCCACCGAACCATCACGTCAAGAACAGGCGCCGGAGGGGATAACGCGGGCATTTGAGCGACTGGCCGAACCCCTCCGCCGGGAAATAAAAGTGCACTGTTACCGCATGCTTGGCTCCCTGCACGAAGCCGAGGACGCGGTGCAAGAAACCCATTTGCGCGCCTGGCGTAGCTTCGAGACCTTCGAAGGTGGGTCGTTTCGCGCCTGGCTGTATAAGATCGCCACCAACGTCAGTCTCGATGCCCTTGCCAGCCGCAAGCATGTGCAACGCTTGTTGCCTGACCAGCGCGGTCCAGCCACTGCGGAAATGCCAGACGGGACACCTGCAACCGACGTGGCGTGGCTCGAGCCTTATCCGGACTCGAACCTGGAAGGCATAGCCGACGATGCACCAAATCCGGAGGCGCGCTATACATCCCGCGAGGCCGTCAAGCTCGCGTTTGTCGCCGCCATCCAGCAGTTGCCGCCGCGCCAACGCGCGGTGCTCTTGCTCTGCGACGTGCTCGGCTGGGCAGCCGCGGAAGTCGCGACTTTGCTTGGCGGCTCAACGGCGTCGATCAACAGCGCCCTCCAACGGGCGCGTGAGACGCTTGTCAAACGCTATCCCGACGGACGGCCAGTAGACGCGCCCCGACCAGATGCCACGCAGCAAAAGCTGCTGGACCGCTATCTCCGGGCCTGGGAGGGGCTCGATCTCGACAGTTTTGTGTCGCTCCTGAAAGAAGACGCCACGTACACCATGCCGCCTTTGCCGCAATGGTATGCCGGGCGCGAAGCGATCCGCGCTTTCTTTGGGTGGGCGTGGGAATCGTATGGCGGCTTTCGTCTGGTGCCGACGGCAGCCAACCGGCAGCCCGCTTTCGCGGTGTATTCTCGCTCCGGGACCGAGGGAGCCTGGGCCGCGCATTCCATCCAGCTGCTTTCGCTAGAGCAGAATGCTATTTCGGGGTTGACCCTGTTTGTCAAACCCACGGGCCCGCAGCTGTTTCAAGCCTTCGGACTGCCGCTCATCCTTCCGGACGCCGGTGTCCAACTGCCGCCCGCCCCGCACAATTCCTAAAGTGTGCCGATGGGGATGTAGCAGTGCGCCCCGAGGCGCGGACATCAGTGCAGGGAGATTCGGCCCTCAGAATTGTCGATTAATCTGGCAGGGTCGAAGCGGACGTCTAGGAGGATCGGGTGTACTTGGCGCCGGACTTGAAGGCTATGGTGGTGTCGGTTGTGGCAATCCAGATACCGGCAAAGACCGCGCTCAGACCTACCAGCAGGTTGAGCGTGATCGGCTCGCCGACCAATTGCGTCGCCAAAAGTCCGGCGGCAATGGGATTCACCGTCATGGTGTTAGCGACAAGCGTCGGCGTCGTGCGTTGCAGGGCCAGGACCCATAGAATAAAAGCTGCGGCGCCCCCGCCGATGCCGAGGTAAGCGCCCGCAGCCCATTGCGCGGCGTTAAACTCGGCTAATACGGCGACGCGGCCCGTCAGCGCGCCCACCGCGATCAGCATCGCTGCACCGGCGCCCATGCCGACGCAGAGGAATCCGAGCGCGCTTGAGCGCACGATGAAGCGGCGTGACCACACGTTGTAGAAAGCCATGCACAGCATGGCGCCAGTCATGATCGCCTCGCCACGCCAAGCGCCCTCAGGCGCAGCCGCAAGGCCGGAAGCGAGCGCCCCCAACACGCCAAGCATGGCAATCGCTACGCCCAAACTCTTGCGCACGGTCAGAGGCTCAATGCCGAGCAACGCGCCGACCACCATGGTTTGCACCGGCAGGGTGGCGAGCGCGAGACTTGCGCGCGCCGCGGTGGTGTAGCCGAGTGCGATATTGTAAAAGACGAAGAACAGCCCGAAGAAGCAGATGCCGAGCGCGGCGACGGCGAGCCAGTCGCCGCGCGGCGGAAATTTCGCGCGCAGCACCAACGTCGCTGGCAACACCAGCATGAAGCCGATGCCCCAGCGCAGGATGGCGAGCGTGATGGGATCGACATTACCGGCAAGATAGCGCGTTACAGCGGCGGCCGAACCGCCAAGAGAACTTGAGACGACGGCGATCAGCACTCCGATTGTGTTGTCCACCGCTGCCTCCCTGTCCCGGCGCTCTGCACTGTGCCATCATGCTCAACCCCGCCACCATCGCGCAACTACCTCGCAGGTACTCATGCCGGAAAAAGGAACTTTCGCCGTGCTGTTGCGGTGGTGGCGCGCGCAACGAGGGCTGTCACAGCTCGCGCTTGCTGGACGTGCCGGCATCTCGCAGCGGCATCTAAGCTTTCTTGAGCTTGGCCGCGCGCAGCCGAGCCGCGACATGGTCGGGCAGATCGCAGACGCACTCGACGTGCCGCTGCGTCAGCAGAATGTGCTTCTGGTCGCGGCTGGCTTTGCGCCGGAGTGGCGGGAGACCGAGCTTGGCGCACCAGAGTTTGCGGCCGTCAACGGCGCGCTTGATTACATGATGGCGCAGCAAGAGCCGTATCCGGCCGTCGTGGTCGACCGGCACTGGAATTTGCTGCGCGCGAACAACGGAGCGGTGCGGCTGGTGGAGTTTCTGGTAGGACCGCTGGCGCCCGGCACCAGGGTGAACCTCGCCGACGCGCTGGTCGCACCGGGAGTGCTCAAGCCGTTTCTCACGAACTGGCCGGAGGTCGTGCGCTATTTCATCCACAGTGTGGAAGCGGATGCGGCGGCCGACGGAACCAAGGAAACGGCAGCCCTGCTGGTACGGCTGCGCGGCTACGAGGACGTGCGCGAGGCCGTGGCGAGAGCGCCAACCGCGCCGTCCGCGCCGGTGCTGCCGATGCATTTCCGCAAAGGCAACACGTCGCTCAAGCTGTTCACCACGATCGCAACCCTGGGAACACCACAGGACATCACCTCGCAGGAGCTGAGAATCGAGAGCTTCTTTCCAAGCGACATCGAAACGGCGGAAATCCTGCGAGGATGGGCGATCGATCAGCGATCCGCAAAGACGTAGTCAGGTGACGCACCACCCAATTCAATGCCCCTCGAACGACATCAGCGTCCGCACCGGCACATCCATCGCCCGCAGCTTCGCAGCACCGCCGAGATCCGGCAGATCGATGATGAAGCAGGCGGCGACCACGTCGGCGCCGATCTGGCGCAGCAATTTCACCGCGCCCTCCGCGGTGCCTCCGGTCGCGACGAGATCGTCGACCAGGATCACGCGCTCGCCGGGATGAACGGCGTCGGCGTGCATCTCCATCTCGTCGAGGCCGTATTCCAGCGAATAGGCGATGCGCACGGTGGTGTGCGGCAGCTTGCCTTTCTTGCGGATCGGCACGAAGCCGGCGGAGACCTGGTGCGCCACCGCGCCGCCGAGGATGAAACCCCGCGCCTCGATCCCGGCGACCTTGTCGATCTTGTTGCCCGCCCAGGGATGCACCAGCTCGTCGACGGCGCGGCGGAAGGCGCGCGCGTCGGCGAGCAGCGTGGTGATGTCGCGAAACAGGATTCCCGGCTTCGGATAGTCCGCAATGGTACGGACGCACGCCTTCAGATCCAGATCGAAAGTCATAGGTGTCGTCTCATTTTACCCATCCATTCTTGTCATTGCGAGCGAAGCGAAGCAATCCAGAATCGGGGCCAAGGATGGATTGCTTCGTCGCTCCGCTCCTCGCAATGACGACTCCATCAATTGACCTGCACGCCGAGCCGGAAAGCGTTTTCCACAATGCGCAAACCGACCTCGCCGCCGAGCGACATCAGCGATTCCGGGTGAAACTGCACGCCGCCGACCGGCAGCGTCTTGTGCTCGATCGCCATGGCGACGCCGTCCTCGGTACTTG
>VAZG01000462.1 GCA_005885285.1 Alphaproteobacteria bacterium | reverse complement strand
CCGGCCCGCTCTTGTCGTGGATCTTGGCGACTTTCTTCGCCGCGGGCTCGGTCTGCTCCCTCCCCCCTTGCGGGGGAGGGTTGGGGAGAGGGGTTGCATCCGCGTACTCGATGACAGCCAGCCCTTCCGCGAGCTTCAGCGCCGTCTCAAAGCTCTCCGCCAGCCGCTGGCCGAGATCCGGCCGCACCACGATGCGGTCCACCACGACATCAATGTCGTGCGGGAATTTCTTGTCCAGCACGGGGGCTTCGGCGAGTTCGTAGAACGTGCCGTCGATCTTGACCCGCTGGAATCCCTTCTTGAGGTATTCGGCGAGCTCCTTCCTGTACTCGCCCTTGCGGCCGCGCACGACCGGCGCCAGCAGATAGAGCCGCGTGCCCTCCGGCAGCGCCAGCACGCGGTCGACCATCTGCGAGACGATCTGGCTCTCGATCGGAAGACCCGTGGCCGGCGAATAGGGCACGCCGACCCGCGCCCATAACAGGCGCATGTAGTCGTAGATTTCGGTGACGGTGCCGACCGTGGAGCGCGGGTTCTTCGAGGTGGTCTTCTGTTCGATCGAGATCGCCGGCGACAATCCGTCGATCTGGTCGACATCAGGCTTCTGCATCATCTCCAGGAACTGGCGGGCATAGGCGGAGAGCGATTCGACATAGCGCCGCTGTCCCTCGGCGTAGATGGTGTCGAAGGCGAGCGAGGATTTGCCGGAGCCGGAGAGCCCGGTGAACACCACGAGCTTGTCGCGCGGAATCTCGACATCGATGTTCTTGAGATTGTGCTCGCGCGCGCCGCGAATCGCTATCGCGCGCGTCGCTGAACCTGCCTGTTGGCGTCGCGACTTTAGCACTTCATCCATGTCGGCATTCCCAGGCGCGGTGGATAGCGCCAGCGTTCAGGCGCGCTTCGCCGGAGGTCCGGGATCAACGCCAAGGGATATGATCGGAACGTAGGAAGAACGCGAGAGAATTTCCAGTGTTCTCCGCAAGCCGTCAACGGTTTGTTGCGGCCATAGCGTTTTCAAGCAAAAGCCTATCCGAACTTGAACCGGGGTGGGAACCGGTTCGCGTGAAGAAAACGCGTTGGAGAAATCGTGGTGGCGGGAGGAGGCAGCAGCACGGCCAGCAAAAAGGCCGGCGCGAGGCCGGCCTTTTCTCGGAGAAACTTAAATCCCGAAACTCAGTACTTCGCGATGACCGGGCCGCCCCAGCGGTAGTTCACGCGAATGGTGACCAGATCGACGTCTTGCCGAATGCGTTCGGTTGAGAAAGACGCGCCACCCGGTCCGGTGAAGGTGAGATTCTTGTCTTGCATGAACAAATGATCGTATTCGAAGCCCGCCGACCAGTTCGGTGCAAAACCAAATTCAAAACCGCCGCCGACCGCGCCACCCCAGCGGGTCTGATTGACTGTCGTCGCAGCGAGTATGTTACCGACAGTGGTATTGACGTTAAAGCGATCGCCCGTCACCGCAGCACCGCCCTTCACGTAGAGCAGGACATTGTTCCAGGCATAGCCGACCTGGCCAGTGAACAATCCGAACGCGTCGATTTTCGAACGGTTAGTAAAGGTCGGGAAAGCCAAGCTGATGTTCGATCCGCTAAGATCGGCCCAGTCGCCCTGGCCTTCGAGGCCGAACACCCAATTGCTGGCCTGCCAGCGATAACCGATCTGACCGCCGGCGACACCGCCGGTTGCATCGTGACAACCTTCGGCGACGGCGAGGGCAGTGATGTCGCTCCAGCACTTGCGGCTTGATCCCAAGCCGCCATTGGCGCCGATATAGAAGCCGGTCCAGTCATAGACCGCAGCCACCATCGGCGGCGGCGCCTTGGTGTAGGGCCGCGCAGCAAGGTCGGCAGCAGAAGCGGGGGCGGACATGCCCACCGCGGCCAAACCGATCACACCCAACAAAATCTTCTTCATCCTGTCTCTCCAGCCTGTTCGCTTCCGTTGGTCCCCGGAGCGTTCGAATTCAGTCGCGAGCGCTTTAGTCCACCCAATTTCGGCCGTGAATATACGTGATTCAGCCGGAAATACCGTCACCCAAAAGCAACAGCTGGCGAGGAAGTGCGGTGCCCAAAGGTAATGATATGTCAGCCCTTTTGCCATTTCGGATGGGAACCGCAGGGAACCCAGCGGTTGGCCAGGATTCGGGTGGGTTGAGTCCTTTTCAATCCGGATTGCCGCCGGGCGAGTCCGGAACAAACCTGGAACATGCCCGATAACCCTGCTATATGTGTGGATAGCCTTGTGCGGAGCGGCGTGGCCGAGGCAGCGAGCGTATAGGGTCATTTCGAGGGCCTAACGCGGGTCGGTTGGCGCTCGGGCAGGGAGCGCTTGAAGCGTTGGCGTCTAGCCCGACAGTATTTTCGAGAGTGGAGAGCAGTGATGGCAGGAAGCGTGAACAAGGTGATTCTGGTCGGAAACCTCGGCAAGGACCCGGAGATCCGGCGGACCCAGGACGGGCGGCCGATCGCCAATCTGAGCGTCGCGACGTCGGAGAGCTGGCGCGACAAGGCGACCGGCGAGCGCAAGGAGAAGACCGAGTGGCACCGTGTCGTCATCTTCAACGAGGGGCTCTGCAAGGTCGCCGAGCAATACTTAAAGAAGGGCGCCAAGGTTTATCTCGAAGGCCAGCTGCAGACGCGCAAATGGACCGATCAAAGCGGCGTCGAAAAATACTCGACCGAGGTGGTGCTGCAGGGGTTCAACTCGAACCTCACCATGCTCGACGGCCGTAGCGGCGGTGGCGGCAGCATTGGCTCCGATGATTCCGGCGGCGATTTCGGCACCAGTGGACCCTCGAGCGCGCCGCGCCGCGCGGTCGCGGCCGGGGGGCGCAACAGCGACATGGACGACGATATCCCGTTCTAAGAATCGAGGCCGCGAAAGCCCCTTCGGGAGGCGCCAATTCCGGTCCCGCCTTGCTCGTCCTCACCGAGGCGTAAGTATCTGGAAAAACGAAGGGAAAAACCGCCGCGCCAGGCGCGTTCGGGGTGGTTTTTGGGCCCCCGATACGCTATATGATTCGAGGTAACAAACGACCGGATCCCCCTTTGTCTGACCCTGAAAATAACAAGCCCGGCGAGCCGCCGGGGCCCTCCGATATTCGTCCGGTATCCATCCTCGACGAGATGAAGCGCTCCTACCTTGATTACGCCATGAGCGTGATCGTGGCGCGTGCGCTGCCGGATGCGCGCGACGGCCTGAAGCCGGTGCATCGCCGCATCCTGTATTCGATGTATGAGCAGGGCCACACGCCCGACAAGAAGTACGTCAAGTCCGCGCGCGTCGTCGGCGACGTGATCGGTAAATATCATCCCCACGGCGACCAGTCGATTTACGACGCGATGGTGCGCATGGCGCAGCTATTCTCCATGCGCGTGCCGCTGATCGACGGGCAGGGCAATTTCGGATCGGTCGATGGCGATCCGCCGGCGGCTTATCGATACACCGAGGCGCGCCTCAGTGAAGCTGCACTCGCGGTGCTCGGGGATATCGACAAGGACACCGTCGATTTCCAGCCCAACTACGACAATTCCGAGAAAGAGCCGGGGGTCCTGCCGGCGAAATTTCCGAACCTTCTGGTCAACGGCGCCGGCGGCATCGCAGTCGGCATGGCCACCAATATTCCGCCGCACAATCTCGGCGAGGTCATCGACGCCTGCACGGCACTGATCGACAACCCCGCGCTTTCCATCGACGAACTCATCAACATCATCCCGGGACCGGATTTCCCGACCGGCGGCATCGTACTCGGGCGCCAGGGCATCCGTTCGTCCTATCATCTTGGCCGCGGTTCGATCGTGATGCGCGGCAAGATTGCGGTCGGTACCATCCGCAAGGACCGCGAAGCGATCATCATCACGGAACTCCCCTACCAGGTTAACAAGGCGGCCATGGTCGCCCACATCGGCGAACTGCATCGCGAGAAGAAGATCGAGGGCATCGCTGAGTTGCGCGACGAATCGGACCGCGATGGCCTTCGTGTCGTCGTCGAACTGAAGCGCGACGCCATCGCCGATGTTGTGCTGAACCAGCTTTATCGGTTCACGGCGCTGCAGACGAATTTCGCCGCCAACATGCTGGCGCTGGATTCGGGTCGTCCGCAAACGATGAACCTGAAGGATTTGCTGACCCTGTTCGTCGGCTTCCGCGAACAGGTGGTGACACGGCGCACCAAATATCTGCTCGGCAAGGCCCGCGATCGCGCCCACGTCCTGGTCGGACTTGCGATCGCGGTCGCCAATATCGACGAGATCATCCGCGTCATCCGCACCTCGCCCGATCCCGCCACCGCGCGCGATACCCTGATGTCGCGCGACTGGCTGGCGCAAGACGTCTCCGCGATGATGACGCTGATCGACGATCCCCGGCATCGGCTCAGCGCCGGCGGCACCGCGCGGCTCTCGATGGAGCAGGCCAAGGCCATCCTCGATCTGCGGCTGCAGCGGCTGACCGCGCTCGGGCGCGAGGAGATCGGCGAGGAGCTCGACAAGCTCGCGATCGAAATCGCCGATTATCTCGACATCCTGCGCTCGCGCGCGCGGGTCCAGGCCATCGTCAAGACCGAACTTGCCGAGGTGAGGGCGGAATTCGCAACGCCGCGCAAGACCGTCATCATCGAGCAGGAAGACGAGGTCGAGGACGAAGACCTGATCCAGCGCGAAGACATGGTCGTCACCGTCTCGCATGCCGGCTACGCCAAGCGGGTGCCGTTGTCGGCCTACCGCGCGCAACGCCGCGGCGGCAAGGGCCGCGCCGGGATGCAGACCCGCGAGGAGGATTTCGTCAGCCGGCTGTTCGTGGCCTCGACCCATACCCCGGTGCTGTTCTTCTCCTCGCGCGGCAAGGTCTACAAGGAAAAAGTCTGGCGGTTGCCGGTGGCGGCGCCCAACGGCCGCGGCAAGGCGCTGATCAACATCCTGCCGCTCGAGCAGGGCGAGCGCATCACCACCATCATGCCGCTGCCGGAGGATGAGAGCACCTGGGCCGATCTCGACGTGATGTTCGCGACCACCGGCGGCAATGTCCG
>VAZG01000426.1 GCA_005885285.1 Alphaproteobacteria bacterium | reverse complement strand
TGCTGATGTCATATCTGCCATCTATTCATTCCTCGCGGGCACATCAATGTCCCCATTCACCACATGTTGAGGACGAGGCGCGCCTCATCACTCATCCGATCCGGCGACCAGGCAGGTTCCCATACCAAATTGACATTCACGACACCGACGCCGGGAACGCTGGCAATCGCATTCTCCACCATCGTCGGCAATTCGCCGGCGGCTGGACAATTCGGCGTGGTCAATGTCATCACGACGTCGACGCCGCGGTCATCGCGGAGATCGACCTTGTAGATCAGGCCGAGCTCGTAGATGTCAGCCGGAATTTCCGGATCGAATACGGTCTTCAGCGCCGCCACGATGTCACCGGTCAGCCGCTCGGTCTCCTCCGGCGGCAGCGCCGAATTGGTTTTCATATTGCTAGTTTTGATTTCGGCAGTGTCGGTCATGCAAACAATTCCCGCGCCTTGATCAGCGCCTGTGCCAGATGGTCGACTTCTTCCCTCGTATTATACATTCCAAACGAGGCGCGGCAGGTGGCCGTGACGTTGAACCGCTCTAAAAGCGGCATCACGCAGTGGGTGCCGGCGCGTACCGCAATGCCCTGGCGATCGATCACGGTTGAGATATCGTGGGGGTGGGCGCCCTTCATCTCGAACGAGATCACCGGTCCCTTGACCTTCGCGGCGCCGATCAGGCGCAGCGAGTTGATCTCGCGCAACCTCTCCTGGGCATAGCTCAGAAGGCCGTGTTCGTGCGCGGCGATGCGCTCCTTGCCGATCGAATCGACATAGTCGATCGCGGCCCCTAGTCCCACCGCCTCGACGATCGCCGGCGTGCCGGCCTCGAACTTGTGCGGAGGATCGCCATAGGTAATCCAGTCCCTTGCAACCTCGCGGATCATCTCGCCGCCGCCATTGTAGGGGCGCATCGCGACGAGATGCTCGTGCTTGGCATAGAGCGCGCCGATGCCGCTCGGGCCGTAGAGCTTGTGACCGGTGAACACGTAGAAATCGCAGTCGATGTCCTGCACGTCGACGGCGAGATGAACCGCGGCCTGACTGCCGTCGATCAAGACCGGAATGCCGCGCCCATGCGCGATTTTCACCACGTCCTTGACCGGCACGACGGTACCGAGCGCATTCGACATCTGCGTGATCGCGACCAGTTTAGTGCGCGGCGTCAACGCCTTTTCGAATTCGTCGATCAGGAAGTTGCCTTCGTCATCGACATCGACCCATTTGATAACCGCGCCGTGGCGTTCCCTGAGGAAATGCCAGGGCACGATGTTGGAATGATGCTCCATGATCGAGAGCACGATCTCGTCGCCGGATTTGATGTTCGGCTCGCCCCAGGACGACGCCACGAGGTTGATCGCCTCGGTGGCATTGCGGGTGAAGACGATCTCTTCGTTGCGCCGGGCATTGAGGAATTTCGCGACCTTGGCGCGGCCGCCCTCATAGGCTTCGGTCGCGGTGTTGGCAAGGTAATGCAGCCCGCGGTGAACGTTGGCGTATTCGGATCTGTAGGCTTCGTCCATGCGCTCGAGTACCGCATTGGGCTTCTGCGCCGAGGCGGCGTTGTCGAGATAGACCAGCGGCTTGCCGTAGATCTTCAATGCCAGCGCCGGAAAATCCTCGCGCACGCGGGTGACGTCGTAGGAGCCGTTGGCGACTGCCGGATGCATACTCATGCCCGCGCCTCCAGCCAGCGCTGCGCGGCCGAGACTGCGAGATCGCGCAAGGTATCGTTGGCAATGGACTCGATCGCCTCGCCGACGAACGCTTGAATCAGCAGCGCCTGCGCCTCCTTTTCGGACAGGCCGCGTGCGCGCAGATAGAACAGCAGGCTCTCGTCAAGCGCGCCGGTCGTGGCGCCATGCCCGCAAGTGACATCATCGGCAAAAATTTCCAGTTCCGGCTTGTTATCGGCTTCGGCCTCGTCGGACAGCAAGAGCGCCCGCGTCATCATCTTGGCGTCCGTCTTCTGCGCGTCGGGGCGCACGATGATGCGGCCCTGAAACACCGAATGGGCGCGATCGTCGACGACCGCGCGGAAGACTTCCCGGCTCGCGCAGTTCGGCACCGCATGGTCCAGCAGGAGCGTTGTGTCGGCATGCTGTCGGCCATTGAGCAGATTGACGCCGTTGGTCTCGACCCGCGATCCCTCGCCGGCACAGACAATCGTCGCCTGATAGCGGCTGACGCTCGCGCCCGACGTCATGTTGAAAAAGTTGAAGTGCGCGTGAGCGCCCAATGTCACCATGGCAGAAGAAATGTTGAAGGCGTCGCGACCATCCTCGATCAGGCGTACATGGTCGAGCCGCGAACCATCGCCGATGGAGACGATCAGCGAGTCGTGGACCTGGTAGGCCTTCACGCCATCGGCCGCGACAAAGCTTTCCACCAGCGTCACGCCGGCGTTGTTGCCGAGCCGCAGCAGCGAGCGCGTGAACATCGCCGCCGGCGTAGCAGTGCTGGCGATATGCAGCACGTGCAGCGGTTCCTTCGGCGCGGCGCCGTCGGCGATCTCGATCACCACGCCGTCGGTCGCCATCGCGCTGTTGAGCGCCACCATGGCATCAGAATTCTCTGGCGCGAACAATTGCGCCTGAAGTGCGCTGTCGGCATCTTCCAGCACCTCTTGCAGCGTGCGAATACGAAGGCCCTGGCCGAGGCCGTCGGTTTGCGACAAGTTCGGTGCGAACACGCCATCGACCAGTACCAACCGTCGCACACCATCGATGGTGTGCGACCTGACGGCCTCCCCCGCGCGCTCGAGCGCCGCCGCGTCCGGTTCCGCCGCAAGCGAAAACGCCTCGCGCATCAGCGTGCGCAAGTCGGTGTATTTCCATTCCTCGATCCGCCGATGCGGCAGGCCCAAACGCTCGTAGGCCTCAAAGGCCTGGCGCCTGCGATCTGCCACCTGGCCAGTGCCCGGCAAGCGGCCCCGCGCCACGGCGAAGGCATCGCTGAGCGCGCGTCCCGTTTCGGTTTTTGCCACAACAACGTTCATCACAAGATCCGTCCGGCGTCAGGCCGCGTCCTCGAACTGGGTGTAGCCGGAAGCCTCGAGCTCCAGCGCCAATTCCTTGCCACCGCTTTTGACGACGCGGCCTTTCGACATCACGTGCACGAAATCAGGCACGACATAGTTTAACAGCCGCTGATAGTGCGTGATCACGACCATCGCGCGATCGGGCGAGCGTAGCGCGTTCACGCCGTCGGCCGCCACCCGCAGCGCGTCGATGTCGAGCCCGGAATCCATCTCGTCGAGGATGCACAGGCTCGGCTCGAACAGCGCCATCTGCAAAATCTCGTTACGCTTCTTCTCGCCGCCGGAGAAGCCGACATTGACGCCGCGCTTGAGCATGTCGCGTGGAACGTTCAGACGGGCTGCGACTTCGTAGGCTTTTTTCAGAAAGGCCGGCGTCAGGAGTTCGCTCTCGCCGCGCGCCTTGCGCTGGGCGTTCAGCGCGGTACGCAGGAAGGTCATCGTCGCGACCCCCGGGATCTCCACCGGATACTGGAACGCGAGGAACACGCCTTTGGCGGCGCGCTCGTCGGGCTGCATCGCGAGCAGGTCCTCGCCGTTGAACAGGATCTGGCCGCCCGTGACCTCGTAATCGGGCTTGCCGGCGATCACGTGGGAAAGCGTCGACTTGCCGGAACCGTTCGGCCCCATAATGGCGTGGACCTCACCCTCGTTCACGGTGAGCGAAAGCCCGTGGAGGATTTCGTTATCCTCGACGCGAACGTGCAAGTCTTTGATTTCAAGCAATGCCATCATTCTCTTCCGTTGTTCCTCGTGCCTCGGGAGCGCCGACGGCGCGCTTCGAAGCGCGTTGCCGACAATCCCCTGTACTCATCCTTCGAGACGGGCGCTTTCGCGCCCTCCTCAAGATGAGACACTAACCGACGCTTCCTTCCAGTGAGATCGAGATCAGCTTCTGCGCCTCGACCGCGAATTCCATCGGCAGTTGCTGCAGCACGTCCTTGACGAAACCATTGACGACGAGGCCGACGGCTTCTTCTTGGCTCAGTCCGCGCTGGGTGCAGTAGAACAACACGTCCTCGGAAATCTTCGACGTGGTGGCTTCGTGCTCGAACAGCGCGGAGGAATTCTTGGCTTCCACGTAAGGCACCGTGTGGGCGCCGCATTTGTCGCCGATCAAGAGCGAATCGCAGGCGGTAAAATTGCGCGCCCCGGTCGCCTTGCGGTGCGCGGTGACGAGACCACGATAGGTGTTTTGCGAACGCCCTGCCGCGATGCCCTTGGAGATGATGCGGCTGGTCGTGTTCTTGCCCAGATGCAGCATCTTGGTGCCGGAATCGACCTGCTGGAACCCGTTCGAAATCGCGATCGAGTAGAACTCACCACGGGAATTATCGCCGCGCAGGATGCAGCTCGGATATTTCCAGGTAATCGCCGATCCCGTCTCGACCTGGGTCCAGGAGATCTTCGAGTTTTTCCCGCGGCAGTCGCCGCGCTTGGTGACGAAATTGTAGATGCCGCCGAGCCCTTCCGAATTGCCGGGATACCAGTTCTGCACCGTCGAATATTTGATCTCGGCATCGTCGAGCGCGACCAGCTCGACGACGGCTGCGTGCAACTGGTTCTCGTCGCGCTGCGGCGCGGTGCAGCCTTCGAGATAGCTGACATACGAGCCCTTGTCGGCGATGATCAGCGTGCGCTCGAACTGCCCGGTATTGCGTTCGTTGATGCGAAAGTAAGTCGACAGCTCCATTGGGCAGCGCACGCCCGGCGGCACATAGACGAACGAGCCATCGGAGAACACCGCCGAGTTCAGCGTCGCGAAGAAGTTGTCCGAGGTCGGCACCACGCTGCCGAGATATTTCTTCACAAGCTCGGGATGCTCGCGGATCGCCTCCGAGATCGGCATGAAGATCACGCCGGCCTTCTTCAGCTCTTCCTTGAAGGTGGTGGCGACCGAAACCGAATCGAACACGGCGTCGACAGCGATGCGGCGCTCCACCGGCGCGTCCTCGCCATCCTTGCGCACCACGCCTTCCAGCACCTCCGCCTCGCGCAGCGGAATGCCGAGCTTCTCATAGGTCTTGAGGATTTCCGGATCGATCTCGTCGAGCGAGGTGACCTGCTTTTTCGGCTTCGGCGCCGAGTAATAATAGAGATCCTGGTAGTCGATCTTGGGGTAGTTGACGCGCGCCCATTTCGGCTCGGTCATGGTCAGCCAGCGGCGATAGGCCTCCAGCCGCCACTCCAGCATCCAGGCCGGCTCGCTCTTTTTCGCGGAAATGAAGGCGACGGTGTCTTCCGACAGGCCCTTGGGAGCCTTGTCGGACTCGATCAGCGTCTCAAACCCATATCGATACTGATCGACGTCGATCCGCCTGACGCGTTCGACCGTCTCTTGTACGGCTGGCATTCTATCCTCCGCTCGCGGTTTCAAGGACCGCGGTGGATCAGTTCCAAAAATCTCTTACGTGCGTTTCCGACGAAACATACTTAGAACCGTTCAAGCAGTGTTTCGTTGCTCCCCTTAAGTAAGGTATTGGCGAGCTTTCGCCAAGCCTTAAGGCAGAGATCAATGTCCGCTTCCTGCGTGGACCAGCCCAGACTGAGCCGCACCGCTCCTTGAGCAAGTTTGGGGCCAAATCCCATGGCTTCCAGCACGTGGGAAGGCTGGACCTTGCCCGAAGAGCAGGCGGAACCCGAGGAAACCGCGATTCCCTCGAGATCGAAGCCGATCACGGCAGTCTCGGCCTTGAGGCCGGGAACGGTGAACAGGGTCGTGTTGGGCAGGCGGGGTACGTCGGCCGAGAATACCAGGACATCGGGGGTCTGCCGCAGGCCATTTTCGAGCCGATTCCGTAAGGTTTCAAGCCTGACGGCATCGCTCCCCTGCGTCTCTAACGCTGCTTTCACGGCGGCCCCGAAGCCTCCGATCCCCGCCAGGTTCTCGGTGCCCGCACGGCGCCCCAGTTCCTGACCGCCGCCGCGCAACAGCGGCTCCGGCGCTATAAGGCCGTCACCCAAAACCAGCGCGCCAATGCCCTTGGGACCGCCGATCTTGTGCGCCGAAAGGGTGACCATATCGGCACCCATTGAATTGATATCTAAAGGTATTTTTCCAAGCGCCTGAACCGCGTCGACGTGCAGCAAAGAGCCCCCCGCGTGAACGATCTCGGAGGCTTCCGTAATCGGCTGCAACGCTCCGGTCTCATTGTTCGCCGCCATGATGGACACCAGCGCCGGAGGGCCGGATGCAAGCGTCTCACGCAGAAGGCCGAGATCCAGAACCCCAGAGCTTGTTACGCCGATGATGGTCATCGCCCCGTTTGCAAATCGACCGCCCGCGAGCACCGAGGCGTGTTCGATCGCCGACGCCACCAGCCTCAGGCCTGGTGTCCCGGCGCCCCCGCGCAACCCAGGCGTCAGCGCCAGCGCGTTGGCTTCTGTTCCCCCTGACGTGAAGACGACATTTCGCGCCGGCGCGCCGACCGCAGACGCGATCACGCTACGCGCTTCCTCGACCAGGCGGCGGGCATGACGGCCTTCCGCATGGACCGATGAGGGATTGCCGACGAGATTCCAAGCCGCCGCCATCGCCTGGCGCGCCTCGGGGCGCAGCGGCGCCGTCGCATTCCAGTCGAGATAAACCCTGTCCGGCATCGAGTATGATAATACCTTCACTATCTGCGGTAGCAGGCCGCGCCCGGCGTACCCTGCTCACGGCTTAAGCGCAATTGGTGATCCACATGCCGATCAGCAATTGCTGCCGCTAACGCTTTGAACGCGTTGGACGATGTTCAAGAAGCTTGCTTTTTGCCCCTCGCCTCATGCTAGAACGCGGCCTCAAATTCACCCAGCGCCGTTCGCGCATCGCCCAGCGACGCCGATCACCCTTTCGTCTCGCAAGGCTCGGCTGAACCAGTCAGGCCGCCGGCACAAAACGGTTGATGATCTAGGAATCACTTATGCCTGAAGTCATTTTCACCGGCCCGGCGGGCCGCCTTGAAGGCCGTTATCATCCGGCCAAGCAGAAGAACGCGCCGATTGCGATGATCCTGCATCCGCATCCGCAGTTTCATGGCACGATGAACCATCAGATCGTCTATCAGTGCTATTACGCGTTTGCGCATCGCGGATTCTCCGTGCTGCGATTCAATTTCCGCGGCGTCGGCCGCAGCCAGGGATCGTTCGATCACGGCACCGGCGAGCTTTCCGACGCGGCTTCCGCACTCGACTGGGCGCAGACCATCAACCCGGAAGCGCGTGCCTGCTGGGTCGCCGGCTTTTCGTTCGGTGCCTGGATCGGCATGCAATTGCTGATGCGCCGGCCGGAGGTCGAAGGGTTCATCTCGATCGCGCCGCCCGCCAATCTGTATGACTTCTCGTTCCTCGCGCCCTGCCCGTCGTCAGGCCTGATCGTTCATGGCGATAGGGACGCCGTGGTGCCGCCAAAGGATGTCAACACGCTGGTCGAAAAGCTAAAGACCCAGAAGGGCATCGTGATCGACCAGCAGGTGATCCCTGGCGCCAATCATTTCTTCGATGGCAAGCTGGAGCCCTTGATGCAGACGGTGACGGCCTATCTGGACATGCGGCTCGCCAACGTGCGTTAGGCCCGCCTTGGCGCTGCCGCGCTCCAGGCTGTCGTATTATCCCGGGGCCAGCTTCAAAGCGACGATCCCGATCATCACCAATGCGATGCCGGCGATCTTCGCGGGATTCAACGCCTCGCCGAAAAGCAAAACGCCCATGATCAGCGTGCCCACCGCACCGATCCCGGTCCATACCGGATAGGCCACTCCGACCTCCAGCACCTGCAGCGCTCGCCCGAGGAGGAACACGAAGGCCAGCAGCAGCGCGACCGATATGACGCTCCAGCCGAGACGCGTGTACCCTTGCGCATATTTCATCGAGATCGCCCAGCCGACATCAAGAAGGCCGGCAGTAACGAGGACGAGCCAGGCAAGCGGCGGTGACATGTTGGCGTTACGCGGCGCGCTTCAAGAGATGCGCATCGTGACGGACGAGGAACGCACGCAGCAGCTTGGGATAATCAGAGCCGACGGCGGCCTGAACGCTTGGCCGTTTCGCGAGCTCGCTCCGCCACTTCCGCACTCTCGGTCTCTCGGCGAAGACGGCAAGATCGACGAACTCGTCGAATACATCGAAATAGCGGAATATCGGCGCAAACACCGCATCCACCAGGCTGAAGCTTTCGCTCCGGAAGAAAGGGCCCGAGCCTAAGGCCGCCTCGACGCGCGCAAATTTCCCAGCGACTGCCTGTCGTTTGCTCTCGAATATCGCAGCATCCGCGGTCGTCTCGAGACCCCACAGGTCGCTCAGAATGGCGGAGCCAAACTCCATCCACGCGCGGTGCTGAGCGCGCTCCAATGGATCCTGTGGGTGCAGTTTAATCCCGCTTTGAGTGTCCTCGATGTACTCGCAAATAACGTTGCTCTCGAACAGCGCCACTTCGCCGGCGTCCGACCCGACACTGAGCACAGGTACCTTGCCAAGCGGCGAAATCTTCAAGAACCAGTCCGGCTTGTTGGAAAGATCGATATCGATCCGTTCGAAGGCGACACCCTTCTCGGTCAGCGCGATTACGGCGCGCTGCACATAGGGACAGAGCTTGTGGCTGATCAGTTTCAGAGGCACCGGCATGGTGTTGTCTCGCAATTAGATGCAGTAGCATGTAATGTACATGCATTTGCATTAAACTGTCAAGATCGATGCAGCCGCATTGAAATCACGGCCGCGCGATGATCCCCCCGGTCATCGGCATCGGCACGCCGGTCGTGGCAGGATAGCTCAGCGGCAGGCCTTTCAAGCCACGCGCCGCCAGGAAGCCGAAGGCCTGTGCCTCGATCGCGTCCGCTGCCCAGCCCAGCGCCTCGGCGGCCTCGACGGTGGCGGGCTGTAGCCGCTCGCGAAGCATCCTGACCATGGTGAGGTTGCGCGCGCCGCCGCCGGCCACGATCCAGCTCCTCGGCTCCTTCGGCAACAGCGGTACGATTCTGGCGATCGCCTCTGCCGTGAAGGCCGTCAAGGTCGCGGCGCCGTCGGCCGGAGGCAGGTCGCTCAGCTTCAAGGAGGCGAAGTCGTTACGGTCGAGCGATTTGGGCGGCTGCAGCGCAAAGAACGGCAACTCCAGCGCGCGCATCACCCAGGCAACATCCACCATGCCCTGGGCAGCCATGCGGCCTTCGCAGTCGAACGGCTGGTCAGTCATGCGAACCATGTAATCGTCGAGCAGTGCGTTGCCCGGCCCGGTATCGCAGGCGATCAGGGTGTCGTTGCCGTCGATATAAGTGATGTTGGAAACGCCGCCGATATTAACCACGACGATCGGCCCCTCGCGCTCCAGCGACTGCGCCAGCGCACGGTGATAGACCGGCACGAACGGTGCGCCCTGCCCGCCTGCGGCGACGTCGGCGGCGCGGAAATCATGCATCACGGGGATATGGATGGCTTTCGCCAGCGCAGCGGCGTCGCCGATCTGCACCGTCAATTTCCGTTCCGGGCGGTGCAGCACGGTCTGGCCATGAAAACCGACGATATCGATGTCCTCGCAGGTGATGCGGTTTTGCGCGGTAAAGGCCGCTATCGCCTCGGCGTGGGCGATGGTGACGGCGCGCTCGGCCTCGCGCAGGATGCCCGGCCGCGCATCGCGCTCTGCCAAGTCGACCGCCTCGGTCAGGGCCTGGCGCAACAGGTTTCGCTCATCTTTGGTGTAAGGTCGGTATCCGGACGGCCCGAAGGCCTTGACCCGCTTGCCGTCGGTTTCGATCATGGCGATGTCGACCCCGTCGAGCGAGGTCCCGCTCATCAGACCGATCGTCGTCAACATCATCGTAGGTAGCGCCTTCGACGCCGTGCCCAGCTTTTGCCCCTGACGTCCAGCTTGTGCCAAACAAGCACATCTTATAATGCCACAACGCGCCGGCCTGCGGCAGCCAATTCCGCTATGGTTCCGCAAATTGCTGCAAATACCGTAAAACAAGAATGATCAGAGCCACGGAAAAATGACTGCATTTAAATCTGATTTTCTTAATGTGCTGCAGGAACGCGGCTTCATTCATCAGATTTCGGACCCCCGGTCGCTGGATGCGCTGGCGGCCAAACGCGAGCTCACAGCCTATATCGGCTTTGACTGCACCGCGCCTTCGCTGCATGTCGGCTCGATGGTGCAGATCATGTGCCTCTATTGGTTGCAGCAGACCGGCAACAAGCCGATCGCGCTGATGGGCGGCGGAACCACCCGCGTCGGCGATCCCTCAGGCAAGGACGAGACGCGCAAGATCCTTTCGATCGAGGACATCGAGCGCAACAAGGACGGCATCAAGCAGGTGTTCTCCCACTTCCTGCGCTTCGGCGCGGGTAAGGACGACGCCGTCATGCCTGACAATGCCGAGTGGCTGACGAAATTGAACTGGATCGAGATGCTGCGCGACATCGGCCGGCATTTCTCGGTCAACCGCATGCTGGCGATGGACTCGGTGAAGCTCCGGCTCGACCGCGATCAGGAGATGAGCTTTATCGAGTTCAACTACATGATCCTGCAGGCCTACGATTATGTCGTGCTGAACCAACGTTACGACTGCCGCCTGCAAATGGGCGGTTCCGATCAATGGGGCAACATCGTCAACGGCATCGATCTCGGTCGGCGCATGGGCACGCCGCAATTGCACGCCCTGACGACGCCGCTGATCACGACCTCCTCCGGCGAGAAGATGGGCAAGACCGCAAGCGGCGCCGTGTGGCTCAACGCCGACATGAAAAGCCCCTACGAGTACTGGCAGTTCTGGCGCAACACCGAAGACGCCGACGTACCGCGTTTCCTCAAACTGTTCACGACGCTGCCAATGAGCGAGATCGGGAAGCTCGCATCGCTCAAGGGCGCGGAGATCAACGAGGCCAAGAAGGCGCTGGCGGACGCCGCAACCACGCTCTTGCATGGCGCCGATGCCGCCCGCCAGGCCGCCGACACCGCCCGGCAAACCTTTGAGGAAGGTGCAATTGCGGAAAATCTTCCAACGGTGGATGTTTCGCGAAGTGAACTGGACGCCGGCTTGGGCGTGCTGGCAGCTTTCGTCAAAGCCGGCCTTGTCGCCTCCAACGGCGAGGCGCGGCGCCAGATCAAGGGTGGCGGGCTTCGCGTCAACGACGTCGCCGTCACTGATGAGAAGATGATGCTGACGCCCGCCAACCTCACGCCGGAAGGCGTGACAAAGCTGTCGCTCGGCAGAAAGCGCCACGTGCTGCTCAAGCCTGCATAGCCGTATTCGCTTTTAGAGGCTTGCTAGGGAGGGTGGAAACGCGCTCCCTCCTTTGCATGGATCAAAACACGCCCCGGGAGGATATTCTCGCAAAACCGCTGAAACCGGCGCGCACCGCGCTCAACGTTCTGGCGCTGTGTTTTGCGCTGTCGGTGATGGGCCGCGGGCTCGGTGAGAGTTTCACGGTGTTCCTCAAGCCGATCTCGGAAAGTTTTGGCTGGGACCGCGCCCAGGTGGTCTCGGTCTATTCGCTGACCTGGTTTGCAGGAGGCCTCACCGCGCCGCTGGTGGGCCGGCTGTTGGACCGCTCGGGCCCGCGAACCGTCTATTCGCTTGGCATGCTCCTCCTCGGCGCGGCGTTCCTGACCGCAGCCCATGCGCAATACCTCTGGCAGTTCCAGTTGAGCGTCGGGCTGTGCGTCGGCATCGGCATCGCGTTCATCGGCAATGTGCCGAACTCGATTTTGCTCGGACGATGGTTCGGCCGGCGTCTGCCCACCGCAATGGCGGTGGTCTATTCCGCCGCCGGCGGCGGCGTCTTGCTGCTGTTGCCGACCTCGCAGCTTCTGATCGATCATTTTGGCTGGCGCGGCGCCTATCAGATCTTCGGCATCGCTGCGCTCTGCCTGCTGGTGCCGCTGTTGCTATTGCCCTGGCGGTTGCTTGCGGGCGGATCGCCGCACGTCCTCAAAAAGGCCGATCCTAATTTCGTCGATCGAGGTTGGACACTGCTGGGCGCGATGCGTCACCACGCGTTCTGGGCCCTGTTCTCGACATTCTTCTTCACCGCGGTCGGCATGTATGCGATCGCGGCGCAGATCGTGGCCTATCTGATCGACGCCGGATTTCCACCGTTGCAGGCGGCGACCGCCTGGGGCTTTAGCGGCGTGGTGCTGCTGTTCGGCATGCTCGGCGTCACCTCGCTCGACGCCATCATCGGCCGCCGGCCGTCGGTGCTCATCAGCTATGCGATTTCGATTGTCGGCATCATCCTGCTTTGGCTGCTGCAGCGGTATCCGAACTTCTGGATCCTGACGGGATTCGTCGTTTGCTTCGGCAGCATGATCGGTTCGCGCGGCCCGCTGCTGACGGCGACCGCGATGAAGATCTTTCGGGGGAAGCGCGTCGGCACGATCTATGGCACGATCTCGATCGGCAGCGGATTAGGATCGGCGCTCGGCTCATGGAGCGGCGGCCTGATCCACGATTTCACGCACAGCTACAATCCACTCATCGCGTTCTCGCTGATCAGCGTCGTGTTGGGGATGATCCCGTTCCTGGTGGTGCCGGCATTGCGGCGCTGATCTCAGGAAACCGGATTAGTTATTCGGCGGAAATTCGACCGGGTTGTTCTGCTTGCCGGTGTTGAATTCAAAGATTTTTCGTAGCACGCCGGGGGCCATCGCCGAAATCGGATTGACGCGAAACACCGGTTGGCCGGGCGTGCCGACGATTTCGTAGGTCACGCCGATCAGGCCCTCATTGCTGCCGCCGCCGAGGAACAGGCCGAGCACCGGAACCTGGCCGAACATGTTGTTCAGTCCGTACATCGGAACGAAGGTGCCGCTCATGCGCACCTGATTGCCGGGATAATCGATGCTGCCTTCGATGGTCGCGCCGATGGTCGGTCCTTTCACAACCCCTTCGCGGACCATGAGCTGGCCGTTCTGCCGGGTAAACTCCGCGCGCAACGCCGAGAAGGAGATGCCGCTCTGAACGCTGGCCGGGCCGCCTGCGGCGACGCGATCGAGCGCACTTTCGCCCTTTATGGTGAAATCGCGGACGTTCATCAGGCCTTCCTTGGCGCTCGATTCGGCGGTCGGAGGTTCCATCGCGAGCGCCAACTGGCCGCCAACCACCTTGGAGTAGGTATCTGTGAAGCGGAAGAACGCGCCGGCATCGTTGGTTTGCAGGTAGATCACGTCGCGCCCTTGCCCCTGCGCGCGGTTGCGCATCTCCGCCGTGACCGGCGTATCGCGCCCAAGCTTGCCGTTGAGCGTGAAGGCCTTGAAGACCCCATTGCGACGGGAAACCTTGACGTCGGCGCTGCGCATTGCCTCGCCGTTAAAGCCCGCGACCGCGCCGAGCTTGAGATCCGCGTCGAAATCGATGTTCCTGGTCTTGCTCTTGGCGTCGGGTTCCTTGCCTGAGATCGCTGATTTGAGGAAACCGCGGGCGTCGAACACGTCGCCGCGCATCGTCAACCTTACAACCCCATCCTGACCGCGCTCGGCCTTTAGTGTGGTCTTGTCGCCTTCGGACGGCGAATAGGTGGGAAAGTTGGCGTTCATCAGATCGCCATTCTGGTCGACCTCGAGCGATCCCTTGATCGACACGCCGCCGCCATCGATGACGATGTCTTCGAAACGGACCGATTGCGTCTTCGACACGACGTTGAAGGTGGCGCGGCTCGACTTGCCGGGCAGCTTGACCCAGCCCGGCAAGATATTGTCGAGCTTCAACGCGGTGAGGTCGGCCTCGATCCCCATGCGGGTGTCACGATCCGCGCCGCCGGCGATTTTGCCGGTCAGCTTGATCGGGACCGCGCCGGAGACCGCCGGACCGAGATCGAGCCCGAGGCGGGCGCGGCTCGCATCATCAAGCGTTGCCTGCAGTTTGACGTCGGCGTCGCCCTCGGCCGGCTTGCGATAATCGAGGGTGCACGGCTGGCCGTTGATCTTGACGTCGCCCTTGACCTGATAGCCCTGATTGTTGGCGACCATCTTCAAATTGCTCGCCTCGAGCTTCTGGTTCATGACGAGCTTGTCGGCGGCAAATCCATTGATGTCGACGGTGGCGGCGTAAGTGGTGTCTGCCTTCGTCAGCTCACCCTTGACCGGCATGCCCAGATTGACGCTCGCCGAAAACGTACCCTTGCTCGTATTGGGATCGACCAAGGCCCCGGACAGATCACTGAGGCGATCGGACGAGAGAATTTCGGCGGCCGCCGGCACCGGGCCGTCAATCTTCATCCTCACGCGCGAGGGCGCCGGCTTGGCATGCGTGTCTGGCACCTCGAAAACGAAATCCGAGAAGTTGAGCTTGCGGCCAGCGGGCGTGTCGGCCACCGCCTGCCCGATCGTCACGGACGCGGTGCGGCCGGTGACATGCGCTTTCAAATCCGCGTCGTGCACCGACGGCAGGCCATCCACCGGACGCACCGTTACGCCACTTGCAACGATATTGACGGCAAGCCCGTCATCCGGGATGGGCGGTCCCCTGCGCGGAAGATTTTTGATCGCGGTGTTAATGCCGACTTCGATACGCTGCAGCGAGCCGCGCTCAATGCGCTCGATCACCCATTCGCGAACTTCCGGGACGATCACGGTCGGCCATATCCGCTTCAGCGTGGACGCCGTCATCGGCGTGCCCGCGAACCCGAGCTGCAGCCGCGCTTCACTGGAATAGTCGATATTGCCGGTCCCGGCGATGCCGATCTCGCCGTTGCTGATGTCGGCTTGTGTCAGCAGCACGCGCTTCTTGTCGGTGTCGAAGCGCATCCCGATGGCAATGCGATTGAAGATCAGTGGCGGTTCGCTATCGATGCCGGCGAGCACGATGGTGCCACCGGAAAAGCCGAGCTGCCAGTCGGCGACGTTGTCATTCGGCGGCTCCAGATGAGCGAGCAAAGTGATGCGATTCGCGCCGGAAATGATCTTGAACGGTGCCACCAGCACCCGCCGCCCAGAATCCCATTCGACGCTCATCTCGGCCGAATCGATTCCCATCGGGTAATCTGGCGTGTCGCTGTCGATGATGGTCCCGGCACCGGCGACCATCTTGCCGCGGAAATAGGTCGGCAGGCCGTCGCGCCCCAATTCACCTTTCAACTCGCCCGATAGCGGTAGATCCGCGCTGTAGGTCAGGTCCTTCAAGCGCAGCGCCAACAGGATGTTGGCTGTCGGAACCTTGTCGGCGCGGATATCGACCGATCGCACGCCGTTTTCCGAAGGCCCGACCGTAACCCGCAGCGACCAGGGATGAGCGCCCTCTTCGCCGAGACTCAAGGCCACCCCGCCGGCGCGCGGCCGCCGCAGGCTGAGGCTGATGTTATCGAACGTCCATTTGTTGCCGCGCTGCTGATCGTCGACGACGAGATTGCCGTTCTTCAAACCGATTTCGTTGAGGTTCTGTCCGTCGAGACCCGTCAGGCTCAGGCTGTCGAGCCAATCGAGGCCCGCCAGCAATCCGTTCTGCGCGGTGCTTGCGGGCGGCGGTGCGGCTGCGGCGGACTCGATAGGTGGCGAAGACGGCGCAACGGCTCCAGGCGGCGCCGCTAGCTGATTTTGCCGGGGAAATGTCGGCGGAAGACCCGCGTCTCGTTTGGAAGTGACGCCGGTCGCCAGCGGCTTTGCGGTATCGCCCGCCGAAACGGTGACGTAGCCGTCCGGCGTAATCCGCACCGCGAGTTCGGCATCGACCAGATTGAGGCTCTCGGCGCGAAGCTGGCCCATCAACAGCGCGGTGCCGGACAATCTCACCTCGGCCTTCGGCGCGCTTGCCACGATGGCGTGGTCGCGATCCCTGACCACGATGTCGCGGATGCGCACCGCGATGCGAATCCGCCCCGTCCGCTCGATCTGGGTGCCGCCGACTTCGACGGTATTGCCGTGACCGATATTGTCCTCGATCGCCGCCGCGAGCCATGGCGTCGCCATGTCGAGATTGATCGGGCCCGCGCCGAGGCGCCACCACAGCGTGCCGAAACAGCCGGCGAAGATCGCCATTAGCGCCGCGATCACGATCGCGACGCGCTTTACCCAGCGCTCTCCCGCGATCCACATTCGCAGCGCCGCGAGCCGATCGCCGAACCGATGAAAGTTCGAGTTTGAACGCGACAGCAGTCGGCGCGCACGATGGCCCGCCGCCTCGTCATGGTCCTGTCCCCATTCGCCATCCTTCCAGTGCGAGGGCTGGCCGTCAGAGCACGAACTGGATCTTTGGTTAGATCCTTGGGGCGGCGTTTTTCTGGCCATTGCCTCTCGGTGCTGACGCTCTTGATGGGATCGATCGCCGCCATGGCTTCGCCCGTCAACAGGTAACGAGCGCTCCTGTGCCGGCATCACTGCCAATCCTCGATTAATCCCGTTGCTTGTCATTGGACCTCGGAGGCACACTCAACAAGCAGGCGGGTGGTGCGTCGAATTTCTTCCAACCATACTCCGCGGCTATCAGATTTGCCCAGCCGCCGGCCCGAATCCAGGTGAGGCGAAGAGACCTGCAATAGCCTAATGATTGATCCGCCGAAAGCGACGAAAGGAAGGCGCATGTCCAAGAAAACGCGCAAGAAATCCCCCAAAACGCCTGCCCGCAGGCCAGCCCGCGCGCCGTCCACAGCATCCACCGAGAGAAAGCACCAGACAAAACACGCCAAAAGCGGCCGTGCGACAACGGTCAAATCAAGCAAGAGTGCCGTCAGCGAAGCCTCGCACAAGGCCCCGTCCAAACGGTTAAGACCGTCCAAATCGGCCGGCGCGGCACCTTCAAATGCCGCAGCCGCAAGCCCGCCTGCAGGGAAATCATCGGTGCTTGTCGCCGGCGCCAAGGCGCCAGCGTTCCGCTTGCCGCGCGACGGCGGCAACACCGTTTCGCTTGCCGACTATGTTGGCAAGAAGCTCGTCCTGTTCTTCTATCCACGCGCGGACACGCCGGGCTGTACCAAGGAGGCGATCGATTTCAGCCGGCTGAGAAGCGCATTCGCCGAAATCCAGACCGAGGTGCTGGGGATCTCCGCCGATCCATTGAAGGTGCAGGAATCCTTTCGCGACAAACACCAGCTATCGGTACCTCTGATTTCCGATTGCCAGCACGAAATGCTCGAGGCCTACGGCGCCTGGGGCGAAAAATCCCTCTACGGCAGGACCTTCCAGGGAATCATTCGCACTACGGTTCTGATCGGCGCGGATGGCCGGATCGTCAAGGTCTGGCGCAATGTCAGGGTCGATGGCCACGCCGAAGCGGTACTGGAGGAAGCTCGGGCCGCCTAATCGGCGCCCCATTTCGACCCCATTTCCGGAAAATTAACCATGACCGGGTCAAATCGGTCGCGCAAATTTGGCCGTACGGAACGTGATCTCCGACCGGCGCGGGAGTGCCGATGTCGTACCGGTCCGGTCAACACTCAGAGTACGCCCAACACCATCCCCATGACCACGGCCGGGCATTCACCCGCCGCGCCGCGGCGAATTCGCCTTCGGCTTCTGCTGCACGCGACGCCCCTGACGGCTACACCTTCACCCATGCCGGCAGGCAGGTGCGCTTCGGCCCGGTCGTGTTCTGGATCGTGGTGGGTAGCGTGACCATCCTCGGCATGTGGTCGGCCGCGACCGCGACCTATTTCGCCTTCCACGACGACGTCCTGACGCGATTGATCGCCCGCCAGGCCGAAATGCAATACGCCTATGAAGACCGCATCGCCGAGCTGCGCGCCAAAGTCGATCGCACCACCAGCCGCCAATTGCTTGACCAGGAGCAGTTCGACCAGAAGCTTGAACAGATCATGCGGCGCCAGACGGCGCTGGAATCTCGTGCCACGGCGCTCGGTGCCATGCCTGACGTCACGGGATCAATCAGGACGCCCTCGCGAGGCGCGGCAGCAAGCGAGCCGGCGTTGTCAGGCACGCCAAAGCCGTCGCCAATCAGCGATACGGTGATTTTCGTGGCGCCGCCGGACCGTGAAGCGCGGCTCGAATCGCGCGCTCCGATCGTGTCGACGCCGCAGCCAAACCAATTCGCCAGGAATCGGGGCGTCGACAACGTTCTGGTCCGCCTGCAGACCTCGCTTGATCAGATCGAGGGCCGCCAACTGGCGGCGCTGAATGCGGCCGAAGACGGTATGGAATCGCGGGCGCGGCGGATGCGCGGCGTTTTCACCGATCTAGGCCTCGATATGGCGCAACTCGAAGCGGCGACCCCGCGCGCAGGCGTCGGCGGTCCCTTCGTTCCAGTCAAGCTTGCGCCCGACGCCACTGCCTTCGAGCGCCAGCTTTATCGAATCAACATCAAGCGCGCCCAGGTCGATCGCCTGAACCGGACCCTGGCGCTGGTGCCCTATCGCAAACCGGTGGTTGGCGAGGTCGAATTCACCTCTGGCTTCGGGGTGCGCAGCGATCCGTTCCTCGGCCGCCCGGCCATGCACACCGGTCTCGATTTCCGGGCACAAACCGGTGATCCCGTGCGCGCGACCGCAAACGGCAAGGTGGTTTCAGCCGGGTGGTCCGGCGGCTATGGCCGCATGGTCGAAATCGATCACGGCAACGGGCTTTCGACGCGCTACGGCCATCTGTCGGAAATCGACGTCAAGGTCGGCGATAGCATCAGGATCGGACAGGTGATCGGCGAAGTCGGCTCGACTGGCCGCTCTACCGGACCGCATTTGCATTATGAAACGAGGATCGACGGTGAAGCCGTCGATCCCCAGAAATTCCTGCGCGCTGGCGTGCGTTTGAGCGCGGGCTGATTGCGAAAAAGCACCTCAATGGCTGAGTTCGTGGCCAACTTCGCCGTCGATGACGTCGCCGAACAGGTGCCAGGCCTCGCCGTCGAACTTCATCAACTGCATCTGTTCGATCGGAAAGAAGTCGTCGGGACTTGTGTTGATCTTGATGCCCGGCAGCATCACATCAGATGAAAAGTCTTTGAGACTGGCCGCCTGTTTCATAATGTTTTCGCGCGTCAGGTCATCGCCGCATTGCCGGAGCACCTGAACCATTGTCTGCGCCACCGCATAGCCATAGACGTTGTTCAAGTCCAACTTGTCTCCATTCGGATAATACTTGTCCATGAAAGCCTGCCACGCCTTCACGCCCGGATCGTCCTTCCAAGCAGGATCGGTCGGGTCCTTCAGGTAGGCCGTCGAGATGATGTCTTTTGCATACTGAAGGCCCGCCGGTCTCAACACGCCGGCCACCGAAGTCGACACGTTGGCCAGAAAGAACCTCGGCTTCCAGCCGAGTTCGCCGACTTTTCGGATCGCTTGCGCCGACCCCTTCGGGGCGGCCCAGGAGAAGAAGGTATCGGCACCTGAATCGTGCAACGCGACGATCTGTGAATCGATCGAAGGATCACTCACCTCATACGACTTGTCCGCAATAATCATATTGGCCTTGTCGCCGAGGCCGTCGCGCAGTCCCTTGACCTGGTCCTTGCCGGCGTCGTCGTTTTGCCAGAACACCGCGATCTTGCTGTTGGGAAAGTGCTCCAGGATGTATTTGGCGTAGATGCGCCCCTCACTCTGGTAGTTGGGCTGCCAGCCCATGGTCCACGGAAAATTCTTCGGATCGCCCCATTTGGTGGCGCCGGTGGCGACGAAGAGCTGCGGCACCTTCTTGGCGTTCATATATTTCTGGATCGCCGAATTGGACGGCGTGCCCAGCGACTGGAAGATCAACAGCACTTCGTCGCTCTCGACCAGCTTGCGCGCCTGTTCGATGGCCTTCGGCGGGCTGTAGGCGTCGTCATAGGAAATGAACTTGATCTTGCGGCCGTTGATGCCGCCCTCGGCATTGATCTTGTCGAAATAGGCTGCTTCCGTCTTGCCGATCACGGAATAGGAGGAGGCGGGGCCGCTATACGGCATGATATTGCCGATTGTGATTTCGGTGTCGCTCGCGCCAGGATCATATTTCTTTTGTGCGCTGGCCTGGGTGGCGATTGCGGCAACCGCGAAAACCGTCAAGGCAATCAAATTGCGCGCGCGAACCGGCATCGTTCTCTCCCGCTTGACGACTTATTTTTTTGAAGTCTCGCAAGTCGCGCTTACGCTTGCAAGCGCCCGCTTATTCCGCGGCGCAAAACAATTATCGTCTGGCAAGCGCCCATTCCGATTGGTGGACGCTCCAGCAAGGAAGCGCCATCGGCTACTTGCCCGTTTTTCTCGGCCGCGACACGATCTCGATCATCTTGCCTTCGTCAGCGTCAGGCGCATATGTCTTGGCTCGCTCATACGCCTCTACCGCCGCGCGTGCCACCAGAGGCGGGCTGGAGAGCAGGCTCTCGGCGAGCCTCACGGCATAAGCGGCGTCCTTGTGCCGAAGCGCTGCCGTGAACGTCGCGCCGGCGAAATTTCGCGCGGCCATCCGCTTCGAATGCCGGATCACCTGCGGGCTCGCGGCAACTCCGCTCTCGATCGCTTCCACGACGAGCTTCATGTCGAGGCCGGCCTGTTCGGCAATCGCAAGGCCCTCGGCGATTCCCGCGATCTGGATCGCGCCCATCAGATTGTTGATCAGCTTGTAGACGGTACCACTGCCGACGCCGCCGAAATGCCGGATGGTGGCGCAAAGCGGCGCGAGATACGGCCGCGCTTTCTCGAGATCGGCGGGATCGGCGCCGACCAATAGCGTCAGGTTTCCAGCGGCTGCCGCATCGGGCAGACCGGTCACGGGGCTGTCGATATAGACGAGCCCACGGCTGCGCAATTCACGCGCGAGATCGAGCGCATGGTTGTAGGAGACGGTGGAGCATTCGATCGCGAGCGTGCCGGCCTTCATGGTCGCGGAGGCGCCGTCCTGGCCGAGCCAGACCGCGCGTGAGGCGCCATCGTCAGCAACCATGGTCACGACCGCGTCGGCATCAATCGCGGCATCTTCTGGTGAGGTTGCCCACCTGGCCCCGCGGGCGATCAGACCTTCCGCCTTCGCCCTGCTCCTGTTCCAGACTGCGACCGCGAAGCCAGCCTCGAGATAGCGGCCGGCCATGCCCTGGCCCATGCGCCCCAGGCCTATGAAGGCGACCCGCTTCATTAATCCACATCCTCGACCGCGTCTGGCGTGGTCCCGAAGGCGCGCTGCGCCAACGTCGCAGCCATGAACTCGTCGAGGTCGCCATCGAGCACGCCCTCGGTGTCGGAGGTCTGCACACCGGTACGAAGATCCTTCACCATCTGATAGGGCTGCAGCACATAGGAGCGGATCTGATGGCCCCAGCCGATATCGGTCTTGGCGGCCTGGTCGGCGGCCGCCTTTTCTTCGCGTTTCTTCAACTCGATGTCGTAGAGGCGCGCGCGCAGCATGTCCCAGGCCTGCGCGCGGTTTTTGTGCTGCGAACGGCCGGCCTGGCAGACCACCGCGACGCCGGTCGGAATATGGGTCAGGCGCACGGCCGATTCGGTCTTGTTGACGTGCTGGCCGCCGGCGCCGCCGGAACGCATGGTGTCGGTGCGCACGTCCTGCTCCTTGATGTCGATCTTGATGCTGTCGTCAATCACGGGAAAGATCGCAACGGACGAAAACGACGTATGCCGCCGAGCGTTGGAATCGAACGGCGAGATCCGCACCAGCCGGTGCACGCCGGCCTCGGTCTTCAGCCAGCCATAGGCATTGTGGCCGCTGATCTGGATGGTAGCGGATTTGATGCCGGCTTCTTCGCCCTGGGACTCTTCGAGATATTCGATCTTGAAGCCGTGTTTTTCCGCCCAGCGCGTGTACATGCGCAACAGCATCTCCGCCCAGTCCTGGCTTTCGGTGCCGCCCGCGCCGGCATGGACCTCAAGATAGGAATCGAAGCGGTCGGCCTCGCCGGACAGCAGCGCTTCCAGTTCGCGGCGCGCGACCTCTTTCTTTAAGGCTTTGAGCGCGTTCTCCGCCTCGGTGACGACGCCCAAATCGTTCTCGGCCTCGCCGAGCTCGATCATGCCGATATTGTCCTCAAGCTCGCGCTCGACCCTGCCGATGCCCGAAAGCGCGTCCTCCAGCGAGGTGCGCTCCTGCATCAGCTTCTGCGCTTTCTGAGGATCGTTCCAGAGATTGGGATCTTCCGCGAGCTTGTTCAGCTCGGCGAGCCGCGCCGTCGATTTCTCGACGTCAAAGATGCCTCCTCAGCAGCCCGACCGACTGCTTGATCTCTTCGACTAGACGTTCGATTTCGGCGCGCATGGTGATCTCTGGCCTCGTTGGCGTTTGCCGCCACGGCAATATTGCCAGCGGGATGTAGCGGCGCACGCGTCAAAGCGCAATCGGCGCGGACCAGCCTTGCTCGCTTTCTGGCGCGCTTTGTTTGGGAGAGAACGCGTCGACGGCTAGTAAAGCCCACCCGTGCCAGGGCGCATGATGCTGCGATCGACGTCCGGCGCGACCGTCAACGTCCGGCCGTCTGCATCGGCAACGCCGATGACCGAGTAGTTGTCAGGCGGCGCGGTTCCCGGCTTGAAGGCTTCGAGGAGGGTGCCGCCGCTCTCCCCCGGACCTGCCCGCATGCCGGTCTTGGAGACGACGCGGATCAGCTTGATTCCGGCCGGCACCTTGAACGGGATCGCTGCCTTGTCGGCCAGCGCGAGCTTTAAGAAGTCACGCGCGATGGGAGCGGCGAGATGACCACCGGTCATGCCTCTGCCGAGGTTGCGCGGCTTGTCGTAGCCGACATAGATGCCGACGACGATGTCGGGCGAGAAGCCGATGAACCAGGCGTCCTTTTCGTCGTTGGTGGTGCCGGTCTTGCCGGCGATCGGCTTGCCAACCTCCTTCACGACAGTCGCGGTGCCGGCCTGCACCACGCCTTCCATCATCGAGGTGATCTGGTAGGCGGTCATCGCGTCCAGCACCTGCTCGCGGCGGTCGACGAGTTGCGGCTCGGGTTGATTCTTCCAGCCGCCCTGCGCGTCGCAGCCGCGGCATTCCCGGGCGTCGTGCTTGAAGATGGTATGGCCGTAGCGATCCTGGATGCGGTCGATCAGGGTCGCCTTCACGCGACGGCCGCCATTGGCAAACATCGAATAGGCCGTAACCATCCGCATCACGGTGGTTTCGCCGGCGCCGAGCGCATAGGAGAGATAGTTCGGCAATTCGTCATAGACGCCGAAGCGCCTTGCGTATTCGCCGATCAACGGCATGCCGATGTCCTGGGCAAGGCGCACGGTCACCGTGTTGAGCGACTGCCGCAGCGCGTTACGCAGCGTCACCGGTCCCTGATATTTGCCGGCCGAATAGTTTTCCGGGTGCCAAACGCCGCCGCCCTGCCCCATGTCGATTTCGATCGGCGCGTCGACAACCACCGTCGAGGGCGTGTATCCGTTATCGAGCGCCGACGAATACACGATCGGCTTGAACGATGAGCCCGGCTGGCGATAGGCCTGCGTCGCGCGGTTGAACTGGCTCTGGTCAAAGGAGAACCCGCCGACCATCGCCAGCACGCGACCGGTCCACGGATCCATCACCACCATCGCGCCGGAGATTTCCGGCAATTGACGCAAGCGGAACTGGCCCTCGACTGGATTGCCGTCTTTGCCGAATAACGGATCGGCGTAGATCACATCGCCCGGCGCGAGCACCTGCGACACCGCGGTCGGCGTCCTTCCCTTGGCAGGCCCCGACGCGGCCCTGGCCCATTTCACGCCCTCGAGCGCGACGATGCCGGTTTGCCTTTCCTTACTGACCGCGCCGCCCAATTCGCGGCTGGGCTGGAAGCCGATCCGCGCCGACTGGTCGCTGGTCTCCAGCACCACCGCCATCCGCCAGGGCGAGATATCCGATAGCGATTTGACGTCGGCGAGTTTGACGCCCCAGTCCCCCGAAATATCGAGCTTGCTGAGCGGGCCGCGCCAGCCCTGCGCTTCATCATAATTGACGAGGCCGGCCACCATGGTCTTGCGCGCCATCACCTGGACCTTCGGATCAAGCGTGGTGCGCACCGACAGGCCGCCTTCATAGAGTTTCTTTTCGCCGTAACGCTCGAAGATATCGCGGCGGACTTCCTCGGCGAAATATTCGCCGGCGAAAATATGCGCGGCGTTGGTGCGGTTGGTGACGATCAGCGGGTCCTTGCGCGCCTTGTCGGCATCGGCCTGCTTGATCCAGCCGTTTTCCAAGAGGCGGTCGATTACGTAATTACGCCGTTCGATCGCGCGGTCGCGGTTGCGCACCGGGTGCAGCGCTGCCGGCGCCTTCGGCAGCGCGGCCAGATAGGACGCTTCGGCTACGGTGAGTTCGTTCACCGATTTGTCGAAATAAACCAGCGACGCGGCGGCGATGCCGTACGCACCAAGGCCGAGATAGATTTCGTTGAGATAAAGCTCGAGGATCTTGTCCTTGGAATAGGCGCGCTCGATCCGCATCGCCAGCAAGGCTTCCTTGATCTTGCGGGTGAACGAGACCTCATTGGTCAAGAGGAAGTTCTTGGCAACCTGCTGGGTGATGGTGGAAGCACCCTGCGGACGCCGGTTCGAACCGTAATTCTGCGCATAGACGAGGGCGGCGCGCGCCATGCCGGAATAGT
>VAZG01000182.1 GCA_005885285.1 Alphaproteobacteria bacterium | reverse complement strand
CTTGGTCGCGCATTGATCGGCCATGCACTTCTTCATGAACGACGTTTTTGCTGCGCCTGCGAGGGCTTTGCCGTCCTTGCCGACCGCTTTGCTTTCACAGGATTCCTGCGCAAAAGCCGAGCCGATTGCCAGCGTCGCGATCACTGAAGCCAGAACAATACTTCTTACCATGGGTGTCCTCCCGACATCGTGGATGGCGAATTTGAGCCCAGAACGATCGGGCGATCAAGTCCCCTTCGTTGCAGCCATCTCATGGTACGCAGCATCCAACGCAAAGCCGAGGCCATTCTCGCCGTCGATTGACGGACGGGTGACGTCGGATGCCTGACGTCGGATGCCTTGCCGCCGCCATGCGGCATGGCTACGCTGCCCGTAATGAGCGTCCGCGCAATTCCGCTCAGAAAACAAAAGCAGTACAGGGAGGAAATGGTCATGACCACACGCCGTGATTTTCTCAAGGGAAGTGCGGCCGCCGCTACCGGTATCGTCTTCTGCAGTTGCGGCCTTCTCAAGAGCGCGCACGGCCAGGAAACGGCACGGCAAAAACTCCCTGTCATGATCGGCGGAAAACGGGTCAAGACGATCGACGTGCATGCCCATTGCCATTTCCACGAAGCCGGCGCGCTGCTCGGCGAAGAAGCCGCCAAAATCCAGCTCCCCCCTGTCAACGGCGCGCAGGAGGCTTTCATCGAGGTCGACCGGCGCCTTGCGGCCATGGACTCCCAAGCCATCGACATGGAGGTGGTGTCGATTAATCCGTTCTGGTACGGCCGCGACCGTGACCTGGCGGGGCAGATCGTGAAGCTCCAGAACGAGAAGCTCGCCGAGCTTTGTGCCTCCAAGCCCGACCGCTTCGCGGCTTTTGCCTCGCTGACGCTGCAGGCGCCCGATCTTGCGGTGCAGGAGCTCGAGACTGCGGTGAAGAAGCAGGGTTTGAAGGGCGCCGCCATCGGCGACAGCGTGGCAGACCTGGAATTCTCCGATCCGAAATTCCATCCCGTATGGGCCAAGGCGGAAGAACTCGGCGTGCCCCTATTCATTCATCCGCAGGGCTTGCCCGAACTCAGTAAGCGCCTCGCCGGCAATGGCTGGCTCGCCAACACCGTCGGCAATCCACTGGGGACGACGCTTGCGCTATCGCACCTGATCTTCGAAGGCACGTTCGATCGCTATCCGGGATTGAAGGTGATCGCCGCCCATGGCGGCGGCTTCCTGCCCTCTTACGCCGATCGTTCCGACCATGCCTGTCTGGTCGGGCCGAAAGGCTGCAATCCCGATATCAAGCTCAAGAAGGCGCCCACCGAATATCTCAAGCAGATCTATTTCGATTCCCTGATCTTCACCCCGGAAGCGATCCGCCATCTGGTGGCCCAGGTCGGCGCCAGCCAGGTCGTGCTCGGCAGCGACTATCCTTATCCCTGGGAGCTTCATCCGGTAGATCCCATCTTCGCAACGGAATCGCTGACCGATAGCCAGAGAGCCGATATCCTTGGGCTCACGGCGGCAAAGCTTTTCAACATGAAGATGGGATAGCCGGATCGTTATTCGCGTTTGTAGCGATAGTTGAACCGCTCGCCGTCGGCGATCAGCAGGCCTGCGGTCGGCGCCGGGAAGTGGATCGGCAGGAACAGCGTATCGGTGTCGGCGACGGAGGCAAAGAACTTCCGTCGCGACGCCGCCGACTGCTTCGGATCCCAGTCGGGCTTCGCCGACCAGTCCGGCTCCCGACACTGGATCATGTGATGCATCAAATCGCCGGCGACCACCGCGCGTTTGCCGTTCGAGAAGATATTGACGCAGCAATGACAGGGCGAGTGCCCCGGCGTCGGCGTCAGCGTAATGGTGTCATCCAGCGCGTAGTCGTCATCGACAAGGAGCGCCTGGCCAGCCTCCACGATGGGCAGGCAATTGTCACGAAACACGGTGCCGGGCGGATTGGCGCCCTTTTTATGCTCAGCTTCCCACACGGCATATTCGCGCTTGTGAAAAATGTATTTTGCGTTCGGGAAGGTCGGCACCCAGCGCCCGTCTTTTAACGTGGTGTTCCAGCCGGTATGGTCGATATGAAGGTGAGTGCAGAACACGTAGTCCACCTGCTCGTATCCGATTCCCAACGCGAACAGCTCGTTGCGCCAGCGCTCCTTGCCGGGAAAATCGAACGGTGGCGGATGACCCTTGTCCTCGCCGGTGCAAGTATCGACCAGAATCGTGTAGCGCGGTGTGCGCACCACGAAGGTCTGATAGGTGATGACGATCATTCCGAGCGCCGTGTCGAACACCTCCGGTTCCATCGAGGGCAAATGGTGCTTGAAGACGGCCTCATCATAGGCGGGGAAGAAGTCCTGCGGCCGCCGCCATGGGCCCTCGCGTTCGATCACCGCATCGATGGTGATGTCGCCGATCCGAAGCTGCTTCATTCTTGTTTCCTCTCGTTGTTTCTCCGGGAAATGTAGGGGCGAGCGTAACGGGCGCCTTGGCGCTGTTCAAGCGGCGAGCCGGAGGAGTTCTTGCGCGAACAGGCCTGTTGCAGCAGCCTTGCACGCGTTACAATCCGCCTAGCAAAAAGACGATCCAGGGGAGGAAACAATGAAAGACCATCGCATCTCGCGCCGTGCCGTGCTGGCCGGATCAGCCGCCGCGGGCGCGCTCACCTTTTCTGGATTGCCCGCGCAGGCCGCCGAGCCGCAATGGAAGAAATACGCCGGCACCAAATTGGAAGTGATCCTTGCCAAAGGGCCGCGCGGCGACAATCTGCAGAAGAACATCAAGGAATTCACCGAACTGACCGGTATCGAGGTCGAGTCGGAGCAGATCCCGGAGCAGCAGCAGCGGCAGAAAGCGGTGATCGAGCTTGCGTCCGGCAAGCCGAGCTTCGACGTGATTCATGTGAGCTATCATGTGCAGAAGCGGCAATTCGAGAAGGCGGGCTGGCTCGCCGACATCTCCGGCTACATGAAGGACCCGACGCTCACCGCGCCGGATCTCGTTGAAAGCGATTTCTCCGCCGCCGGTCTTCAGTACGCCAAGAACGACAAGGGGCGGATGCTCTCGCTGCCATGGTCGGTCGATTATTTCATTCTCTACTACAACAAGGAGATGTTCCAGAAAAAGGGCGTTGCGGTGCCGAAGACGCTGGACGAAATGGTCGAGGCGGCGGAGAAGCTCACCGACCCCAAGGAGGGCACCTTCGGCTTCGTCGGACGCGGTTTGCGCAACGCCAACATGACGCTGTGGACCAACTTCTACCTCGATTACGGCGGCGAATTCCTCGATGCCAAGGGCGGCATCCTGACCGACGGCCCGGAGGCGATCGAGGCGACAAAGCTCTATCAAAAGCTACTCACGAAAGTGGCGCCTCCCGGGGTCGCCGGCTTCAACTGGATGGAGTCGATGGCCTCGTTCACACAAGGGCGCTCGGCGATGTGGATCGACGGCGTCGGCTGGGCGCCACCGCTGGAAGACCCGAATGCTTCGCGCATCGTCGGCAAGGTCGGCTATACCGTGGTGCCGGCCGGACCCAAGGGACAATTTTCGGCGACCTACGGCGACGGCCTCGGCATTGCCGCGGCGAGCAAGAACAAGGAGGCCGCTTACCTGCTTTGCCAATGGGCGGTCTCGAAAACGCAAGGCGCGCGGCTGTTGCAGGCGGGCGGCGGCGTGCCATTCCGCAATTCCATCCTCAACGACCCCGAAATACAGAAGGGTGTGAAGATGCCGAAGGAATGGCTGCAGTCGGTGATCGATTCCGCAAAGATCAGCAAACTCGGCCTCCCCGTCGTGATTCCGGTCGCCGAGTTCCGCGACATCGTCGGCGCGGCCCTTACGGCGACACTCTCTGGCGCGGACCCCGCGGCTGAGTTGAAGAAGGCCCACGAGCAATACCGGCCGATCCTGGAGCGCAGCGAGAAAGCGTGAGCACGTTGACGCGAGCCACTCCGGCCGCGGCTCGGACAGAGCCCGCGCCAAGGCGGGAATGGCGGCCGCCATCGTACTGGCCGTTCGTGGTGCCGGCACTGATCGTGGTCCTGGCCGTGATCATATTCCCGTGGCTATTCACGATCTGGATGAGCCTGAACGAATGGAAAGTCGGTTCGCCGACGACCTTCGTCGGGCTCGCCAACTACCTGCGGCTGCCGAACGATCCTCGCTTCATCGAAGCGGTGGAGCATACGCTGGTCTATACCGCGCTATCGGTACTGCTGCCGCTGGTCTTCGGCACCTTCGCCGCCGTCGTGTTCCACGCGAAATTCCCTTGGCGCGGTTTCCTGCGCGCGATCTTCATCATGCCGATGATGGCAACGCCGGTCGCGATCGCGCTGGTCTGGACCATGATGTTCCACCCGCAACTCGGCGTGCTCAATTATCTGCTTTCGCTGGTGGGGTTGCCGCCGCAGCTTTGGGTATTTCATCCGGCAACGGTGATCCCCTCGCTGGTGCTGGTCGAAACCTGGCAGTGGACCCCTCTCGTCATGCTGATCGTGCTCGGCGGCATCGCGGCGATCCCGATCGAGCCTTACGAAAGTGCGCAGATCGACGGCGCGGGCATGTGGCAGATGTTCCGCTACATCACGCTGCCGCTGATCACGCCATTCCTGTTCATTGCCGCGATGATCCGCGGCATCGATGCGGTCAAAAGCTTCGACGTCATTTTTGCGATCACGCAAGGGGGTCCCGGCTCGGCTTCCGAGACCATCAATCTCTATCTCTACAGTGTCGCCTTCATCTATTACGACCTCGGCTACGGCTCGGCGATCGCGGTGATGTTCTTCGTGCTGATCATAGCACTAGCAGCCGTGCTGCTCTATTTGCGCCAGCGCACGTTGTGGACCGAGATAGGTCTGGGCGCATGAGCGTACGGCACGTCCTCGGCAAGCTCGGGCTCGCGCTGGCGGTGTTCGTCATCGTATCACCGGCGATCCTGTTTTTCCTCTGGATGGCCTCGCTCTCGGTCAAGTTCGAGGTCGACAACGCCGCCTATCCGCCGATTTTCATCCCCACACATTTCGCCTGGAAAAACTACGCCGATGTGCTCGCGTCCAACCGCTTCCTGACCTATTTCGTCAACAGCCTGCTTGTTACCGGAACGGCGACCTTCCTGGCGATGCTGGTCGGCGTACCCGCCGGTTACGGAATAGCCAGGATGGCCGCACATAAATCCGCGGTCGTGATCCTGATCGCGCGGATCACGCCCGGGCTATCCTATCTCATTCCACTGTTCCTTCTGTTCCAGTGGCTGGGATTACTCGGCACGCTGGTGCCGCAGATCATCATTCACCTCGTGGTGACGGTGCCGATCGTGATCTGGATCATGATCGGCTATTTCGAAACCACGCCGCTCGAGCTTGAAGAGGCGGCGTTGATCGACGGCGCAACCCGCTGGCAGGTGTTCCGGCATGTGGCGTTGCCGATCGCTCGGCCGGGCCTTGCGGTTGCCTTCATCCTCGCGGTGATATTTTCCTGGAATAATTTCGTATTCGGCATCGTGCTCGCCGGGCGGGAGACGCGCACCCTGCCCGTCGCCGTGTACAACATGATTTCGTTCGATCAACTGAGCTGGGGTCCACTCGCGGCGGCCGCGCTCATCGTCACCTTCCCGGTATTGCTGCTGACCGTGTTCGCCCAGCGCCAGATCGTCGCCGGCTTGACCGCAGGCGCAGTCAAGGGCGGTTGAGCTCGCGACGCACGACGCTGACGGCGGGGCGTTGCAACCCGGGTCGGGGCTCATATTTATTGACGTTCGGGCCATGGCTCGACAAAAATCGGGGGTCTCGATGACGAAAGCTACGCTACGGGGACACACGGCGCTCGTGACAGGCGGGTCGCGCGGCATTGGCGCGGCCATATCGAAAGCGCTGGCGCAGGCCGGCGTGGCCGTCGCCATCAATTATCGCGAGCGCGCAGACGAAGCTAACAAGCTGGTCGAGACGATCGCGAAGGCCAATGGGCGCGCCGTCGCGATTCCCGCCGACGTCTCACAGACATCCGCCGTCGCCCAAATGGTCGAACGCGTCAAATCAGAGCTTGGGCCGATCGACATTCTGATCAACAATGCCGGAATCGCGATCACGCGCGGCATCGACGACCTCTCCGAAGCCGATTTCGATCAAACGATCGCGGTCAATTTGAAATCGGTTTTCCTCTGCACCCACGCCGTCCTGCCGATGATGCGGGCCAGGCAATGGGGCCGCATCGTCAATATCTCCTCGGGCGCCGCCAGGGGCGCCGGCTCCATCGGGCCTCACTATAATGCGTCGAAGGCGGGCATCGAGGGATTGACGCGCGGGTACGCCGCGCGGCTCGTGAAAGAGGGTGTCACCGTCAATGCCGTCGCGCCCTCCCTGATCGAAACGGACATGATGCGGGGCCAGGAAAATCTGGTCAGCCGGATTCCGCTGGGCCGCTTCGGCAGGGCCGACGAGGTCGCACAGGCCGTCGTGATGCTGCTCGACAACGCCTACATGACAGGGCAGACCATCGCGCTGAGCGGCGGCATGGCGTTCAACTGATAATCTTTCCCTAGGCTTGTCCGTCGCGCACCGTGATATCGAGCCAGCCCAGCGCGTTCACGCTCACGCGGTCATCTGTGTCGACGAGCACGGTCGTCGTCTCCGCCTCGATGATCGCGGGGCCCATGAGTGAATGTCCTGGCGAGAGGCTGTCGAACGAATAAACCGGAATATCGCGCCACGTGCCGAAAAAAGCGCGCCGCATCGCATGGGCCACGCAAGGGTTGGCCGGCTGCACCGTTTTCGCGTCGGTGCCGCGCTTCGATACCTGGCCGACCGCCGCGACGCGCGCATTGACGAACACCACCTCCTGACCGGGCGAGGCGTAGGTATAAAGCTCCTCGTGGCGGCGATGAAACCGCTCTTCGATCTGGTCGACGAGATCGGCTGCCGACCAATCCAGATCATCCAGCGGCACGTCGATTTCAAATACCTGCTCGCCATAGCGCATCTCGGCCGACCGCACCGTTGCGATCGGCCCATTGAACCACGAGCGCAGCCGGCCAACCGCCTGCTGCTCCAACTCGGCAAACATCCCGCGAACTTCGTCGGCCGAAATCCGCGATCCCGCACCATAATGGGTTCGGCTCACCTCGTAGCGCAAATCGCTGGTGAGCATGCCCCATGCCGACAGCACCGAGGCCACCGCCGGCACGATGATGCGCCTGATCTCGAGTTCGCGCGCGACTTCCGCCGCGTGCAGGCCCGCGGCGCCGCCGAAACTCAACAGCGCAAACCGGCGCGGATCAACCCCGCGGCGCAAGGTCATCAGGCGGATGCCGTCGGCCATCTTCAGGTTGATCATCCGGTAGATGCCGGCCGCGGCTTCCAGCCGAGACAGCCCCAGCGATGTTGCGACCGCCTCGATAGCGGCTTCGGCGGCAGTGCGGTCGAGCGGACGCTGGCCTCCCATGAAAGCGATGGGATCGAGATAGCCGAGCACGACATTGGCATCAGTAACGGTCGCAGCCAAACCGCCGTTGCCGTAACACGCCGGTCCAGGAATGGAGCCCGCGCTGTGCGGTCCGACGTGAAGCGTTCCGCTGGCATCGACGCTGGCGATCGACCCGCCGCCGGCCGCGATGCTGGCAATGTCGAGGCTACGAAGCGCGATGCGCTGTCCGGCCAGCATGCCGTCGGCGGACAGCGATGCCAGGCCACCCGATATCAACGAGATGTCGGTGCTGGTGCCGCCCATGTCGAACGGCACGAGATCGGCAATACCGAGCAGTTCGGCGCAGCGGCGGCCGCCGGAGACACCGCCGGCAGGTCCCGACAATACCGTGCCCGCAGCAAGCCGCGAGGCTTCCTCAAGCGGAGCCATGCCGCCGTGCGACAGGACTATGAAGAGATTGCCCTTGAATCCGGCTTCGGCCAGGCGCGTTTCGAGATTGTTCAGATAGCGCCGCACCACCGGCTCGACATAGGCATTCACGACCGTGGTCGAGACGCGCTCATATTCCTTGATCTGCGGCAGCACGTCGCTAGAGCGCGAGACGCTGATATCGGGCAGCGCCTTGGCCAGACGTTGCACCGCCGCGAGTTCGTGCACGGGGTTGAGGTAGGAATGCAGAAAACAAACCGCGATCGAGCTCGCGCCGGATTGCTGGATGGCCGCGATGCCCTTGTCCAGCGACTTGGCGTCGAGCGGGGTGAGGACATCGCCGTTGGCCTTGAGCCGTTCCAGAATTCCGAGACGGCGTTCGCGCGGCACCAGCGGCTCCGGTGGCGGCGACCGCAAATCATAGCGGTTCGGCTTGAGGCCCTCGCGCATCTCGATCACGTCGCGGTGGCCTTCGGTGGTCAACAGCGCGACCTTGGCGCCCTTTCGCTCCAGAAGCGCATTGGTGGCGACCGTCGTTCCGTGAACCAGGCGCGCCGTTGCCGCGAGCAGTTCGCCGCGGGTCAGGTTCAATCTTTTGGCAAGCTCTTCGAGGCCTGCCATCACGCCGATCGACTGGTCGGCCGGGGTCGATGGCGACTTGGCGAATACGGCATGTCCGGCCTCGTCGCTGGCGACCAGGTCGGTGAAGGTGCCGCCGACGTCAACCCCGATCGTAAACATCACGAGCTGCGCCGCTCCGGCGCCACGCCGACGAGCCCTTGTTCGCGATCGCGCCGGCGCGCCTGGTCGGATCGCCGCGCGGGCGGTCCCCAGCCGCCTCCGCCGGAGGAACGTATTTCAAGACAATCGCCAGGACGGATCTCGACGCCGACTTCCTTGGTGCGCAACACGCGCGGCTCACGACCCTCGGACAACAAGCGATAGCAATGCGGTTGCCCACCTTCGCCGCCGAGCATGCCGCAGGGGCCATGACGCGCGCCATCGCCCGCAGTATTGCCGCGCGCGGGTTTTTCAGTTTCCAGCACGAGATCAAGCGCAACGCCGAGACCGCCGCGAAACTGCCCGTCGCCGCCGGACCCGGCGCGGAATTCATGATGGCGGAAGTGCAAGGGAAAGCGCACCTCGGCAACCTCGATGCTGCCGAACTTGATGCCGCCGACCGAGTGCCATTCGCCGATCGACGACCAACCGTCGCCGCCGGACGACGCTCCGCCGCCCGGGCGGGCCTGGAACATGTGCCAGATGAAATTCTGGCCGGTTCGCGGGTCGTCACCCTGGATCGCGATCCGGAAGCGTCGACCCCATCCCGCCATCGCACGATCAGGACACGACGCCGACAATGCCTTGATGATCGCCTCAACGATCTCGTTCGAGGGGTGGCTTGTGCAAAGCGTCACCGGCCGGCCCGGATCGGCCCAGACCACCGTGCCCTGCTTTGCGACCACCTTGAGCGGCCGCAACGCGCCGCTGTTTTTCGGAATATCGGCATCGATCAAATAGGCAAAGGCCATCGCGACCGCGGCCTGCATGTTGGCATGCGAGGAATTGACGAAGCTGGTCGATTGGGCGTCGGAAGCCGACAAGTCGACCTCGACGTCGCTTCCTCGCTTGGTGACCTTCGCCGCGATCCGGATGTCGTTGCGACCATGACCGTCATCGTCGAGAAAGGCCTCGCCTTGAAACACACCGTCTTTCCAGCTCGAAACCACGGCACGCGTCTGCTGCTCGGTGGCATCAAGGATCGCCTCCATCGCTGCTTCGACGATGGGCTCGCCGAACTCGGCGAACAGCCGCGACAGCCGGCGTTCGCCGAGATGGGCCGCGCCGACCATCGCCGCGAGATCGCCGCGGAATTCCCGGGGATTGCGGATGTTCAGCGCCAACAGGTCGAGGAGGTCGTCGCGCAGGCGGCCGGCCTCTGAGAGCTTGATCGGGGGAACGCGTATCCCCTCCTGCCAGATTTCGGTTGCGGCGGGATTGTAGCCGCCATGGGTCGCGCCGCCGATATCGCTTTGATGGGCGCGAACGATGGTCCAAAGCAGGCGCTTGTCGCCATCGAAGATCGGCACGAACGCGGTCAGATCAGGCAGATGACTGCCGCCGTGATAGGGATCGTTGAGCAGGATGACGTCGCCCCGCCGGATGTCGCCTGAAAATCTCTCCTCGACCGCCAGCGTCGCCCAGGGCAGCGCTCCGACATGAACCGGGATGTGATCTGCCTGCGCGATCAGGCGGCCGCGTGTGTCGCAAATCGCGAGCGAAAAGTCGCGGCTGGAATTGAGGATCTGCGAGTAGGAGGTGCGAAGCATCGCTTCGCCCATCTCCTCCACGATCGAACTGAGGCGGTACTGAACAACCGACCGTGTAATGGGATCGATTTTTGTGGTCATTCAGACCTTGTAGCGGATCGGCGCGATCACTCCAAGGGTATCAAGTTCGGCCAGCGAACAGCGTGCTATCCGCTGTGCCGAAGGGCCCGGCTGCCGCGGGGATCAGTGCTTGTGAAACACCAGTGTCCTCAGCTCGATGCTTTCGCGTGGCGGGGTATCGGGTGGGGTCGTCGGATCGATGAACGCGGTGTGCGGCACGAAGCGGGTCCGACCGTCGGTTGCGGAATCGTAGCACTTCAAGAGCAGCGCCTCATCCGCTCTCATCGCCGGAATGTAGAACCAGCGGTGATCCGGATTATACTTCACCGAATACGTCTCCCCGCTTCGGTTGGGATACATCAGATCGGATGCAATGAGATCACCGGGTGCGACGCTTTGACCGTCGCACATCGCGAGCGGCGCGTCCCGCACCGGTCCGCGGATTGGCCGCCACAGGTTGATGACCTGCACCCGTCCCCTGAGAAGCTCGTCGGCTTCATCGGGCAAATGCTCACGAACGCGGTTGGCGCCCGATATTTCGGTCTGGTCGACATGGACGCGCGTTGCCGGTTGCCGCGGGCCAGCGCCACGCACATCCGCGGCGCCTTCGACGCGCTTGCGCACGGTATGGTCAAAGATGAAGACGCGGTCGGCCTTCAACGTTGCCTTCAGGAAGGCTTCGGCCGCGGGATAGTAGACGCTCCGCACTTCCTTATCGTCGTAGAAGTTCTTGACCACGGTCGGATGGCGGACCAGGGCAAAGCCTTCACGGTCCAGTGAAATGGCGTCAGCGATCAGGCGCGCATCAAAGATCGGAACCTGGTGCGGTTCGGGCAGCGCGGTCGTCTTTGGCTCGCCCGGCGGCGGATCATAGGCGTAGGTTCGCGGTTTCCCGGCGGTGGGAGCGAGATAGTTTAGTTCGGCTGTTACGAACGGAAGCGATTCGATTTTTGTTTCTTGAAGGCCCATGGTGGTCTCCCGGACTCCATTGGTTGTTTCAATGTATGTTGGCTGGAGCGCCTGTTCCGGCAAGCCCGCTTACCGAAATAGCAAGGTTGCAGTTTCCGCAGGTGGCAAACGGGGAAAAACCTTGTCGTGCGCGGCACCCGGCTCGGACGGATATTCCCAAGAGGCCTTTTTCAAGCCATCTCGCGCGCGTCGCGCCGGCGGTAGAGGAGCAGCATCAGCGGCGCGAGTTTGCGAAGGAGGCCGTGCGCCGGAATGGGCGCGGGTTCTGTGAACGGCAGTGCCAGATCGCTTTCGCCGACGCCGCGAACCGCTTTCGACAGCTCATGGCCGAGCGCAATCGAGAGCGCCACCGCACGGCCGTTGCAGCCGGTCCAGCCATAGGCATCTGGCCCCAGCCGGTGGATGCGCGGCAGGAAATCGGTGGTCATCCCGACATAGCCGTTCCAGATATGGTCGAAAGAGACCTCGCCGATCTGCGGCCACAGCCGTTGCAGACGCTCCGTCACCCTCGCCTTCAGCCGTTCCGGCTGGTTGCCGGGACCGATCACGGCGCCACCGGTGACCAGGCGATTTCGCGCGTCGTAGCGTGCGAAATAAAGTTCGCCATGGGTGTCTGACATCGCCTGCCGGCCGGGAATGACCGTCTTGCGAACATTGTCGGACAAAGGCTGCGTGGCCATCTGCCAGGACAACACCGGCATCACCTCGCGCGCGATGTCGGGCACAAGCGTCCTCGAGAATTCGTCGCTATAAGCATTGGTCGCGATCACCAATGCGCGGCCGCTGATCTCGGCGTTCGCCGTCTTCACCAGCCATCGATCGCCTCGGCGCTCGAATTTGAGCGCCGGCGAACGCGCGTAGATCTTTCCGCCTGCATCGAGCACGGCGCGCGCAAGCCCGCGCGACAGCGCGAGCGGATTGATGTGCCCTCCGGACCTGTTCCAGAACCCGCCGAACCAGGCTTCCGAGCCCAACATGTGCCTGACCTGCTCGCGCGACAGCAGTTCGACAGCTGCGCCAAATTTCGACCATTGCCGGACACGGCGTTCGGCGATCTTGATGCGGCCGGATGAATGCACCGGCTGTACACACCCGGATTGTTCCTGTTCGGCCTCTATTCCGTAACGGCGCGCGAGTTCGAACAGCATCAACGCGCTGTCGCGCAGCAGGCCGACGAAGCGTTCGCCGGCTGCGCCGTGTCTGGCGATGATGTCTTCCGGATCGGGCCGCGACAAGGTCGGGATCACCTGCCCGTTGTTGCGCCCCGAAGCGCCCCACCCCGGCTCCATCGCCTCCACGATCGCCACATCCACGCCCGCCTCGCGCAAATGCAACGCGGTCGACAGGCCCGTGAAGCCGGCGCCGATGATGACGACATCGGCCGCGTGGCCGACACTTAGTTCAGGCAGATCGGGTCCTTTCGGCGTCACCGCAGCCCATAGCGAATCCGGCCAGCGGACCTCTGCGATATCCATCGTCGTCCTTTCTTGCCGGGGCCAGACCGATCTGATTAGGTCAGTATGCCAACGGATGCCGGGGAAACAAAGCGTGGCACTGAAGAACATCGTCGGAATAGATCACGCCGTGCTCATGGTGAAGGAGCTCGATAAGGCCGCCGAGAACTGGAAGCGCCTGGGCTTCACGCTTTCGCCGCGCGGCACCCACAGCGCCCACATGGGAACGGGCAACTACACCATGATGTTCGACCCGGACTATATGGAATTGCTCGGCGTGCTCACCGAGACGGAGCACAACGCTCCGGCGCGGGCGTTTCTTGCCCAACACGACGACGGCATCGAGCGCGTCGCCTTTACCGCGATCGACTCCGCCGCCGGCGCCGAGGAAATTCGCGCGCGCGGCTACGCACCGATCGGTCCGACCGATTTCGAGCGGCCGGTGACGATGCCTGACGGCAGGCTTTCGGCGGCCAAATTTCGGACCTTCCAATGGCCGGTTGCGGAAGCGCCGGGAGGCGTGCGCATCTTCGCCTGCCAGCACAAAACGCGCGAAACGGTGTGGATTCCCGAACTGATGAAACACGCTAACGGCGCCAAACGCCTGCGGCAGGTGCTGATCGCGACGCAGGAGCCGACCAAGGCCGCAGCCCATATGTCGCGCATGATCGATCGCGAGACGAGAAATGAGCATGACGGCGCGGTGACGCTGCCGTCAGGGGCGGATCGCGCCGATTTTGTATTCCTGACCAGGGATCAACTCGCAAAGCGCTATCCCGAAATATCAATCGCGGGACTGCCGGAGCGTGGCGGCGCCGGGCTTGTGATTGCGGCCGATCTCGCGGCGACGGAAAAGGCGCTGGGTTCCGCGGCCTCCCGCAGCGGCGGCGGCATTTGCGTCTCACCGGCTGCCGCCAACGGCACGCTGCTCGCCTTCGTCCAGGCGTAGGTCTACTACCGCGCTCGGCTACTAGCGCTCGGCAAACGCCTTCTCGACCACGAACTGGGCCGGCTCGCCGTGATTGCCTTCGACGAAGCCTTTGCCTAACAGCAACGCGCGGGTATCCTGTACCAGCGCCGGGCTGCCGCAGATCATGACGCGGTCGTGCGCGGGCTCGAGCGAGGCAAGTCCGATGTCGCCGAACAGTTTGCCTGAATTGATCAGGTCGGTGATCCGGCCGCGGTTGCGGAAGGGATCGCGCGTCACGGTCGGATAGTAGATCAGCTGGTTGCGCACAAATTCACCGATCAATTCGTCGTTCGGCAGCCTTTCCGTGATCATCTCGCCATAGGCGAGCTCGGCGACGCGGCGGCAGCCGTGCAGCAGCACGACTTTCTCGAATCGCTCATAGGTCTCTGGGTCCTTGATCACGCTCAGGAATGGCGCCAAGCCGGTACCGGTGCCGATCAAATAGAGATTGCGACCGTCTTCCAGGTTGTCGATGACCAGCGTCCCGGTTGCCTTGCGGCTGACGATGATCTCGTCGCCCTGCTTCAGATGCTGGAGGCGTGAAGTCAGCGGGCCGTCCGGCACCTTGATCGAGAAGAATTCGAGCGTGTCTTCGTAATTGGCACTGGCGACGCTGTAGGCGCGCAAAAGCGACCGCTCGCCGACCTTCAGTCCGATCATCGTGAACTCGCCGTTGCGGAAGCGGAACGAGGGATCGCGGGTGGTGGTGAAAGAGAACAGGGTGTCGGTCCAGTGATGGACGCTCAGCACGCTTTCCTGGTTGAAATTGCTCATCGCTGCCCGTTCCGTCGTCTAAGGACGCCGATTGTATCGGCCTGATCGTTTGTATACGATCATTCGTATACGAACGAATAATCCAGCTTGATCCCGCCGTCAAGCCGCGCGCAAGATGCCGTTGCGCTTGCGCGAAGGCATTGAACAAAAAGGAAAATCCCATGGCCCACGATGCACCCCAGGCCGCCGGCCCAAGCAAGCTGGTGATCCGCAAGATCGGCCTGTTGCTCTCCGGCGCCATGGAGAGGCCGATCCTCGATGCGGATACGATCACAGCCGAAAACGGCAAGATCACCGCCATCGGCCGCGCCAAGGACGTCAATACCGAGGGCGCCACCACCATTGTCGATGCCAACGGCACCACGGTCGCGCCCGGTCTGATCGACAGCCATGTCCATCCCGTCGCCGGCGACTGGACACCGCGGCAGAACCAGATCAACTGGATCGACAGTTATCTCCACGGCGGCGTCACCACCATGATCTCCGCGGGCGAGGTCCACATGCCCGGCCGCCCGCGCGACGTCGTCGGACTGAAGGCGATGGCGATCTTCGCGCAGCGTGCGTTCTGGACGCTGCGCCCTGGCGGCGTGAAAGTTCACGCCGGCGCCCCCGTCATCGAATGCGAGATGGTCGAGGACGATTTCAAGGAATTGGCCGCAGCCGGCGTCAAGCTGCTCGGCGAGGTCGGCCTTGGCGGCGTCAAGGACGGCCCGACCGCACGCAAGATGGTCGGCTGGGCGCGCAAATATGGCATCCAGAGCACCATCCACACCGGCGGCCCCTCGATTCCCGGCTCCGGCCTGATCGACAAGGACGTGGTGCTGGAGGCCGACACTGACGTGATCGGTCACATTAATGGCGGCCACACCGCGCTGCCCGACGAGCAGATCCGCTGCATCTGCGAGGGCTGCAAGCGCGGGCTCGAGCTCGTTCACAACGGCAACGAACGCTCGGCGCTGTTCACGCTGCGAACCGCGCGCGAGATGGGCGAGTTGAGCCGCATCATTCTCGGCACCGACGCGCCCGCCGGCTCCGGCGTGCAACCGCTCGGCATCCTGCGCATGGTGTCGTTGCTCTCCTCGCTCGGCGAGGTGCCGGCGGAAATCGCGTTCTGCTTTGCGACCGGCAACACGGCGCGCATGCGGGCGCTTGATTGCGGCATCATCGAGGTCGGCCGCTCCGCCGACTTCGTCATCATGGACAAGGCGCAGCATTCACCCGGCAAGAACATCCTGGAGAGCGTGCAGCTCGGCGACCTGCCCGGCATCGGCATGACCATCATCGACGGCATCGTCCGCACCCAGCGCAGCCGCAACACCCCGCCGGCGACCAAGGTGCCCGAGATCGTCGGGCACTGATGACAGATGTTTGCGGGCCAGCGCGATTGGCGTAATCCTATGTGGCTAGCTCGGACCGGGCCGGCCCATATGGAGCATCGGCAATCATGAGCAACAATCTGCCTGCGGTTTCGATCGAGGCCGTCACGTCGGGACTGGCTTCAGCAGGCTATATCGCCAGCCCGCAGATCGCGACCGCAGTCTATCTCGCCGAGCGGATCGAAAAGCCGATCCTGGTCGAGGGCCCGGCCGGCGTTGGCAAGACCGAACTGGCAAAGGCGCTGGCGGCATGGCGCGGGCTCAAGATGATCCGTATGCAATGCTATGAAGGGCTCGATGAAGCCAAGGCGCTGTACGAATGGAAATACGCAAAGCAGCTTCTCTACACCCAAATTCTAAAGGACAAGCTCGGCGAAGTCCTGGGCGGCGCGGAGACGCTATCGGCGGCGCTCGACCGGCTGCACGATTTCGGCGACGTGTTCTTCTCCAAGGAATTCGTCGAGCCGCGTCCCCTGCTCCAGGCCCTGGAGCAGGCCAAAGGCTGCGTGCTGCTGGTCGACGAGATCGACAAATCGGACGCCGAATTCGAATCGCTTTTGCTCGAAATACTCTCGGATTACCAGATCAGCATCCCCGAGCTCGGCACCATCGCGGCGGTGGTGAAGCCGACGGTGATCTTGACCTCCAATGGCGAGCGCGACCTTTCCGACGCGCTCAAGCGGCGCTGCCTGCATCTGCATATCGGCTTTCCCGAGCAGAAGCTCGAAGAGCGCATCGTCGAAAGCCGCGTCCCCGGCATCTCGCAATCGCTGCGCGGTCAGATTGTTGGCTTCATCAATCAGGTTCGCGCGCTCGATCTGAAGAAACTACCCTCGGTCAGCGAGACCATCGATTGGGCGCGCGTGCTGGTGCTTCTGCAGTCCTCGGAGCTCGATCACGAAACCGTCAAGGACACGCTCAACGTGCTCTTGAAATACGAGGCGGACATCGAAACCACGATGCCGCAGGTGACGAGCTTCGTCGCCAAGGCCGGCCGGCAAGGCGTGTTCGGCTGATGCGCCAGGAGCTGCATCGCTTTTTTCGGGCGGCTCGCGGCGCCGGCGTTCGGGTGTCGCCCGCGGAAAGCATCGATGCCATGCGAGCGGTCAAAGATGTCGGATTTTCCGACAGGGGTATTCTGCGCGACGCGTTGCTTTTGACGCTCGCCAAAAGCGAGGACGAAAAACAGGCGCTCGGCAATTGCTTCGACCTGTTCTTCAGCCAGCCTGACGTGAAAGATGAGACCGCAAGCGAAGATGCCGCCGAAAGCGGGGGAGCGCACCCGAGCCCCGGCGAGACACAAACGGGCGGTGCCAGTGCGCCGTCGCCCGAGCTTGGCGAGCTGACACAGATGCTGATGGCGCGGGATCGCAACGCGATCGCCGCCGCACTGGCGAATGCGGCGAACGCCGCCTCGCTGTCCGACATACGCTATTTCACCCAGCGTGGGATCTTCTCGACCCGGATTCTCGAAGCGCTCGGTATTGCTCGCCTTCGCGATGATCTCGATGCACTTACCGCCAGCAACCCGTCGGAAGCCGAACGGCTCACTGCGGCGACCGAGGCGTTGCGCGAAAATGTGCGGGATACGGTCAATCAGGCGTTGCTGCTCTACGGACGCGAGGAAGCCGAAAACCTCCGCCACGAAATCCTGCGTAACGCGCCGCTTGCCCGCCTCGAGCGCCGACAGGTCGAGCAGATGAAGGTTCTGATCCGTGCCATCGCGCGACGGCTGCGCGAGCGCTACAGCAAGCCCCGCAAGCGCCAGCGGCGCGGGCATCTCGACACCAGAAAGACGCTTCGTCGCAACGCCGCCTGGGGCGGCGTGCCGTTCCTCACCTCGTGGAAACGCCGCCACCGCGACCGGCCGAAGATCGTGGCGCTGTGCGATGTCTCCGGATCGGTGGCGCAGGTGTCCGATTTCTTCCTGCTCTTGATCCACAGCCTGCATGAGGTGGTGGACGACGTGCGCTCATTTGCGTTCTCCGGCCATCTGATCGAGGTCAGCGATATCCTCGACAACAAATCGCCCGAGGAGGCGATGAGCGAGATCATGTCGAAGGTCGGATTTGGCTCGTCGGACTATGGCGGCTCGTTCGCGGATTTCGAGAAGGGCTTCATGGCGAGCGTGACGGCGAAGACCACGGTGATCGTTCTCGGCGACGCCCGCACCAACAACCTTGATCCGCGCGCCGACATCCTTCGCCGCATCTCGGAGCGATCCAAGCGGTTGGTCTGGCTCAACCCCGAAGGCCGCATGGCCTGGGGCTGGGGCGATTCCGAAATGCCGCGATATGCCGCGTTCTGCAGCGTGGTGCGCCAATGCGCCACCGCAAAGCAGCTTGAGCGCGCTGTATCGGACATCGTGGCAGCTTACCAATAATAGTGTATTATGAGGATGATCGAAGCTAGCCGGCGGCACTCGCAAGAGGAACCTCAGCGAGCCGCGTTCGTTCTTCTGCTTGCTGCTGGGCCAGACTGGTGCACGTCCAGACGAACAGGGAGGCAGTACGATGACGATCAGGCCGGATCCCACGTTTCATGCATCGCCGAAGCTTGCAATGGAGGCTCCGCCGGAGAGCTTCGCCTACACGTTGCTGCTTAGTCCGGATTTTTCAAAGCCCGACGCGCTCGCCGTGATCGACGTGAAGCCGGGTTCTTCGACCTTCAGTCAAGTCGTCCATACGGTGACGATGCCCAACAAGGGGGACGAATTTCACCATTTCGGATGGAACGCCTGCTCGTCGGCGTTGTCGCCGCTTACCGGTCACGCATTCCTCGAGCGACGCTATCTCATCATTCCGGGCATCCGCTCCTCCCGGATTTACGTCATCGATACCAAGCCGGACCCCACAAGAGCGAAGATTCACAAAATCATCGAGCCTGAGGAAATCTTCAACAAGACCGGCTACTCGCGGCCCCACACCGTCCACTGCGGGCCGGAAGGCATCTACATCAGCACGCTCGGCGGCGGCGGCAAAGCTGGCACCGACGGACCGCCCGGCGTCTTCATCATGGACTGCGAGACATTCGATGTCCTCGGGCGGTGGGAGCTCGATCGCGGTCCGCAAACGCTGCACTATGATTTCTGGTGGAATCTGCCACGCGATTACATGGTGACCAGCGAGTGGGCGCTGCCCCCGCAATTCGAGAACGGGATCGTGCCGGAGGATCTGCTGTCCAACAAATACGGCCATCGGATCCATTTCTGGGATCTGCGGGCGCGGCGAAACGTCCAGACGATCGACCTCGGCGCCAACCATCAAATGGCGCTGGAGGTACGTCCCGCGCATGACCCCGTTCGCGAGCACGGCTTCCTGGGCGTCGTGGTCGACACCACGAACCTCGAAGGCTCGATCTGGACCTGGTGGCGGGAGGGCGGCAAGTTTCACGCGGAGAAGACGGCGACAATCCCACCCGAGCCCGCGCCCAAGGACCAGTTGCCGCCACTTCTGCAGGGCTTTGGCGCGGTGCCACCACTGGTAACCGATATCGACCTGTCGATGGATGACAAGTTTCTCTACGTCTCCTGTTGGGGCACCGGCGAGATGCGTCAATACGATGTCACCGATCCCCGAAAGCCGAAGCTCGCCGGATCGGTCCGCGCCGGCGGCATCGTACGCCGCACGCCTCATCCGAACGGCAAGGCCTATGCAGGCGGCCCCCAGATGGTGGAGATCAGCCGCGACGGCAAACGAGTCTACTGGACCAACTCGCTCTACTCGACGTGGGACGACCAATTCTATCCGCAAGGCATTCCGGGCGTCGAGGTGATGGCCAATGCCAGGCCTGGCGGTGGCCTTGAGCTCGCAAAGGACTACTGGGTGAGCTTTCCCGACGGGTACCGGGCGCATCAGATCCGACTCGACGGCGGCGACTGTTCGACGGACTCGTTCTGCTATCCGTCGGTTTGAATTTGAGTGCAGCCGATTGGACACCTGCCTGGCTCTGGCTGGCGGTCATCGCAAGCGGCCTCTATCACGGCGTGAACCCGGGAATGGGATGGCCGCTCGCCGTTTCGGCGGGATTGATGGAGCGGAGTTCGCGTGCCGTGATCGCTGCGCTTGGGCCGCTAGCCGCCGGCCATTTGCTGGCGATGCTGCTCGTGCTGCTTCCCTTCGCAATATTGGTCGCCCTGGTCGAATGGCAGCGTCAGCTCCAGATCGGCGCCGGCCTCCTTGTCATCGGGTTTGGCGTCTACCGGCTTGTCGAGCGCCGCCATCCCCGGGCATTGGCGCGGATCCGACCGACGCAATTAGGGCTTTGGTCCTTTGCTGTCGCCATCGCTCATGGCGCGGGGCTGATGCTCGTGCCGATCTATCTCGGACTGTGCCGGGATGCCGACCTCGACACCGGCCACCAGGCAGCCGGGACCCTGATCGACACGAGTCTCGGGATGGCCGTGCTGGTGGCCGTCATCCACGCCACCGCGATGATCACGGCCGGCGGATGTTCCGCGTGGCTGGTTTACCGCTATCTCGGCCTCAAATTCGTATCGCGGAGCTGGTTCAACCTGGATACGTCCTGGGCCGTCAGCCTGATTGTGGTGGGGGCTATTGCACTGGTGTTCAGCCTCACCGGCCAAGCTACCGACTGACTACTCCGAACCTGATGCCTGGGTCGAGAAAGGCGGCGCCGAACCGGCCTCTTGGCCCGCTCCATCACGCTGGTCGATCTTTGAAACAACCGTTGCGGGAGCGCCGAAACGGACGCGATAGACCAACATGTTCTCCATGACGCGCTGGACGTAGTTTCGCGTTTCGGAAAATGGAATGCGTTCAACCCAATCGACCGGATCGACATTGGGATCGCGCGGATCACCATACGCTTTCACCCAATCGCGGACGCGGCCGCGGCCGGCGTTATAACCGGCGAAGGTCATGATGTGGCAGTCCTTATATTCCCTAAGCAGCGCTGAAACCTCTGCAGCGCCCATCTGTGTGTTGTAGACGGGATCGGACACCATGCGGTCCCAATCGTATTCGACGCCGAATCTTTTGGCAGTGTCACGCCCGGCCTCCGGCGTCACCTGCATCAGGCCGACCGCCATGGCGGACGACTTGTCGCGTTGGTCGAACGCGCTCTCGGTGCGTGCCACCGAATAGATGATGCTGCGGTCGATTGCGGGGCCGATCGGATTGTGCTGCGGAATCCCGATGGTCGGAAAGGCGTAAGGATCGACCGCGAGGCCGCGCGCAAGCGCTATTCTGCCGATCTCCAGCATGGCGTGGGCGTGGTTGCGGCGGCCAGTCAATTCACCAAGCGCCGCCAGCGTCGCCGCGTTGCCGCTTTGCTCGGCGAGGTCAGACACAAAGCTCGCCGCAAGATCCCGCTCGCCGACCGTATAGAGCATGTCGGCGGCGCGCACGAGTTCGTCGGCGAGCGCTTGGGTGTTGGCGGAATCGGCGGCAGGGGGCGTCCGCAGCTCCATTTTATCGAGACCGAGCTTGGCGCGCGCGAGTTGTCCGTAATAGGCCGTGGTATGGCGCGCCGCGGCTTCATAGCTTGCGCGCGCCTCGTCCTGCTCGCCAATCGCTTCGGCAACGCGGCCGCGCCAGTAGCCTGCCCGCGCCCGCACGATCGGATTGAGCGAGCCGTCGTCGATATGGGCGAAATGGCCGCGCGCCATGGCGGGATCATTGAGATAGCGGAACGCTATCCAGCCGGTCATGAAATGGAAATCGGCCCGGTAGCTTTCGCTGGCCGGAAGTGCTGCGTCGCGCACGACCTGATAAGCGGTCTCGTATTTGTGCTGATCGAGCAGCTTGCGAGCGAGAACGCGCCGCTCGCGCCACCACTCGTCGGTGTCCTGCAGCGCCATCGTTTCCGCCGGCGCCGCCACTACCAGGCGGGCTGCTTCATCAAGCCGGTCATGACGCACCATCCAGTGAATGCGGCACAGCGTATAGCCCAAATCCTGGCGGGCCTCGGTCGCGACCGAATCGAGCAGGTCGAGTGCCTTCTTCTCATCGCCCTTGACCGCCTCGCACGCCTTTACGATCGAAGGTCCCTCGCCTCCAAAGCGATGCGCCGCGCGCATTGCTGCCGAGAAATCCTTGGCGCCGATGCGCTTGTCCATGCGTGCGCGGTGGTCCTCGCTCGTGAACAAGTCGCGGAAGGTATCGAACGCTTCGGATTCGGCCCGCTCGGTCAATTCTTCCGACCGCCAGGCCTCGCGGGCCAGGCGCACCGCGTCGTCACGGTCGCCTTCAGCAAGCAACACCCGCGCCAGCGCGAAGCGGCCTTTGGCGCTCGTTGGCTGATCACCGGTAAAGTGGTGAACGGCGGCCGCGTCGCTGCGTTCCTGCCAGAGCCGTGCCTCGGCGCGGCGGCGCAACGTGCTTATGCTCGGCCAGCCCGGGTTGTCGGCGATGAACGCCGCATAGCGGCTGAAATTCGCGTCGCCCTCCGGGTGGCGCAGCAGGTACCATTCGACCAGCTTTTGCGCCACCGGATCAGCGATGGTCTTTTCGATGGCGATCGCGTCGGCCGTCTTGACCTTGCGCACCAGATCGATCGCATTCTTGACAGCCGCGGCGTCGCCCGACAGCGCCGGCGTCTCCGCAGCGTCGATGGCCTCTACATGCGGCTCCGACTTACGCCGCGTCGTATGCCCCGCATGCTTGTCTTTCTGATGCGCAGTATTGCGATGATGCGCCGCCTTGTTCGCCGCACCCGCCTTCTTGCCGTGCTCGATTTGCTTGTGGCGGGCAGCCGCTATCGCATCACTCGAAAGCGCGGCAAGCAGGGCCGAGGCGGCAAGACAAGTCAGCAGCCCGAAGCGTTGGTTCATTCCGTGATCCCCCGCGAACCCAACGGCATGAGCCATGAGATCGCACGATCCGTGCGGTTAGAACTCTATGGAAGGTATCACCACAGCCCATTCGCAACTGTTACGCATCGGCAACATACGGGGGAAAAAGCTGCAGCGCAATGGAACCAGAAGACGTCGACCATTCATCGCAGCTTACCGAGCAGCGCGACCAGCGTCTCGCGTTCTCTGGCATCGAGCGGCGCCAGCGTTTCCTTCGAGATCGCCAGCGCGTTCGGCGCAACCTTCTCGGCCATCTGCTGGCCCGCGCGGGTGAGGCTGACCAGCAAGCGGCGGCCGTCCGCGGGATCGGGGCTGGTTTCGGTCAGGCCGCGCGCGGTCAGGCGGTCGATGACGCCCTTGATGGTCGCGACATCCATCGCGGTCAACCGCCCCAATTGATTTTGCGAGCACGGGCCGGTCTCGAGCAATTTGGCGAGCGCCGCCCATTGCGTCGGCGTCAGATTGATGCCGATGTCGCGCGCGAAGATCGTCGCATGGCGTTGCCATACCTGGCGCAGGATGAAGCCGATCTGCTCATCAAGGATATAGAGCGGCCTTGCCGGCCTGACGCTCTTTTTCAGCGAAGCATTCCTGGCCATCGACGTCCCCTGCCCTTCCGATCACAACGATAGATGCGCATCACGGATGTCCGGGCGCGCATCCAACTCGGCCATCGTGCCGCCAAAACAGATCCGGCCGCGCTCGATGATGTAGGCGCGGTCGGAAATCAATTTCGCAAAGTGCAAATTCTGCTCGGAGACCACGATGCTGACGCCTTCCTTCTTCATGATCAGGATGGCATCGACCATCTGCTCGACAATTTTTGGCGATAGCCCTTCCGAGGGCTCGTCGAGCAAGACCAGCGACGGGTTGCCCATCAGGGTGCGCGCGATCGTCAGCATCTGCTGCTCGCCGCCGCTCATGCGGCCGCCTGGCCGGTTGCGCATTTCGCCGAGGTTCGGAAACAGCGCGAACAGTTTTTCGCGCGTCCAATGCGGCGCGTTCGGCCGCCTCGGCTGGCGGCCGACCTCGAGGTTTTCCTCCACCGTCAGTTCGGTGAAGATGCGCCGCTCTTCCGGCACATAGCCAAGCCCGCGGCTTACGATCGCGTGCGTCGGCTGGTGCGAGACGTCCTTGCCTTCGAAGACGATGCGGCCGGAGCGCTGCTCGACCAGGCCGATGATCGAGCGAAAGGTCGTCGACTTGCCGGCGCCGTTGCGCCCTAGCAGCGCGACCACCTCGCCATCGCCGACCTCGAGCGCGATATCGAACAGGATATGCGCAGGACCATAGTGGCTGTTGAGATCCTGGACGCTGAGCTTCATGCCGATAGCCCCTTGCGGTGGCGCGCGTCGTAGACCAGGCCCTCGCCGAGATAGACCGCGCGGACCTCAGGGTTGCCGCGCACTTGTTCCGGCGATCCCTCAGCAATCAAGCTACCGCGGTTGAGCACGAGGATGCGGTCGGCATGCTCGAACACGACGTCCATGTCGTGCTCGGTGAAGAGCACGCCGATCGACTGCTCGCGCGCGATCCGCGCGGTGAGCCGCATCAATTCGATGCGCTCGCGCGGCGCCATACCGGCGGTCGGCTCATCCATCAGCAGAAGCTTTGGTTGATTGGCAAGCGCAACCGCAAGCTCGAGCCGTTTGAGATCGCCATAGGCGAGCTCACCGCATGGCCGATCCGCATAGCCGCCCATCCCGACCAATTCCAATAGGCGGGCGGCCTCGCCTTGCTCGAACCGCGGCGTCGAGGACCAGAGATTGAACAATTGCCTGCGATACGACACCAGCGCGACCTGCACATTCTCGCGTACCGTCATGGTCGGGAACGTCGCGGTGATCTGGAAGGTGCGCCCGACGCCAAGCCGACAGATCGCGCGCGGCGGCCGCCCCGCGGTATCTTCGCCCAACAGATTGATCCGGCCGCTGTCGGGATCCTTCTGGCCGTTGAGCATATCGAAACAGGTGCTTTTGCCTGCGCCGTTGGGGCCGATCAGCGCCAGGATCTCGCCGGCCTTGAGCTCAAACGAGACACCGCGGACGGCATGCACCCCGCCATAGGACTTGGAAAGGCCCTCGACCGACAGCAATGTGGGCACCATGCTCATTCGGCGGTCTCGATTGGCGAGGCAAGCAGCGCCGACTTTGACGAAGAGGAGCGGCGGCGGTTGCGGATCGTCTCCAGCATGCCGACGATGCCTTTGGGGAAGGCGACCACGATCAGCACGATGAACGCGCCAAGCACCAGCTTGGAGAGATCGGTCTGGCTCACCAGCCAGATATTGAGCGCCTTGTAGACGATGGCGCCGACCACCGCGCCCGAGATCGTCTCGACGCCGCCAAGCAATACCATCACCAGCGCATCTACCGACAGCGAGATGCCGAGGCTATCGGGGAACACGCTGCCCTTAAGGTAAGCAAACAGCGCGCCGGCAACGCCGGCGACCGTGCCCGCGATCACGAAAGCGGTCCACTGGATGCGCTTGCCGTCGATACCGATGGACTCGCTGCGTAGTGGCGAATCGCGCGTCGCCCGCAATGCAAAGCCGAACGGCGAAAACACGACGACCCGCAAGCCTACGACCGTCAGCGCGGCGATGCCGAGCGACAGCCAGTAAAAATGCGAGGCGCTCGCCGCCCATTTTTCCGGCCAGACACCGAGGATGCCGTTATCGCCGCCGGTCACCGTGACCCACTGGAACGCGATCGACCAGACGATCTGCGCAAAAGCCAGCGTCAGCATCGCAAAATAGACGCCGGACAGTTGAACCGCGAAGAAGCCGAACACTGCCGCGCCAAAGCACCCGAGCAGCGGGCCAACAAGAAGCGAGACGATCATCGGCAGGCCCGCCATCTTGGGATTTCCGAGCCGATGGTGAGCGCGTAATTGCCGCTGAAGAGCGGCAGCGCCGCCGCGATGATCAATGCGGCTGTCGCCGCGAGCTGTTCGCCTGATGTCAACGTACGCCACGGATTGACGGTCAATCCCGGTGTGCGGCGCGCGGGCCCCTCCTGTTTGCCGAACAGGCCCCAAGGACGCACGATCAGTACTGCGGCCATCACCAGGAACACCAGGATGATCGATATCTTCGGGAAGATCAGGATGCCGAACGCGTTCAGTTCCGATACCAGCACCGCCGCGACAAAGGCGCCAATGATGCTGCCGAGCCCACCGATCACGACCACCACGAAGACATCGACGATGATCCGCAGATCCATGGCGTGATGCACCGCATCGCGTGGAATCTGCAAGGCACCGCCGAGCGCCGCCAGAAATACGCCGACCGCAAACACGCTGGTGAACAGCCATTTCTGATTGACGCCGAGCGCCGCCACCATGTCGCGGTCCTGCGTCGCGGCGCGGACTAGAACGCCCCAACGGGTGCGCTGGAACAAGAGCCAGAGGATGCCGAGCACAATCGGACCCAACGCGATCAGGAACAGATCATAGCTTGGGATATTCTGGCCGAAGAAATCGACCGCGCCCTTGAAGCCGGGCGCGCGGCGGCCCAACAATTCGCTCGGGCCCCAGATCAACACCACGAGGTCCTCGACCATCAGGGTCAGGCCAAAGGTCGCGAGCAATTGAAACAATTCGGGCGAATGGTAGATTCGCCGCAACAGCGCCATCTCGACCAGCACGCCAACCGCAGCAATGATCAGTGCGGCGACAACGATGCCGCCCCAGAACCCGAGCGCGCCGGAGAAGCGATCAGTCAGCGTGAACGCGACATAGGCGCCAAGCATATAGAATGCGCCATGCGCGAAATTCACGATCCGCGTCACGCCGAAGATGATCGACAGTCCTGAGGCGACCAGAAACAGCGACGCTGCGCTGGCAAGACCCGTCAGGAACTGGACGATGTAAAAAGGCATTGGCGGTCCACGGGTTGGGTCACCCCGCCCCGCTTGCGGGGAGAGGTCGGACTGCGAAGCAAATCCGGGTGAAGGGGACTATCCGCGAGTCCGAGTCTGCGGTGGGTCCCCTCACCCGACCCTCTCCCCGCGAAGAGCGGGGCGAGGGATTCCATCGCTCACTCTTTCGGGCGCAGCTTTTCGACTTCGGCATCGCTTGGCAGATAGTCGGAGCCTTTTTTATAGACGGCATCCACCATCACGCCCTTGCCGTCCTTCAGCGCGGTCTTGCCAACGAAGGCGCCGAGCGTCGATTGGTGATCGATTTTGCGGAAGGTGATCTCGCCGAACGGCGAGGCCACCGACAAGCCTTCGGTTGCTGCGATCAGCTTCTCCGGGTCGGTCGAATTGGCCTTGGCGAGGATCGCCGCCGCCGACTTGATGGTCTGGTAACCGACGATCGAGCCGAGCCGCGGATAGTCATTATACTTGGCCTGATAGGCTTTCAGGAACGCGTCATGTTCCGGCGTTTTGATCGAGTACCAGGGATAGCCGGTGACGATCCAGCCCTCCGGCGTCTCTTCCTTGAGCGGATCGAGATATTCCGGCTCGCCGGTGAGGAACGAAACCACGGTGCGATCCTTGAACAGGCCGCGGGTATTGCCTTCGCGCACGAACTTGACGAGGTCGGCGCCGAAGGTGACGTTGAGGATCGCTTCCGGATTGGCTTGCGCGAGCGCCTGCACCACCGGACCTGCATCGATCTTGCCGAACGGCGGCCACTGCTCGTCGACCCATTGGATATCGGGCCGCTTCTCCGACATCAATTTCTTGAACACTGCCACCGCCGATTGGCCGTATTCATAATTCGGCGCAATCGTCGCCCAGCGCTTGGCCGGCAGCTTTGCGGCGGCTTCCGCCAGCATCGCCGCCTGCATGTAGTTCGAGGGACGCAGGCGGAAGGTGTAGCGGTTGCCCTTGGCCCAGGTGATGGCGTCGGTCAGAGGCTCGGCGGCCAGGAAGAAGACCTTCTTCTGGTTGGCGAAGTCGCTGACGGCAAGACCGATGTTGGACAGGAAGGTGCCGGCGAGCATCGCGACGTTCTCGCTCGACACCAGCTCATTGGCGGCGGTCTGCGCGTCCGCCGGCTTGCCGCCGTCGTCCTTGGAGACGACGACGAGCTTCTTGCCGTTGATGCCGCCGCTGGCGTTGATCTCCTCGACCGCGAGCTGCCATCCTTTGCGATACGGCTCGGTGAAGGCGGGCAGCAGCGAGTAGCTGTTGATTTCGCCGATCTTGATCTCGCTTTGCGCCATGGCGGTATTCGTCAGACCGGCAAGTGCGATCGCCAGGCTCGCTCCCAGGAAATGTCTCCGTTGCATCCATACCCTCCACTGTTGAAGAAATTATCTTAAACCGTCCTCGCCCTTGACTTCCGCGACCGTCAAACCGCCGACCCGCGGTAACGGCCGACCGCTATCGGTGACGGCAACCGCGACCATGATCTCGTTGGCGCGCGGTGCGTCATTGATCTGCACTTCCATGCCGTCGAAATGGCTGCGCACGAACGCCGCGTCCTTGTGCCCGAGCGGAATATCGAGCGTCGTTCCCGGGCCGCTTCGCTTTTTTGACGACGGGATCAGCGCCGCACCCTTGCTCAACACCTTGCGCACCGGCGTACCCATCTTGGGATGCAAGATCGCGGCCGCATGCTCGAGCTCGCCGTTTTCACCGACGGCGGCGGCCTTGCCATAGCTTTGCACTTTGGCGCCATCGATGCCGAGGGCTGCGACGGCCTTTTTGGCGAGCAGTTCGCCGAGTTCCTCACCGATGGCGATCAAGGGCGAGAGGTCCTCGACATACCTGCCGGCAAACGGGTTTTCGATCACGGCTATAGCCGCCGCCCGTCTTGTCGGCGGCGCAATGGTCTTTCCCATCTCCAGATGCGTCTCTTCGACCACCGTGACGATCTTGCGAATAACGGCACTCATCGCTGTCTGCCTCTTTTCCGATCAATCATGCATCGCATTCTCTAGCGCGCGATTGTGAAGCTCCGGCGATTGGAGCGCCTCGACCGTTCGCGCTCCCACGACAACGGTCTCGCCCTGCAATCGCAGCGCGGCGCCTTCGATCAATCCGGCGCCGAGCAATTCGCGCGCGCACTGGTTACCCGCTTCAAGCGCTTCCTCGATCTCGTGATCTGACAATTCACCGACAGCACGGGTGACGAGCCGTGCGCCGAGATCACTGTCGGGTTGCACCTCATTGGCAGGCCGCCGGACAATGGCGGGATGTCCGGGCAGGTTGACGGCATTGGCGATGATGGTAGCAGCGGCATCGGCCTGCGACGCGGTTCGCGCCACCACGGTCACGGCATCGGCGATGCCGAGAGAAAAGCTGCGGCCATGGCGACCGCTGGTCGCGATGCCGCGAGCGGGATCGTCGGCATGGATCATCATCGTGCGCAACAAGCCATGACCATCCGGCCGATCCATCAAGCCGACCGTGAACTGCTCGCCATCGCAAAGATGCAACGCAATGTCGCCGCCATTATTGACGTAAGCGCGCGTCAGTTGCGATGCGCACAGCATCGCGCCAAGGATCTCCTCAGCCACGGAGCCTGCGACTGCGGCCATCGGCGTAATGAAGCAATCTCCAGCAAAGGGCGCCACCGCCGCATGCATGCGGCGCGCCACGACGCCCTTCAGCGTGCATAGCGCGGGATCGGCCGCCCTTCGCAATTCGCCGAGCTCTTCGCAGAGTTCATCGAGCAGGCCGGTGAAACGGCGGGCCGCGGCCCGATAGGCAGCCTGCACATCCACCTCTTTTCCCTTGGCTTCGACGATCAGATCGATCGGGCCATCCTGCAGATGCAGCCGCCTGCGGTCAGCCAAAAGCGCGATTTGCGGACGCCGCTTCATGCGTGCCGTCCCGGCATGTAGGGCATCGGGCGGATTTCGGCGCTGTCCCTTAAGGAGGCCAGTGGCCGCACATAGTCCATATGGCCGCCCAGCGCGGCGTAATCCGACAGTTTCAGCGTGAATTCGATCGGCGCGACCAGCGCCGGGGTCGGCACGTAACCGAAGGCGCCTGCCGGCATTTGCGTGACATCGACCATAAACGTGATGCCGCCGCCCGGCCAGACATAGACCGGCGCGCCGCCGCTGGTGACCCGCGTCAACGCGTCCTTCACCGAGCGCGTCAGGCGCACCGGATTGTCGGTGACGCCGGCCCGCAGCGAACCGCCCGCCCCACCCATGAACAACACCGTGCACAGCGCCGGCTCGCAATTCTCCTGGATGCGCTCGACCGACAGCTTGAGATCGAGTGGAATCTGTTTTTCGATCGGGTGCAGCGCCTCGTCGAGCTGGTAATAGGACGCGTGTTCGCCAGTCGTCGAGACCATCAGCATGGTCATGCCGGGCCGCGCGGTCTTGGGGTCGAACGGGCCCAACACGGAAAGCGGGTCGGAGATTTTCGTACCGCCCCAGCCGGTGCCGGGCTCGGCGACCTGGAAATAGCGTCCCGGCGTCGAGCGCCGTCCCTTCATCTTGATACCGGTATCGGGAATATCCAAGAGCTTGCCGGCCTGATGCTCACTGAGCACACCCGTGATGTGGTCATCCACCACGACGACTTCGTCGACCTTGCCGTGCCATTGCTTGGCGAACATGCCGATCGTCGCCGACCCACACCCCACCCGCATGCGCTCCTCCGCAACGCCGTTGACGACAGGCGGATGGCCGGCCTGCACCACGACGGTGGCGCCGCCATCGATGCTCAGCTCAACCGGCTTGCAGTTGCTCAAGTCCATCAGCGCGTCGCAGGTGACGCGGCCTTCTTTCTTGGAGCCGCCGGTCAAATGATGCACGCCGCCCAGCGACAGCATCTGCGAGCCGTATTCGCCGGTCGTGACGTGGCCGACCGCCTCGCCCTGCGCGCGGACGGTTGCGGTTTCGGGCCCGAGATGGCGATCAGTGTCGATCTTCACCTTGACGCCGCAATAGCTGAAGATGCCCTCGGTCACGACCGTGACCATGTCGACGCCCTCTATCGCGGAGGAGACGATAAAGGGCGCCGGCTTGTAATCGGGATAAGTAGTACCAGCACCGATCGCGGTGACGAACATGCTGGGCTCGTGGACGATCTTGCCGTCCCAATCGCCGCCGGCCTGGAACGGCACCAGCCGTCCGCCATGCGACACCGTTCGTTCCAGCACGATATGCGGATCGACGCGCACGAGCTTTCCGTCATGATTGGCGTAGCGGTCGCAGGCGCCGGCCGCGCCCGACTTGATGTAGCACATCACGGGGCAGGCATCGCAGCGGATCTTGTCGCCGACGGCGGCGTTCGCTGTATCAGTCACCATGTCAGAGCCCGCAAGATATCAAAGTCTGCAAGTCAGCATCGACCGGGGATGCGGCTAACCGGTACCGACCGACCTATCGTTCGTATACGAATGATCCTGCGCGCGAAGCCAAAACCTGTCAAGCGTCCGACCCAGCGAAATCGCGCGGTTGCCGAATAAAACCTCGGTTGCCTGGCGCCGCTGTTCACAAACCGGGCAAATGGTTGCAGTGCGGAACGCGCGGCTTGCACGTTTGTATGCAAACGGTACTGTCTGGATCTCCGCCAGGCACAACTGGAATTATAGGATGACGCAATCCACGATCCGCCTCGCCGTCAATGGCAGGATCCATGACGTTGATGCCGCTCCCGATACTGCGTTGCTTTACGTGTTGCGCAACGATCTCGAATTGAACGGACCGAAATATGGCTGCGGGCTCGGCGAGTGCGGCAGCTGCACGGTGCTGATCGATGGCATAGCGGCGCGCTCATGCGTGATTCCGATTCAAGGCTGCGCCGGGCGCGACATCGTGACGCTCGAAGGCCTCGGCTCGCGCGCGCAGCCCGATCCGGTGCAGGACGCCTTCATCAAGGAGCAGGCCGCGCAGTGCGGCTATTGCCTCAACGGCATGATCATGACCACCAAGGCGCTGCTGATGCGCAACCCACACCCAACCGAAGCCGAAATCCTGCAAGCGCTGCGCTACAATCTGTGCCGGTGCGGCGCGCATGTCGAGATCGCGCGCGCGGCGATGCGCGCGGCGGGTCTGCTCGTCGAGGCGCACCACTGATGGCGGCACGGGGGATGCTGTCGGTTGTTCGCCCCGCCAGTTCGGATGGCGCGTTCGAGACCTTCGTCAAGATATTAGCCGACGGTTCGGTCACCGCCTACAACGGCCATGTCGATCTCGGAACCGGCATTCGCACCGCGCTGGGGCAGATCGTCGCCGAAGAACTCGACGTGTCCCTTGCGCGCGTGGTCGTCGTACTCGGCGACACCTCACAGGTGCCCGATCAGGGTGCGACCATTGCAAGCGAGACGATCCAGGTCACGGCGGTCCCCTTGCGCAAAGCCGCCGCACAGGCGCGGCAATATTTGATCGCGCGCGCAGCCGAGCGGCTCGAACTGGCGGCCGAAGAGCTTGCGATCGAAGACGGCCTGATCCGCGGCAGGGACAACCGCAGCGTCAGCTATGGCGAGCTGATCGCGGACCAGGCCATCCACCTTGAACTGGCCGATGACGTTGCGGTGAAGACGGCCAGCAACTACACCGTCGTCGGGCAGTCGGTGCCGCGCATCGATCTTCCCGCGAAAGCGACCGGCGAACCTGTCTACGTTCACGACGTGCGCGTGCCGGGCATGCTGCATGGCCGCGTCGTGCGTCCACCCTATGCCGGCGTCGATGCCGGCGCCTTCGTCGGCACCAGCCTGATTGCGGTCGATGAGGCTTCGGTGCGCAATATCCCGGGGCTGGTTGCCGTGGTCCGAATCGGCGACTTCGTCGGCGTTGTCGCCGAGCGCGAGGAAAATGCCGTCAAGGCAGCCAGTCAACTCCAGCTGAGCTGGAAGCCGACGCCGACCCTGCCCGACTTGAAAGACATTGAAATCGCGCTTCGCGCCCATCCGTCGACACCACGGAAATTGCTCGACAAGGGCGACGTCGATGCTGCGATCGCGGCCGCCGCGAAGCCGATGCCTCGGACTTATGTCTGGCCCTACCAGATGCACGGCTCGATCGGGCCGTCCTGCGCCGTCGCCGAGTATCAGAGCGCTCGCATCAGGGTGTGGTCCGGCACGCAAAACCCGCACATCCTGCGCGCCGATCTGGCGCTGTTGATCGAGCGGCCGGAAACCGAGATCGAGGTGATCCGGCTGGAGGCGGCCGGCTGCTACGGCCGCAATTGCGCCGACGACGTCACCGCGGATGCGCTTCTCTTATCGCGCGCGGTCGGCCGCCCCGTGCGCGTGCAGCTCACGCGCGAACAGGAGCATGCGTGGGAGCCGAAGGGCACCGCGCAATTGATGGACGTCAACGGCGGACTGAATGCCGACGGCAGTGTTGCCGGTTATGATTTTGCCACGAGCTATCCGTCGAACGGGGCGCCGACCCTGGCGCTGCTCCTGACCGGCCGCGTAGCGCCCGTGCCTGAGGTGTCCGAGATGGGCGACCGCACCGCGGTCCCGCCCTACGACTACGATCATATGCGCGTGGTTGCCAACGACATGCCGCCGATCGTGCGGGCGTCTTGGATGCGCGGCGTGTCGGCATTGCCAAACACGTTTGCCCATGAATCCTATATTGACGAACTTGCGACTGAGGCCGGCGTCGACCCGATTGAATATCGTCTCCGCTATTTGAAAGACCAACGCGCGATCAATCTCGTCAATGCGGTCGCCGAACGCGCCGGCTGGACCCCGCGTCCGGTACGGCAAGAGCCAGTTGCCGAAGGCGACATCGTGCGCGGACGCGGCTTTGCTTATGCGCTCTACGTTCACGGCCCATTTCCGGGTCGGCCCGCCGCGTGGTCGGCATGGATCGCCGACGTTGCCGTCAACAAGGCCACCGGCGACGTCAGCGTGACACGTGTTGTCGCGGGCCAGGATGCCGGGCTGATGATTAACCCGGACGGCGTCCGTCACCAGATCCATGGCAATGTCTTGCAGTCGACCAGCCGCGCGCTGATGGAGGAGGTATCGTTTGATCGTCACGCGGTGACCAGCCGCGAATGGGGCGCCTACCCGATCATCAGTTTTCCGCAACTGCCCAAGATCGACGTTCTGATGCTGCCGCGCCAGGACCAACCGCCGATGGGCGTCGGCGAGTCCGCCTCCGTTCCGAGTGCTGCCGCCATCGCCAACGCGATCTTTGATGCAACCGGCGTACGCTTTCGCGAGCTCCCGTTTACGCCGGAGCGAATTCTCCGGGGATTGCGCGGTGAGGAGCCAGCGGCGACACAAGCCCTGCCCGCGCCAGCGGCTCCATCCGACAAATGGCAAAATCCCTTTGTCAGGCGGCGCGGTGTCGTTGCGACAGCCGCGGCCCTATGTGCCGCCGCGATCGGCATCGGCGCTGCGGTGCTGCCGTGGCGATCAATCGCGCCGATTGCGCGGCCGGACGCCTCGGTCTATTCCGCGGCAACCATCGCCCGCGGCCAGCAACTTGCCGCGCTCGGCGACTGCGCGGTCTGCCATACCGGCGCGAGCGGCGTTCTCAACGCCGGCGGGCGAGCGCTGGAAACGCCGTTCGGCGCGATCTACTCGACCAATATCACTCCCGATGTCGACACTGGCATCGGCGCGTGGTCTTACCCCGCCTTCGAGCGCGCCATGCGCGAGGGCATCCATCGCGACGGCCGGCATCTCTATCCAGCGTTTCCGTACACGCATTTCGCCAGGACAACCGACGCCGACCTGCAGGCGCTCTATGCTTATCTGATGGCCCAGGCACCGGTGCGATCAGACATTCCGAGAAACCGACTGGCGTTTCCGTTCAATCTTCGTCCCCTGATGGCGGGATGGAACGCGCTTTTCCATCAGCCCGATGTATTCCAGTCTGATCCTTCGAAATCTGAAATCTGGAATCGCGGCGCCTACTTGGTCGAAGGCCTCGGCCATTGCAGCGCATGCCATTCGCCGCGCAACGCGCTTGGCGCGGAAAAACAAAACGCCTATCTCGCCGGAGGTTTTGCGGAAGGCTGGGAAGCGCCGGCGCTGTCCTCGCTTTCGCAAGCGCCGATCCCGTGGAGCGAGAATGAACTCTACCTTTATCTGCGAACAGGCGAATCCCGTTTCCACGGCGTGGCCGCGGGCCCGATGGCGCCTGTGGTGAAGGAGCTTGCGGCTTTGCCCGATCAGGATATCCGAGCCATGGCCGTCTATCTCGCTTCGTTCAGCGAGACCGCTGTCGACGGCCCGGCCGAGCTGCGGCTGGCCGCGAGACTTGAGGCAGCTTCGGCCGTGACCGTGGCCTCCTCTGCCGGCGCGCGTCTCTATCTCGGGGCGTGCGCGGTTTGCCACGAACCCGGCGGCCCGCCACTATTCGGCAGCCGGCCGTCGCTGGCACTCAACAGCAATCTACACAGCACGGTGCCGGATAATCTGATCCAGGTGATCCTGCACGGCATCGCGCAGCCGGTGTCGAGCGATCTCGGCTACATGCCCGCCTTCAAGGACAGCATGAGCGATGATCAAGTCGCGGAGCTGGTGACATATCTGCGCCGGCAATTCGCGCCGGATAAAGCTGCTTGGAGCGACATCCATGCAGCTGTCGGCCGGCTCCGGGAGCAGCCATTGTTGCGCTGGTAGGCGCGAAAGCTTAGCCTTGTTTGCGCGGGTTGATTGCCGCCAAATCGCCACGCTGATCCGCTGAAAAGGCAGCGGCACGAACGTCGCTTCTGATGGTCGTGACCCATCGCCGACCCCGACGTTCCTTTCCCCCACCGCGCGCTGGTAGCATGCCCACATGAACTTGACGGTCCTCCCGTTTCGCTCACCTCTTGCCGCATACGAGCAACAAGCGGAAAGCCTGCTCTCCGGACACCGGGCTGCCGATCCCGCGGCGATCGATCTGCTCCACCGCAAGCACCCCCGCTTCCTCGACGAGAAGATCAAATGGCGCCCGAAGTTCATCTCCGACACCGAAATCCGCGACGCCGCCCTCTCGCTCGACGATGCTCGTCTCTCAGTCGCTCGCTACTACGACTTCCTTGACTGGACCTCGCTCGTCGCCCACGTCCAAATGGTCTTGCGGGACAGTCCCGTCTTCGAATTCGAATCCGCTGTCGAAGCCGTGGTCAGTGGCGACCTCGCCGCGCTCGAAGACGCACTGCGCCGCGATCCCGCTCTCGTCCGCGCCCGTTCGAGCCGCGTCTGTTGTTTCGATCCGCCGGTGCACCACGCCACATTGCTCCACTACGTCGCCGCCAACGGCGTCGAGGCATACCGCCAGAAGACGCCACCCAACGCCGTCGAGATCGCCCGCGCGCTGCTTGAGGCCGGCGCCGGGCCCGACGCCCTCGCCGACATGTACGGCGCCGAGTGCACCACCATGAGCATGCTGGTGTCGAGTAGCCACCCGGCCAAAGTGGGACTCCAGGTACCGCTCGTCGAATTGCTGCTGGATTTTGGCGCGGCTATCGAAGGACGCGGTACCAGGAAATGGGGAGGCCCGCTGGTGACCGCGCTAACCTTCGGAATGAGCGGTGCAGCCAAGGCTTTGGCGAGACGCGGAGCCCGTATCTATCTGCCCGCCGCCGCCGGACTGGGCCTTGTGGACGATGCAGCCCGTCTGCTCCCATCCGCTGACGCCGAAGCGCGTCATCGCGCGTTGTCGCTGGCTGCGCAACACGGACATGCGGAGATCGTTCGCCTCTTGCTCGACGCCGGAGAGGATCCCAACCGTTACAACCTCGAAGGCAACCATGCACATACGACGCCCTTGCACCAAGCGGTCTTGGTGGGCGACGCGGCGCTGGTTCGGCTCCTGGTCGAGCGCGGCGCACGGCTGGATATACGGGACACCATCTGGCAGGGCACCCCGCTCGGTTGGGCACACCATGGCGGGGGAAAGCGACAGGCGGAGATGGTCGAGTGTCTACGGTCGCTCGGCGCGCCCGAATGATGCGGTGTCAATCGGTTCAAAAGGTGGACGAAGGCGTTGGGGCTAAGCCCGCGGACGGTCGACAAGCATGGAGCGGATCTATGCCAAGCTCGGCGTCAAGAACCACGCGGCGACAGCGGCCATCGTCGCGACCGCGCGGCGCAATCCATGAACCGACAGCGTCCGAACGCTGGAGAACCAGTTAAAACGCGACCCCGAGACGTCGACCGGCGACCCAAACAACCCGGCAACGCTTCTTGGTACCGCCGTGAAGCAATTCAAATCGGTTAGGCACCTTGGTTTGCCCCGATAGCTCAAGGCAGGCACCGCCAGGAGAGTAGTCAATAACCCTGCAATCGATGACAGGGGCTTTCGGGCCAACGATCAGTTTGCCCGCATCGGAAATTCTGCCTGTAGGCCGCACACGTGCAAACCGTCGCGGATACATCCCTGCCTCCAGTGACTTGAAGTCGAAAAGGCAGATTTGCAGAATATCTTAAACGCTTGGTTGAGCTTTATGGTTATTTAAAAGTACATCAGGGGCGTCTTGCGAACCATGCGTGACGAACGACATTTGGCAATGCATGCTGACGACTTGAAAGGTCGGGTCCACCGCGCGTTGAAACCGCCTAAGCCGTGCGCTTGGGGACGGACTCGACGAGCGCAAGTTTGCCAAAGGGGACGCCGGCTTTCAAAAGCCCGTCGCGATAATGGGCAATGTCAGCCTGGGATTTCCAGGGAAAATTTCTGAGATGCCGTTCAACGGTCAGTCCGGGAAAGTTACTCAGCAAAACCTCCGTCGCCTTGGCCGCTTCCTCGGCCCGTCCGGATTGCGCGAGCGCGGCAGTGCGCACGGCGAGCACCTGAAGATGATCTGGGTTGAGATACAGCGCTTCGCGCGCCCACGACAGCGAAGCATCATATTGTCCGAGCAGGTAGTGGCTGAATGCGTTCAATGCCGCCCATTGATATCTGGGGTCTGAGTTGCCGCGCTGCGCGGCCATTGAAAACAGCTCGATCGCCTGCCGATGCTCGCCGATAACCAGGTGACATATGCCGAGTACGCCGCGAGCGCCCATGTCGTACGGGTTCAACTCCACCGCCTTTCTGGCGGCATCCAGTGCAGCCTCGTACCGGCTCTGCATGGCGTGCACATAGGACAGGATCGAAAACGCGAACGATGAACGGGGATCAAGCCGCACACTGCTTCCCGCGAGTTCCATCGCCTCGGTCCACAATTGGTGCGTGCTCTTGATCCATCCATACTGCACGCCCTGCACCTGGATCGTGGCGAGGTAGGCGCGTGCAATCGAAAGCGCCGGATCGAGCGCGATGGCTTCCCTGAACAGGGCAATCGAGGCTTCAAAATCAGACTTGGTCTGCTGGTAATAGTGAGAGAGACCGCGCAAGAACCGATCCCATGCGGTCAAATCGGTGGACAATGAGCGAGGCGGAACGGAAGCCTCCGCACGATAGATTTCCGGCGCAATCGCCGCGGACAGGCTTGTCGTGATTTCATCCTGCATCGCAAACAGTTCGCCCATGTCCCTGTCGTATCGGCCGGTCCATAGTTGCTCGCCGTTTTCCGGAGCGATCAGTTCGGCGGTGACGCGAATTTTGGTACCGGCGCGCCGCACCGAACCCTGGATCAGATAGGTCGCATCAATCTCCCGCGCGATCAGGCGCGCGCTCAGATTTTTGCCTTTGAACGAAAAGGTCGAACTCCTGCTCAGCACGCGATAGAAGGATTGAAGGGAAAGCGCGTGGATCAAATCCTGGGTCAATCCATCAGAAAAGTATTCGTCGGTGCTGTCACTGAGGTTTGCAAACGGAAGCACGCCCACGATCGCGGTTCGATATTGCGCTGGCAGGTTTGAAATGTCCCTGGGCTCCGGCCCGCGGGTTTTGGATCCGCCCGGCTGCCAGGTCCAAACATCGATCGTCTCTTCGATGTTCTTCAAGCGGTGACTGCCGGCATCGACAAAGCTGGTGCTGAGATGCCTGCTGGCCTCATGATAGGCTTTTGCCGAAACGGCGACCCCACCGGGCACAGCGACCGCTTCGAGGCGGACGGCGATGTTCACATCGTCGCCGAATACCTCCTCTTCGTCGGCCAGCACATCTCCCATGTGGACACCCAGACGAAACCGCATAGTCCGGTCTGCCGGAAGGTGATCGTTCCTTTCAGCCATCATCTCCTGCATCGCGATCGCCGCCTCGATTGCTCCAACGATGCTCGGAAACTCCAGCAAGAAGCCGTCGCCGGTGTTCTTCACAACCCGGCCGCCATGATTGAGAATGATCGGATAGATCGCGCTTCGATGGGCCTTGAACGTGGCGTGCGTTCCCGCCTCGTCGGCGCCCATCATTCGCGAATAGCCGGCGACGTCGGCGCAGACGATTGCGGCTAGGCGTCTTTCCATCTCTCCTGAGCTCCAGAACCTGCGAATACTACTACGTGTTCGATCGGCCGAATCCAAGCATTCTCAATGGACTCTCCTTTGATATGGCACCAGAATCCAGCTAATTCCCCAGCCATCCATATCGTCGACGGCGAAATCCACGAATGATCGAGGGCCACGATCGGCCGCCGTAGGTTCCTGTTGCCGCGACGGCCAGCCGATCGTGATCGCGAAATTCCGAATGGGGTTGCAGGCCCCAAAAAAGCCGCTTGATGGCCGCGGCACGCCGGCGCACAATCCATCCAATCCTTCCCAAATCCGGACTCTTGGTATGACCGAATTGAGCATCGCCAAGGCGGCTGTCGGTTCGATCGCAGTGGGTTGAAATCGTCGTGGGCACCAATCCTCTCCGCGTGGGCTGCATCGGGATCGGATGGTGGTCGGGCGTTCTGGCCAACGCCATCCAGCGCTCGGGCAAGCTCAACATTGTAAGCTGTTACACACGCTCCGAGGTAAAGCGCAACAAATTCGCGGAAAAATACCGCTGCCGTCCAGCCGCGAGCTACGAGGCGATGCTGGCCGATCCCGAGATCGAGGCGATCATCAACACGACCCCAAACGATGCGCATCTGGCGACCACCTGCGCCGCCGCTCGAGCGCGCAAGCACGTGTTCCTCGACAAGCCGATCGCCAACACCGTTTCGGACGGTCGCGCCATCACCGAAGCCTGCAGCCAGGCCGGCGTGGTGCTGGCCGTCGGCTATCAGCGGCGGCGCGAGGACCACTTCCGCTGGATCAAACAGCAAATCGATGACGACCTGCTGGGCAAGATCGTCAACGCCGAGGCCAATATCAGCCGCGACCGCCTCGGCAAAATAGATCTCAACTCGTGGCGCTACCAGGCCGCCGCCATGCCCGGCGGCGTGATGCTGCAGATCGGTATTCACTATATCGACGTCCTGGAATATCTGATCGGACCGATCCACGCAGTACGCGGGCAATCGGCGCAATTGGTGCTGCCCGGCGACAATCCTGACGTCGCTAGTCTCATCCTGGAGCACAAGAACGGCGCGCTCTCTACGGTGAATGCGAGCTTCGCCTCCGCGTCCGAATACTATCTGATGAACATCTACGGCAAGGACGCCACCGCCTACTATGATTTGCACAATGGGCTCCGCCTTCTCAAGCGCGGCCAAGGCAAGCCTTCGGCGGTGCCGTGCGTGGAGAACGACACCCTGGTCGAGGAGTTGGAGGAGTTCGCGGCGGCGGTTCGCGGTCAGGGCCGACAAGAAGTTGGCGGTGAGTACGCGACGATCTCGCTCGCAGTGGTGCGCGCCGGCATTTTGTCGGCGCAGGAGGGACGTCGGGTCGAGGTCGCCGAGATATTGGACAGCGACCGAAATATGTGACCGCGGCAGCCGGGACAGGAGTCCGTCATGAAACCAAATGCGCTCGTCTGGCCGGCCATCGTCGTCGCGATCATGCTCGCCGCCGGCGTCGTGCCGGCACGCGCGCAGGACTATCCGTCGCGGTCGATCACAGTGATCGTCCCGTTCCCCGCGGGAGGCGCGAGCGATGTAGTTGCGCGCATCGTCACCAACCAGATGTCCAAGAGCCTCGGGCAACCCTTCATTATCGAGAATGTCGGCGGCGCCGGCGGCACGCTTGGCAGCGCCCGCGCGGCAGCCGCGGCCCCAGACGGCTACACCCTGCTCGCGGCCGCCATGGGTTCGCATGTCGCGGCCCCGGTGCTGACGCCCAACGTCAGGTACGATCCCGTCGTGGACTTCGTGCCGATCGGCATCACCGCGCATTCGCCGGCGGTCGTTATCGCGCGCAAGGATTTCCCGGCGAAGGACTTGAAGGAATTCGTTGCCGTGCTGCGGCAACAGGGTGGTGCGTTGAAACAGGCCCACGGCGGCATTGGCGCCTCCTCCCACATGGCGTGCCTTCTGTTCACCGAAGAGATCGGCGCAAAGCCAACGCTCGTTGCCTATCGCGGGTCCGGTCCGGCGTTGAATGATCTGGTGGGTGGCCATGTCGACTTCATGTGCGAGCAGTCGGTCAGCGTGGCGGATCAGGTTCTGGCTGGCTCGGTCAAGGCCTATGCGGTGTCCGCGCCTGAGCGGCTCGCGACGCTGCCGAATGTGCCGACCGCGAAGGAAGCCGGCTTCAATTATGAGATGAGCGTCTGGTCCGGGCTGTTTGCGCCCAAGGGCGTTCCGCCTGAGGTGATCGCCAAGCTTGCCGATGCGCTCGACAGGGCACTTGATGAGCCGGTTGTGCGCGAGACATTGGCCAAGCTCGGCGGCTCGATACCAGCCAAGGCCGAGCGCAACCCGCCGGCATTCGACCGTTTTGTCCGCTCCGAAATCGCGCGCTGGGCGCCTATCCTCGCCGCGACCCGGGTCGAGCAATAATGGGCGCCGCGCCATCAACATCATCGGCATTTCGATGTTCGCTCTATTCGGGTTCCGGCAATCTGATCATGTCGTTGAGACGCTTGTTGTATTCCTCATCTGACATGGGCACCGACGGAATTCGCAAGCGGTCGTCCGAAGACTGCCCCAGATAGGTCAATTGCGGAAACAACAATACCAGCAGCAGCAGAAGCCATTGGGCCGCGAGAAACGGCGCCAGCGCGCGCACGAACGAGCGAAACGCGACCGGCTCTTTCAAAACGCCGCGCACCATCATCAGCGCGTAACCGAATGGCGGAAGCAAGAAGCTCGACTGCAACGTCAAGAGTACCAACACCGAGACCCAGCGCGCATCGGCGATGCGGATCAGGAGCGGCGGAATCACGATCGGCACGATCACGAAGATGATTTCGAAAGCATCGAGTACGAAAGCACTTATCGCGATCACGGAGAGCACCACGGCGACCGCCACAATTTCCCCGCCCGGAATTGACGAAACCATTTTGCCGACAAGATCCGCGGTCCCAAGCAGCCGCAGGATCATGGTGAACGTCGTTGCCGCGACCAGCAGCGAAAACAGCGCACCGGTGAGCGCTATGGCGTCGTTCAGTAGTGTGTTCAGCACCGCACCGCCCAAACGTCCGGTTGCAAGGCCCGCAGTCAAGAGCGCAAAAGCACCCATCGCAGCCGCCTCGACGGCATAGAAATAGCCGAAGGCGACCCCGCCAAGCAGAACGATCAAGGAGACGAGCGCGACGACTGCGAGCAAACCTTCCCCCGCCGCCAGCCGCTCGCGGTCGGGTAATTTTGTCGCTGTGCGTCCACCGATCCAGGACAACGCCAAACAAAGCGCCAGGAAGATCCCGCCCGGCACAAGTGCCGCATGAAAGATGTCCTGGGTATTGACGACGCGATCGCTCCGCCCCGTCGCGGTCACCGCCATGGTATGGGCAGACAGCATCGCGTCGCTGAGAAGAATGAGCACCAGTGAAGGCGGCACCAGGACACCAAGGGTGCTGGCGACCGCAACGATGGCGTGACGGTTCGGCGCGGGTATGCCTTCCGCCGCCAGCCGGGGCGAAACGACACGGGAAAGGCCTAGCACGCTGGCCCCGACCGAACCGTTCATCGGCCCGAGCAACGCGCCGAGCATCATGCCCGACACCAGCGGGGCCGAAGGCTTGCGCGGAAGCACGGCATTGCTGGCGCGATAGAGCGCGTCCGCGACCGGAAGCCGGTCAAGCAGCAAGCCCATCGTCACGTAGAGCGGCAGCGCTTGCAGCAAATCGTTTTCGAGCAGATTGATGAGCCGGCTCGGCAGCGCCCCCAGGGTGGCAACGTCGATCGCGCCAGCCACAACTCCGAGGATCGCACCGCATATGGCCACCGCAATGAGGACGACAGCGGCAGGCAGACCGGTGGACACGATACCGACGCCAACCAGCACCAGAAGCGCAAGCCCGGTCCATGCCATCATTTGCCGTCCGCCTTGCCGGTGCGGAAAATATCGACCAGCGACTGGCCTAGGATCGCGGCCGCCATCACCCAGAGCGCAACCTTGATCAGGAAATAACCTGGGTTGCCGCTGTCCTGAAATGACTCGAGATCGCGAATGCTGGAGACGACAGTGCCCTTGCTCGCGATCAGGACAAACAACGCCCATGGCAGAAGCCCGGCGGCAGCGCCGAGGCGATCGAGGCATCGCCGCGTTCGCGCGGAGTATTGCCGGGCCAAGAGATCGGCGGCGAGGTGCGTTCGCGCTCGCGTCGCCGCCGTTACGCTTAACGCAACGAAGAACGCAAAAGCCACCTGCCCCAGATCGTTGGCTTCCCGCGAGTAACCGCGAAACAGATCGCGCAGCGGCCATTGCAGGAACAGAAGCGTGATCAAAGGCAATGCGAGCCACTTGGCGGCAGCCACCGCGCGGCCGATCAGGCGATCGAGGCCGCGCAACAAGATCGTCAAATCGCCATCCCCCTCAGCCAACTCGGCCCTCTGGACTAACATACCCTGCTTTCTGAGCCGCGGAGCAGATGTTTCGTCTCTTGTTTGAACGCTCCCGCGTTTGAAATCGCAATGTTCGATGGCTCCGCGCCGCATGAAGCAGGCAGAAGCGCAACGTCTGGGCGCATCCTGAAACGTGCGTGGATGGTCATGGCTGTGTCGCGCGGGCAACGCCTCCACGGTTCCGTTCGTCGAACCGGATTTATGACTCCACAATGTCGCCACTCGCTCGTAGGATCAGATCATCCCGGGGCCGAGGAAATGTTTTATTCCGTTTGCATTTTGAGCCGGGCCGGCCGCTAGTCATATTACCAGCGGCCTTTTATGAGGTGTCTTGGTGAAACTGATCGGCGGGCGGGGCGTAGCCTGATTTCAATTTCAATCAGCGCTACAGAGAGGCCGCCTTCGGGCGGTCTCTTTGTTTGACGAGCGGCTTCGTGTTTCACGAGACGCTTCACGCGTCCCCTCTGCTGACTGGCTGGGGCGGGAGGGATCGAACCTCCGAATGGCGGAATCAAAATCAGCTTGATTATTCAACGATTTCAACGGCAATTTGGAAAAAATGGATAAAACGCCCTCTAGCAACTTCAATAGCTTGGCGGCCATTTCCAAATGAAAAACAGGCCCTCCCGGACGATCAGTCCGGGCAAAATCTGGGGGCGAACTGCGCCGAGGTGTTTAAGAGCTTCGGTCTCGAACGGTTGCCTTCTGAAGGCTCATAGAGCGCCACCCTTCGAAGGCGATGTAGCCGTTCAGGACCCTCGTCCGCATCAATTGACGAAGAAACACTCAAGCTGGAAAAGTACTCTTCCGGATCGCTACTATCATCTTCGGCTTCAACTTGAGGTTCATGTTCGTCCCGCTGCACGGGCAGCGGAGCGATTCTGGATGGGAAGGTCCGCGTCAAAGGCTCTCAAATCGAAACCGCATTTTCGACGACCGCCAATGATACGATCCCCGTTTCCGTGCCGAACCTGTGGATGCCGTCGGAGAAGCAATATCAAGTCCCGACCGTCATCGAGTCGCGGTTACCGAGATAACGGACGCGGGGGCACTCTTACGATCCTGACTAAGGGATGGATCGATAGCCCAGGTAGAGAGCCGAACTAATTTAGTGAATCGCACCGACCGTCACGACGTGCGGCTGTCCGACCTCGCGCGCGTCGGCTAGCAAATCTTCTCAAATTGCTGGTAGTGCTGATATGCCTTGGCGCCATTTTGCAGCGAGTGCTTCCGCTGGTCTATTAACCCGCAGGCCTTTCGAGCGTGTCATGGTCGCGCAAGTTTGACGAACCGATTATCCCGCCCGGCGGTCGCCAGCTAGTCACGCTCAAGGACGCCGGCAATTACATCACGATGCTTCCGAAGGCCGAGCATGAAAGCCCAGTGCCATGGAAGCCCTGATCCTGGTCGCCGATCTCGGCGGGCCAACGATGTTCGCGCGGATCGGCGTTATGCGGGCGTTGAACCGTCACCACGTTCGCGAGTTTGATCTCAGTGCCCCATCATTGGGGAAAACGAAAGCTGAAGAGGGACGAATAAGGTTAAAGGTTAGTTAACGTTTGACTGATACCGTGCGCGCATGACCAGACGAGGTCATTGTGCAACGAGTCGAAACAAGCAGTTCCCGTGAGGCCCGACGCTGTCGCTATGCCCAATATAACGGGCGGGCAGCAGAGCTGAGTTTGAACGGGTCAAGATTTTTCGGCATGGTCCGGTCCGTCCAAGAAGACCGATCCCACAGCCCAAAACGATGGATTGTCACGATCGTGCCAACGGTGGAGAAGCCACCTCTCGTTGGTTGGCGGTATAGTTCGCGCTCCTTAGATGCTAATTCCCGCCGCCTCAAATGAGGACGAGAAAATTAACGCGCCCCTCCTGCTGACGCGATCGCGGGGAAACTACGCGTAATAGCCGACCCGTTGAATTGACGGCCGGTGATCGTCGAGCCGTCCATTCCCTGCAGCCATCAGTGGATTATGTATTCAGTTATGATGACCCCACCCGGAGCGCCTGCGCCGCCCGCCGCGGTGCCGCGCGTCATTCGCACTCATGGTGCTGATTGGCAGCGACTCAGGTAGGGTATCGATAACCCATCGAAAATGGGGCGACCGGCACAGCGAGATACTGAGATGCTCTTTTTCCTCCTAATGCCCTGGATCCTTATTAACATCTTCACGTCGTCTCCGCTGCTGGCGCGCAACCGGGCAACGTCCTGACCGATCCCATGACTTGAACGGCGTCGGCCGCCGCACCATCATGTGCATGCTGCTGATCGCGGCGCTCGCGGTCATCTGGAATTTGTTTAGACCATGAAAGAGGCCGCCAACTGAGGCGGCCTTACTTGGCTGACTGTAACTGTTCTTGCTTCGCGGTGATGGCGGCCAACTTGATGCGGAAAGTCCCGATCTCCTTAAGAAATTCGTGACGCTCTGGCCCTGGCGGGAGCTTGCTAGCGGTCTCCAATAGCTTGGCGGCCATTTCCTCTAAGTCGCGCATCTTATCTCCATCGTTTCGCTGTGCGAAACTCAAGTACCGAGAGCGAAATCGTCCGTAAATCTAAAAGCGCAGGTCCGATGCAGGAACAAAAGTCTTGTTGCTGCGTGGCCACAGATATCGAAATGGCAGACCGCGCTCGTTGCAAGTCGGCCAACAAGGGACGCGGGCAATGAAAGAGGCCGCAAACTGAGGCGGCGGGCATAGGGCCTTTGCGGCGGCGCACAAGCTCGTCGAGCTGGCCAATGCCGTCGAGCCCGTGCAGGATGGCCGCATTCCGTAATCACTGCGCCCGCCACATGAACAGCTCGGCGCCGGCCGGAAGGTCGAGTCAGTCGCCGCGCTTCGACCTTAGCACCTTGTGCCTCCGCCGGATGTACCGCGCCTTAGCAAGCGGGACCAAATCAGTAGCGACGGGAGCGAGCTTAAGCGGGGCGACGACATCGAGCCAAAGACGGGCTGGCATCAGCCACAAATCAATCAGTGCAGGCATAGTGGGTTCCCTCGGTTTGGGCGAGGTGCGCTACTGCGATTGTTAGCTTCCGAGAATGTGGAAGGCCTCCAGAGCATGAGCTACTAAAATACCAATACTCAGAACGATAAAAATTCCTGTCATAACTGTAAGCACGGTCGGTACCTCGCCTAATCCCTCCATGAAGGGGCGCGCGCCATGCACAGTCAAAATGATTCGTCGAGCTGCGGAAGGTTTCCGCCTGCCTGATGAATTTCGGCAACTATCTCAGTCTGCAAAGCCGCTTCCGGGCAAGTCGGCCTTGTTGTCCTCGGTAAGTGCGATTTCGTCCCACCAAAGAAGAAGCGCGAGCAAAATGCTCGGTGCCAACGCTGCCATGATCCCGAAAATGACAGCCTGAATTGTCGTCATCGGCGCCGGGTGCTTTGCGAGTCTAACGTTCGCGTTCCCGCACGCTCTGCGTGCATCGCGGTGCCAATACGGCGTTGAATGGCTGCGCGAAGAACTTGACCGCCGCCGATTGCGCTTCGTTCCGATCGATGGCGTTGATCAGGCGGGCCGCGGCCAAGAGTCAGCTGGCCCGTACGCGATTGAGTCTCGGACCAACATCCAAATTGGCTGGATAATGCCGGCGAGCCAAATTCGCGAGCGGCTGCGCAGATGACTGATCCCGCCCGCCCTCGCCGCTCAGCTCGCCCCAATCGCCGTCGAGCCTGGATGGAAGCCGCCGCAACGCGGATGGATGGACCAAATTCCGGCGCGGCGAGGTGTTGATCTTATCTCAAGCCGCTAAAATAGCCGATGTCACCAACGAAACCGTGAGGCGGTGGTGCGAGCAGACTGAAACGGACCGTCCCGTTGGCCTTCTGATCGGCTCGCTTTGGCTTGTCGATCTCGACCTGAATGTCGAACGGGCTGCCGGTTGAGCTGGAGTGCGGCAACGCAAGCGCAAAAATTTGGACCCGACGCTGCACCAGCGCCAGACTCGAAGGCCTCTATGTCAGACCACCAATCACAATTAGGGCGATGGCAAAGGGATCCGCCGCGCGACGACGGGGTCATAAATCATGTTGGGGCCACTGCCGGAGCGGCGAGCTTTTCCTTCAGCTCGGTGCAGGTCTTTCGAACCTCGGCCGTCATCAGCGTGCAGTTCTCAATCTGAAGGAAAACACGTTTGGCCTCCTCGCGATAGCGCGCTGCAGTTTCCTTCATCTCCTCGTTAACGGCGAGCGCATCCTGAGTCATTGCCTCGCATTGCTTAACGCGCTCCATCAGCTCTGCGCCCATCCCCTCGATCTCTTTCGCCGCCGCTTCGTATTCGCGGACAACGGCTTCCGCCGACAGCTTGCCGACTTCCGTAGCTCCCTCCCGGTGCTCGACATAATCGGGTATCGCGGTAGTCGGCGCGCGCACCCTTGGCGGCACGAAATCGACAGAACGTTGACCGCGGATTGGCGGACTGTTCCAGACTTCTGCCTCAATCTCCTTTTCCAGATCGGCAATGTTGGAGACTTGTCCCGCTATTGACTTATCCATCATTAGTACTCCGTTGGTTACAAAGTCAGTCCCCGTAATCGACTCGGTTAGTCCCCGCTTTATTGATTGCTTTGCATTGCGCCCTCATGGGCAAGCACTTTTTCTCTTCTTAGCGCTCGGCCCCGAACACTTTATAGGATGCAAAAACCGCACACTTTATGTTCGGCCAAGACCACGCTCACGACATTGTGAACACTGGAACTGAACCGCTATCGGCTTCTGCCTCCTAGGACTTTTGCGAGAAGGGATATCTGCGCGTGGCATCTCCGCAGATGCGCGAGCCTACCAACATCATCGGGGAGTTCGTCGAACCCACAGCGGCAGCCGCAAGGTCCGTTGACGGGCCAACCCGGTTTCCTATCTTACCGCCATGTTTAAGGCGTTTGATTTTTGCATCCCGACCGCCGCGAAGGCACGTCCTGGCGCTCGACGGCGAGGACCTACGCAGCCTGCCGCTCTCGATGCGCAAAACCAACCTCGCGCGGCTCCTGGCTCGTCGACTGGACGGCATTTTCATCGCACCATTTGAGCAAGGCGAGATCCGACCCGAGCTGTTCGAAGCCGCGTGCAGAATGGGGCTCGAAGGCATGTGTCGAAGCGGCGAGATCGATCCGGTCGGTCGCCGGACTGGGTCAAGGTGAAAAACCGGAACCATTCGGCGATAGACCGCGTGAAAGAAGCCTTCGCGCAAGAATCGACGTGCAATACCTAAACCGCATCGGTCGCCGCGTGATCACGACGATGATCGTGGACGCTGGCGAGCATTTGGAATTTGCTCAGCCGTTGAGCGCTACCGCCTCGCTGCCGCGCGACATTGAGGTCGAGGCCCGCGCCGATGCCGCGCTGATCAAGGAGGCGGACGGCCGAGCCATTCCGATACTTGAAACTATCTCGCACGACGGGAGTCATAATGCTGGGAGCGACCTATTGTGCGGAGTTACGACGATGTTGCGAAAAACGGTGATAGCTCTGTTGGCAGTTGTCTTAATTGGCCTGTCGCCGACCGGCGCCTCGGCGCGTGGCTTTGGCGGCTTTGGCGGCCACGGCTTTGGCGGCGGTGGTTGGCACGGAGGCGGCTGGGGCCATAGAGGTTTCGGAGGCTGGGGCTTGGGAGCGGGCGCGTTGGCTGGCGCCGTAATCGGTGGCGCGATCGCGAGTAGCGCCTATGGCTATGATGGTCCCTATTACGATCCTGGCTACAGCTACTATCCGGCATACGTCGGCTATAGCCCCTATTACGATTACGGTCCTTGGCAAGCCATCCAGGAACCCGGGGCCGCTCGCTTCCACAGACCTTGGGGCTATTGGTAAGCGGGAATTGCCGCGTGAGCGCTGCGTCCGCGTCGCATCCCACGGTGATCACCTTGCTGCGGTGATGATGGGCATGAGCCAAGTCTATATCGAGAAAAGATCGGCGACGTTTTCTGTCATCCCGGCCGCGCAGGCAAAGAGTGAGACCGTGGGCCTAAGCCGTTTGCGACGGCTGCCTTAAGAAAACCCGCCGGCGCACCACGGGACCCTTCTAACTAGCTAGCCAACCTTCCACGAACAGCGCGTGGCGCATGGCACCGTGAACTTCCGCCCTTCTCGCCCCGAAACGGGCTTGCGTCAGATCCTGCAGAACAGCTTGCCAATGTCCCGACCGGCGGTTTTTGGTGTCCACGTTGTTGAGGATGAAAGCCCCTACATCGTCAAACGTCCGCAGAATGCAGGCGCCTCCTGGAGCATTCGAGTTAACCCCGATTGGTTCAAAAATAAATTGATCCATAAAAGAACCCCGCCCAGCGGGTGGCGTGCCGCATGCTAGCAGAATCAACTCACCTTGAGCGGAAAAAGCCCGCCGGCTAACCGGCGGCGCTTGGTGCAAAGAAGCGGTTTAGCCGAATCTTAGATTTTCCGCGGACGTTTTGCCCCGGTTCTCTTTCTCCTCGTAGCTCACCTTGGCACCCTCGTTGAGGGTGCTCAGGCCGGCTCTTTCGACGGCCGAGACGTGCACAAACACGTAGTGGACTAGCCCGAGCGCGAGATTTGTCTCGCTATCGCCGGCCAATAAGCGCAGCCTTCGCTGCGGGGCCTCTCCATAAGAGTCAAGATGAACCTGCCAGGGACTCCACATCGGGGCGGTGACCGGATCGGCCGATCGAACGCTAACAGAGATGCAACAACTGGAGGCGATGGCCGCGAAGCTGCTAGAGACTGCCCGCAAGCTCCCAGCGCGGCCAGTATGTCGCGACCTTCTTAAGGAGATCGAGAAATTCCGCGTGCGGATCGCCACGCTGAAAGCGAAGGGAAAATGAGTGGCCTGGGGATATCATGCGAACGACGATAAAAGCCCGCTCATAGATCTCTTGAACTGCATCGTATGCAAAGAGACAATGAAGCTTGAGAAAAGCGTCCCCGATGCCGAAGGTAAAGATATCATTCAGTATCGTTGCGAGCAGTGCGAGAGAATTGAACGGGTGCGACTCTTCCGCCGAAGTCGAGATGCGGCGGCCTGAAGGCGAGGGAGATGATGATCAGGACTCTACTGGTCCTCGCCGCTATCATTGGCTTTTCGGCATCTGCATTCGCTCAAACCGCGGCGCCCAAGGTTGGCGGCAAGCCGCTGAAGCAGGTAAAGCCGCCGGCACCAATGGGCTGCAAGCTCGTAGGTACGGTCAAAGGGACCAAGCTCTGGGCCGGCGACTGCGCTGCCGGGCCAGAACTTCGGGGCACCACACGCACGCCCGAGCCCGAAGCGCCAGGGCCGCCCCCCGAAGCAAATCCCCCCGCTGAGAAACAATAGGTAGCCAAGCCCTCACGGGCGGCTTTCGCGCGTTCTCCGTTGCCGTCGACCGCAGGTTGCGGTTGGATGCCGGTGCATAATGAACGGGAGGTGCCGTTGAGACAGCTTTTAGTCGCATTAACAATCGCTATTGCGTTCACCTTGCCGGCAGCTGCTGAGGATGCGAAGCCTCCCAGCCGGCTGAACGCGGCAAAGATTCTCGCATTAAGGAAGTTGAGCCTGCAATCTTCGAGATTGCGGTGGAGCTTGAGGGCGGTACGATCACAATTCTCCGAATGAATGCGTTTACGCTCCAGCCGTTTCGGCAACAACTAAACAATATCGGACAATGAGCGTTGCGCGCCCCCGGATGACGCTTCAAAAGCGCATGCCCGCCACCTGCCCGCAGAAGATCACCTTCGCCGAGATGCGTGCTGCCGGTAGTGTCTCAGTTTGAAATCTCGACATTCTTTTTCCTATAGGGACCGCGAACGGTGGCAAGTGGATTGGCCGCGTACATGTCGCCGACAAAAAACAAGAAAAAATATTCCGTAAATTATTCCCGGGAGATGTGTTTCCAGCGTTTTTCGGCGGCTTTTTTGGCGATCTCCTTCCGCCGTTTGGCTGACATGCCCTTCGCCCGCGCCTTGCCGCCCATGCGCCCCAGCGCCACGGCGGCGGCGTTCTTGCCGTCCTCTGTGGTGATGTCCTCAATCTCGCCAGTGGCGATCTTGGCGATCATGATGGCGTTGCCAATGGCGTGGGCGGGGCGCTTTTCGCTTTTAGGGCTTCTTGGCATCATTTTCCCTCTTGTTCTCTGCGGCGGCCAGGTACTCGGCTTCCGAGGGAAGTTTGTCGAAATCTGGCTTATATCCATTTGCCTCGTACTTTAAGCGCGGGACCGGAATGGTGGTGCCGGTTCCGTAATCGACATGCACCCATCCACCCTCGCTCCGAAACAGCCCAACAGGCATAAGCCTTCCTCCCTGCTTTGCGCTAAGCGCCTAATAGGGTAATGCTTAGCGGTAAGCTTCGCAAGGAGGGGTAATGCGTACTTTTGGAATTTGGGTCTTTGGTCTACTTGCGAGTGCGTTTATCGGAGGCCTTTTAGCGTCACTCCTCGATAGCCCGTATAACACTGGCCCCGGTAATGCACCGCTGGGAGTAGTCGCCGGAATGCTCACATTTGCTTGCGTGAGGCTGTGGCTCGGTCAATCGCCTAAAAATTCAAACTGAGACACTACCGTGCTGGCGCGGTGCCGCGCGTCATTCGCACTCATGGGTGCTGATTGGCAGCGACTCAGGTATGGTATCGATAAGCCATCGAAAATGGGGCGACCGGCACAGCGAGATAACTGAGATGCTCTTTTTCCTCCTAATGCCCTGGATCCTTTTTAACATCTTCACGTCGTCCCCGCTGCTGGCGCGCAACCGGGCAACGTCCTGAGACAATGGTTTGATACCCAACAGGCTTGGGCGCACTCTCCTGCGCCCCGAAGGTCGCTCGTTCGGTCCGCCTCAATCGCCGAGCGCTGTGGCGGGGGCGTGTGGTCCGATCCCGTGACTTGAACCGCATCGGCCGCCGCACGATCAATGTGCATGCTGCTGATCGTGGCGCGGGCGCTGGTTGGAATTTGCTAGGGGCATCCTAGACGGCGGTAACGAAGCTCTGCGTACTTCGGCATTTCCTGCATTCAAAAACATGGTGCACGAAATCCGGCTTGTCCGTCTCAGTACAAGCAAAGCGCATCAGCCCATCGCATTTTTGGCAATTGGGCTCTTTGGCAAGAGGAACTGGAGGGGCGGCGGTCCGTTCCATCAAGGGCACTAGGCACCTAACAAACCGTTGCGTCCAGCGGCTTCATCAGCAGATCATAGAATTCGAAGTCCGTAGTCCTACGGGGTCTGCCAATGGTGGACGAATTTGGCCATCGTGGCGGAGATGTCCGGCCGCTGTTCGAATCGGGAACTGATATTGGAAGGCGCCAAACCTAAAAGCGGCCCCGGCGCGGGGATTCCATCCGGGGCCACCAACCCATTTGGGGGTTTTCTTCCGGCTGCGGCCATCATGCGGATGGAAGCCGGAAGCGAGGAATCTACGCATCACAGCGGATGCTCGTTCCCAAGCAAAGGCCCCAGCCGTGGTAGCTGGGGCCCCAGGGAAGGTGTGCTTCCGGGCGGCCAACCAAAAAGAAGCACTGTCACTGAACGTCACACAGCCGAAAATGGTTCCAATTTTGCAACCAGCCCCGAAGTGGAACGTCTTCCATCGTCTCCGGTTGCGGTTAAAGGCAGGACCTAATGTATTTTGATGGGAGACCCGCCATGGCCGAATCCGATCGCCTCCTGGTGGCATGCCCGCAATGCGACGCCTGGCCAATGGCTGCTGGTCGACCACCTTCAAGGTGGCAAAATTCCCGCGAGATGATTTTCCGCTGCCCCCAATGCGGACGCCGGGAAGTATTTGATGTGAGGGCCGAGACCGCCGATGGGCATCTCCTGCACCGGCCTTTTGAACCCAGAGGAGATCACGGGCTGCGGAACCGGTCGGGAACCTAGGAACCGGTCCCCTCGGCCGCCGCGTGATCATGTGCATGCTGCTGATCGCGGTGCTCGCGATCATTTGGAATTTGCTTGGTCACTGAGCGCAGGTTTAGTCCAGCCCCTTAAGGTCGGACGCCGTGCCCCAATTGACTGAAAAATGCGCGCGAAGGCCCACAGGATCGTCCGATAAGGAATTCTTTCTATGGGCAAGGTGCTCGCGCACGTTCGCGTGCGGAAAAAGAGGCAAGCATGCCAATCAAGCGCCGTGCATCAATCATTCTCGGTGCGTTCGAGAAGGCCCAGACGGAGATCGTCGGCAAGGCCGTAGTCCTCACTGATGGAAAGGCCGGGACGGTGGAAAAACTTTGGCTTGACGAGCTTCACGGTCTGCGAATCTCCATTAAGGGCCACCGTGGGAAGTGGCCGGTCTCGACCATAAAATTTGAGCAGCGCTAGGGCCGAGTTGCCCCGACCCATATTTCCAGCGCCAACCCGGTGGGGCATCTACGCAATCTCCGGCGCACCCTCGCAACCTGATGCACTGGAACAAACAAAGCCTCGCGACATTGAAGGCGTGTCACGCGACCAAGGGATTGGTGATGCTTGATCCTATCCCAGAACTTCCGGACAATACGCCGATCAGCGATGTTGAATTACCGGCGCGTATTCGCAACGTGTTGGCTGCTGCGGGGCTTAAGACGGTCGGGGAAGTGCGCGAGGCGTCCGACGAATTGCTGTTGAGCCTTGATGACATTGGAAAAGCCTCTGTCATCCTTCTTCGCGAAACGCTCGGCCTGCCTTCGAGCCATGGCGTTCGAGCCGACTCCCGCTGATCAGCTCCCGTGGAAAGCACACTTTTGCGGAAACGGCCGCATCCCGCCGCGCCGTTACTAAGACGCAAGCGAGCCAAGGCTTACAAGGTCGTGAGATTACGAACAAAGACGCTTTTGATCTCTGGTGGCAATGGGCGGAAAAGCCGCTCGATAGTCCGCCGATGATCGATGGCAATATCCGTTACCCGGTGATGGCGCTGTCGCCGGAAGGTTGGCCTGATCGCGCCAAGGTCAACGAGGCTGGCGCGGAGACCGACAAAGTCCGAAGTGCGACGCCCTAAGCCCCGCGCTTCATCGGGCTGGCAACAGGTCTGCGGAAGGGATCGTCATAAGCTCTTGACCGCTTTCGTTGGTGATGGTGATCGCCACCAACCGGTCTTTGGTACCGCTCTTGACGTTGTCGGCCAGTATCTCGCGAGCGGAGATCAGCGCCACCTGCCGGGCTGCCTCCAAGCTGGGCAGATCAATGCCTTCGTCGTCTTGAATCAGCTCATTGACGTTTTGGAAGTTGATGAAGAAGTGCGGCATGTATGTCTCCTCTCGGAGACCCAATCGGGATCATGCTTGAACGTTCCTACCGTTCTGCCGAACAGCGGGAGGACACCGTCGAGCGCTGCCTATACGGTGCCGATGGCTTTAATTGCGAGTTGGGAAATCTGCGCCGGATCGCGAACGCCGGTCTGGCCGATGTCGATTACGGCCTTGGCGACAATTAGCGTCATGGGATCGCCGCGATCTGAGAGACCAAGCGCGCGTAATGCTTTTTCGTAGGCGGTCACCAGACGATCAATATCCTCCGGCTCTAATGGGATATTTTGTAGCAGCCTGTGAATGGTCATTGCCCGCTCCTCGGGATGGAACGGTAGCGGCAAACCGACTTACCCAATACTAAAAAGCTGACTCGCGTTATGTCCGACGTCCGACAGAAGCTGCAGCCAGCATTGGGCCTGACACAAGGCGGCAGGCGGCTTACTTCGCTTTCGTCCCTTTTAGCGCTCTGTCGATCTTCCGCTGTGCGTCCAGAACGGCGGACCTCTTTCGGCCAGTAAGCGCGTGAAATCGCTTCCCGGCAAGCCATTAAGGCTGTGCGCGGCGCGCCGGAATACCGCTGACGAGCTGCGCGAAGGCTACGCGGTCTCACTCGCCGGGGGACATCGGTCGCCGCATCGTCGTGTGCATGCCTTTGATCGCGGCGCTCGCGGTCCATCTGGAATTTGCTCCGTTATTGAGGTGGCTCAGTTAGGCGGCTTTAGTTCACCGTTCAGCCAGCCGATTATCTTTTCGGTTTTGATCGGATCGGGGCGGTCGCATTCAAGACATTGGAGTGTGCGCGGACCTTTGCCGTCGGGAGGCGGCGCCAGAGTCAGATACCCCCCGCATTCGGGGCAGGTCGGTCGTTTGGATTGGCCCATAGAACAATTTCGCAGCTGAAAGTTCTCTCCCGTCTGCGCGGTATCGGACATTACCGGCCCATCCAAAAACGTCGTCAGACTAGCCGGTAGCAACCAGTGACGATCCGGACGGCGATAAACGATTTCCGCTGTTGTCAGCCCGTAGCCTAAGACCTGCTTCTTGAAATCCCTGGAAACCGCATCTTTCTCGATCATGGCAACCTCCAGCCCTACCAAAGCAGCTGCATGATTCTCTATTCGCCAAAAAAGAAACGTTCAATAGATCATAGCAATCAACGCCCTAGGAGCTTACTCAGTTCGCCTGCTAGCAATCGCTCCAGACCTTCCTCCTGAAGAGACTCAAGTTAAAGTCGAAGATCCTGGGCCGAAGCCCTTGCGCCCCAGGGTCACAGACCTATGTGAGGAGCGGCTAGCACTCGCCCATTGCGACTGCCAATCCGAAATAATCACAAAAAGCCAAGGAGGATCGCATGAAGTTCCGTCCGCTCCACGACCGCGTCGTGGTCAAACGCGTCGATGCCGAAGAGAAGACAACTGGCGGCATCATCATTCCAGACACTGCCAAGGAAAAGCCCTCGCAAGGCGAGATCACCGCGGTCGGACCGGGCGGCCGTGACGAAGCCGGCAAGCTGATCCCGATCGACCTCAAGGTCGGCGACCGCGTGCTGTTCGGCAAATGGTCGGGCACCGAGGTCAAGATCGACGGCCAGGAACTGCTGATCATGAAGGAAAGCGACATCATGGGCGTTCTCACTGATGTTCCCGCCGCCAAGAAGAAGGCCGCCTAAGCGGCAGCAAGTTTTCCTTATCCTGAGGAGCCGGCGCAGCCGGCGTTCTCGAAGGCTGAGGCCCGCAATCCAAATCTCATCCCTCAAGAACCGGCGCAGTCGCGCGGCCTTTGGGATTGGGACTGAAAACGGAGATCATTATGTCAGCGAAAGAAGTCAAATTCGGCGTCGATGCCCGCGATCGCATGTTGCGCGGCGTCGAGATTCTCAACAACGCGGTGAAGGTCACGCTCGGTCCCAAGGGCCGCAACGTCGTGCTCGACAAGTCATTCGGCGCGCCCCGCATCACCAAAGACGGCGTCACCGTCGCCAAGGAAATCGAGCTTGAGGACAAGTTCGAGAACATGGGCGCGCAGATGGTGCGCGAAGTCGCCTCCAAGTCCGCGGACGCGGCCGGCGACGGCACCACCACCGCGACCGTGCTCGCCGCGGCCATCGTGCGGGAAGGTGCCAAGTCGGTTGCCGCCGGCATGAACCCGATGGATTTGAAGCGCGGTATCGATCTGGCTGTCGAAGCCGTGGTCGCCGACCTCGTCAAGAACTCCAAGAAGGTCACCTCGAACGAGGAAATCGCCCAGATCGGCACCATCTCCTCCAACGGCGACACGGAGATCGGCAAGTTCCTCTCCGACGCCATGAAGAAGGTCGGCAACGAGGGCGTCATCACGGTTGAAGAAGCCAAGTCGCTCGAGACCGAACTCGAGGTCGTCGAAGGCATGCAGTTCGACCGCGGTTACATCTCCCCCTACTTCGTCACCAACGCCGATAAGATGCGCGTTGAAATGGACGATGTCTATATTCTCATCTACGAGAAGAAACTTTCCAGCCTGAACGAACTGCTTCCACTCCTGGAAGCTATCGTGCAGACCGGCAAGCCGCTTGTCATCGTCGCGGAAGATGTCGAAGGCGAGGCCTTGGCCACGCTGGTCGTGAACCGTCTCCGTGGTGGTCTGAAGGTCGCGGCCGTCAAGGCGCCGGGCTTCGGCGATCGCCGCAAGGCCATGCTGCAGGACATCGCAGTCTTGACCGGCGGTGACGCGATCTCGGAAGATCTCGGCATCAAGCTTGAGAACGTCACGCTCGCCATGCTCGGCCGCGCCAAGAAGGTGATGATCGACAAGGAGAACACCACGATCGTCAACGGCGCCGGCAAGAAGGCCGACATCGAGGCGCGGGTCAATCAGATCAAGGCGCAGATCGAGGAGACCACCTCGGACTACGACCGTGAGAAGCTGCAGGAGCGTCTGGCCAAGCTCGCGGGCGGCGTCGCGGTGATCCGCGTCGGCGGCGCGACCGAAGTTGAGGTGAGGGAGCGCAAGGATCGCGTTGATGACGCGATGCATGCGACCCGTGCGGCGGTCGAGGAAGGCATCGTGCCGGGCGGCGGCGTCGCTCTGCTGCGTGCCTCCCAGCACCTCAAGGGGCTCCGCACCAAAAATGACGACCAAAAGACCGGCGTGGAGATCGTGCGCAAAGCGCTGTCCTATCCAGCCCGCCAGATCGCGATCAAT